>NZ_CALPCH010000004.1 GCF_943193005.1 Pumilibacter intestinalis
GAAGACAAGATACTTTTAATGCGGGCAATGGGCGCAAACAAATTTCAGATACTGTTTAAGCTCTTGCTCCCCAATTATAAGCGACTCTATGTTTCCCGAAAAAAACTCGCGGTCGGGGGTTACTATGTTAAGCATAAAACTCTTTTCCATGCTCAGTGCCCCTTTGCCTTTTCTTTCACCTCGTCGAGGTCGCCCGCCATATAAAACGCGCTTTCGGGATATTCGTCGGCGTTTCCTTTGAGTATTTCGTCGAAACATTCAACGGTGGTTTTAACGGGTACGTAACGCCCTTCCATGCCCGTGTATACGCTTGCAACAAACATAGGTTGCGAAAAGAAACGCTGTATTTTGCGGGCGCGGTACACCGTGCGCTTATCCTCTTCACCCAGTTCGTCCATGCCGAGTATGGCTATTATGTCCTGCAATTCGGCGTACCGTTGCAAAGTTTCCTGCACCTTACGCGCAACGCGGTAATGCTTTTCTCCCACTATTCTCGGCTCGAGTATTCTGCTTCCCGACGAAAGCGGGTCTACGGCGGGATAAATGCCCTGTTCCACAATTTTGCGCGACAGCACCGTGGTAGCGTCGAGATGGGCGAAAATCGCCGCGGGCGCGGGGTCGGTCAGGTCGTCGGCGGGAACGTATACCGCCTGTATGGAGGTAATCGAGCCGCTTTTGGTGGTTGTTATCCGTTCCTGTAACGCGCCCATTTCGGTAGCGAGCGTAGGCTGATAACCCACCGCGCTCGGCATTCGCCCGAGCATTGCCGAAACCTCGCTTCCCGCCTGCACGAAACGGTAGATGTTGTCTATAAACAGCAAAACGTCTTTGCTCATTTCGTCGCGGAAATATTCAGCAACGGTAAGACCCGTGAGAGCAACTCGCATACGCGAACCGGGCGGCTCGTTCATCTGCCCGAACACGAGCGCGGTTTTATCCAATACGCCGCTTTCGGTCATTTCGCTTATCATTTCGTAACCTTCGCGACTGCGTTCGCCAACGCCCGTAAACACCGAGTATCCGTTGTGTTCGTGCGCCACGTTGCGAATAAGTTCCATTATGAGTACCGTTTTGCCTACGCCCGCGCCGCCGAACAGTCCTATTTTTCCGCCGCGGGCATACGGAGCTATGAGGTCTATAACTTTTATGCCCGTTTCGAGCACTCGCGCGGAAGGCGACTGTTCGAAAAATTCGGGAGCTTTGCGGTGAATGGAAAGATGTTTTTCCGCAACTATTTCGCCCTTGTTGTCTATCGGTTCGCCGAGTACGTTCATTACTCGCCCGAGCACGCTCTCGCCTACGGGCACTTTTATCGGTTCGCCCGAGGCGTAAACCTCCATGCCTCTGCTCATTCCGTCGGTTGCGCGCAACGCTATGCAACGCGCCACTCCGCTACGCACGTGACTGAACGCTTCGAGCGCGACAAAATTGTTTTGAGCCATTTTCACCAACAGTTTCTCGTGAATTTTAGGCATATAAGTGCCGTCGAATTCCACGTCGACCACGGGTCCCAAAACAACTATTACTTTGCCTTTATGAAGATTTTCAGTTTCGGTTTTCATTCTGCACTCCGTTTGCCGCCGTTACTATTTCGCTCAGCTCGTCCGTAACGGTTTCCTGCCTTGCCCTGTTGTAGTCCACTTGCAACTTTTCGAGAAGCTCGTTTGCGTTGCGAGTCGCGCTGTTCATCGCACTGCGCCGCTGACTGTGCTCGCAAGCCGAACTTTGTATCAAAGCGCCGTATATCATAGCGGTTAAATACTGCGGTATGAGCGTCGCGAGCACCTCTTCGGGCGAAGGCTCGTAATATATCCGTTCGCACTCTCGTGCGTCCGCAATGTTCTCGTCGCGCTCGCCCAACACCTCGTTGCGGTCGAACGGCAACAACTTGAGCACGGAGGGAGTCATTTTGCCGCGCCCTTCCATTGCCGTGTAAATTATATACGCTTCGTCAATCTCTCCGCGGTCGAACATTGAGTATACGCGTTCGCTCATCTCCGCCGCCTGCTTTACCGACGGCTCGTAAGACGCGTCAGCAAACGCGCCGTCTATGGCTATGCCGCGATTGGTAAAATACTCTTCGCATACTTGCCCTACGGCAAACACGTGCGGCTCGATACTGCGCGTTATTTCCCTTTCGGCAAACGCCAAAATATTGTGGTTAAACCCGCCGGCAAGCCCTTTATCCGAAGCTATCGCAATAAACGCCGCTTTGCGCTTTGCCGACTGCATAAAAACTTTGTGTTCCGCTTTCTCGGTGCGCAATATTATATCGCTTATAACGCCGCGTATCGTTTCGAAATACGCCTTGTTGTTTTCATAGCGGCGCAAAGCCTTGCGCATTTTGGCAACCGAAATGGTTTCCATTGCGCCCGTTATTTTCCTCGTATCGGAAATGCTCTTTATGCGATGCTTTATATCGGAAAAATTCTTCATGTTACTTTTTGAATATCCTTCCGAATTCTTCCACCGCGTCTTCTATGGCAATCCCCGTGTCCATGCTTATATCGCCGCTCTTGCGTACGTCTTCCACAACCTGCGGATACGCGGCAACGAGATAGCCGAAAAATTCCTCGTTGAAACGCGCCGCGTCTTTTACGGCTACGTTTTTGTTGAGTTCCTTCATGGTTATATACAGCAAAATTATCTGCCGCTCAACGGGAATTGTAACATGTACGTCCTGTTTGAGCGTTTCGGTGGTGCGCCGCCCCTGCTCGAGCTTTGCCGCAGTTTGAGAGTCGAGGTCCGACCCGAAACGGGCGAACACCGCAAGTTCACGGTACTGCGACAAATCCAAACGCAGTTTGCCGCTAACCTTTTTCATGCCCGGTACCTGCGCGGCAGACCCCACGCGCGAAACCGACAGTCCCACGTTTACCGCGGGGCGAACGCCCGAATTGAATAACTCGCTTTCGAGATATATCTGCCCGTCCGTAATGGATATGATATTTGTAGGCACGTAAGAAGAAATATCGCCCGCCAAAGTTTCCACAATGGGAAGCGCGGTAATCGAACCTCCGCCCTTTTGCGCCGAAAGTTTTGCGGCTCGTTCCAAAAGTCGGGAATGCAGGTAAAATATATCTCCCGGATACGCTTCGCGCCCCGGCGGACGCTTTAACAGCAAACTCATCGACCTGTAAGCAACCGCGTGCTTGCTGAGGTCGTCGTAAACTATTAAAACGTCTTTGCCCTCATACATGAACTCTTCGGCAATAGCGCACCCGCTGTACGGCGCGATATACTGAAGCGGCGCGGAGTCTTTGGCGGTGGAGCACACTATAACGGTGTAGTCCATAGCGTCGTGCTCGATAAGCGTGTGCAGTATTGACGAAACGCTGCTCGCCTTTTGACCTATGGCAACGTATATGCACACAACGCCTTTGCCTTTTTGATTTATTATCGAGTCTATCGCAATAGAGGTTTTACCCGTCTGCCTGTCGCCTATTATAAGCTCGCGTTGCCCTCTGCCTATGGGAACCATGGAGTCTATTGCTAATATGCCCGTTTGAAGAGGGGTATTCACTTTGCCGCGGTCGGATATTTCGGGCGCGGGTGCTTCTATGGGGCGGCGTTTCGCGCCCTTGATTTCACCCATTCCGTCTATGGGCGTGCCGAGCGGATTTACCACCCTGCCCAAAAGTTTTTTGCCTACGGGCACTTCCACAATTCTGCCCGTGGCTTTTACTATCATGCCCGCCGAAGCCTTGTCTTCTTCTCCGAGCACAATCGCATCCACCTCGTTTTCGTAAAGTCCGAGAACTATAGCCTGAGTTTCGCCACCCACGTCCAAAAGTTCGCCGTATTTCGCCGAACCCAAGCCGTCTATTTTTATCACGCCGTCGCCCGAAAAACTCACTCTGCCCGCGGGTTTAACGGCATAGTCCAAAGTTACGGAATTGATTTTTTTCCGTATCCCCGTTTCTATCAGCGTTATTTCTTCCTGTTCCATAGCTCTCCGTTCAGCTCAAGTTGCGCTTCATTTTTGCCAGTCTGCTCGAAACGGTGGAGTCGTAATAATCGTTTCCGTCTATTATGAGCAAACCGCCGAGTAACGCCGTGTCTATGCGATATTCGTATTCCACAGCGTTACTGTGCTTTTTTCCGAAGATTTTTTCTATGCGAAGCCTGTCTTTTTCGGTCAAAGGTTTTGCCGAGAACACGCATACTTTTTCGGTCATTTCTCCCACTCCGAAAGACTTTCGTCTATAATACGGCGGTTATCCTCTTCGCTCACCTCGCGCTCGAGTATCTTGCCCGCTATTTCCACGGCAATGTGCCCCACGCTGTCATGCAATTCGTTTTTGATACGGTGTCGTTCGGCAACAGCCTCTTTTTGGGCGTTCTCCACAATAGCGTCGGCTTTGCGCTGTGCTTCCTCTATTATTTCGCCGCCGCGACGCGCCGCCTTTTCGTTTATGCGCGCGCTCTCCGCGAGCGCGTTTTGCTTCATTTCGTCGTAGCTGTTTTTGAGTTCTTCGGTTTCCTCGTGCATACGGCGATTTTCTTTGTAAATTTCGTCGAGCTTTTGTCTATGCCCCGCAATTATCTTTTTTACGGGTTTGAACAAAAGAAAATACAGCGCAACGATAAGTATTACCAAATTTACGGCGTGAAACAATATATCCCAACCGCCGAGTCCGAGTTTTTCAAATATCTCTTTCATTGCCTGTCTTATAGCACCATAATGAGAATAGCCACGAGAACGCCGTATATTGCGGTGGTTTCGGCAAACGCAAGACCGAGCATCATCGAACTGCGTATTTTATTCGCGGCCTCGGGTTGTCTTGCTATGCCGTCAACCGATTTGCCGCCTATAATGCCCATTGCGATTGCCGCGCCGAAACCGGTAAGTCCGGCAATGCCCGCTCCTATCGCTTGCAGTCCGTCGGCAGACGTAAGAAACGCCATTATTGCAGTAAGTACGGGAACCATTTTGTTACCTCCGAAATTTTATTCTATAGCCTCGCCTATAAAACTCATAGACAGGAACATAAATATATAACTTTGTATAAGCGCGTGAAAGAGCGTAAATATCACCGAACCTACGGCAGGCAGAGCAATGTTCAAATAAACGGGCAAGCTGTAAATAAGGTGCATGATTATATAGCCCGAGAACACGCTCCCGAACAGTCGCAAAGCCAAGGAAAAAGGCACTACCACGTCGCTAATCACGTTTATCGGATTGCAGTAATGCAACAGCCTTCTCGCCTTTTTCTTATGAAAGCCGAAAAACGCTATGAGCACGAAAGACATAAGTCCGAGCGCGAGTCCCGCGTTTAAGTCGCTCGTGGGCGGGCGCATGCCCGTAAGTTCCATAAGCGTGCCGAGCGCGATAAATCCGGCAAGCGCGAAATAGAAAGGTCCTACAAATCCGCCGTAATTGCCGTTTTGTTCGCGAGCCGACGAGTCGAAGATATTAACCATCGCTTCGATAAACAGCCTGAACCCCGAAACGTGTTCGTCGTCTTTTCGCCAACGCGGTATGAAGAAAATGCGAACGACGAGCGCAAACAACACAAGCGCAAGCATCGTGACAAACGCGCTTACCATGGTATCGGTGACCTGCAAAGGTCCTATATTGAATACCGTTTCGGGCGGGATTGAAACGCTCACCGCCAAAACGGTTTGAGGCATAACCGACATTGCAATTTCCTTATATCTTATAACTTATACATATTTTACACCCAATCGCACACGATTGCAAGTGTTTTTTACTTTATTTTGTATCCCTGCCCGTCCTTTTATTCCGAGCACAGGCGTGCCGCTCAATATCTCAAAAAACTGTCGAACGCGTTCACTATGTGATTTACGGTGCCGTCCTCTATGTAAACCTCTATTACGTCAAAACGAACGGGCACGTCAAAGTATCTGTATTTCTTTATGTACTGTGCGGCAACCTCGCTTATTTTCCTTCTCTTGCGGTAATCCACCGCTTCGGCGGGAGTGCCGAACTCGTCGTTTAAGCGGGTTTTTACCTCTATGAAAACAAGCGCGGAACTGTCGGCGGCAACAATATCAAGCTCGCCCAAACGGGTCGAGAAATTTTTATGAAAGATATCGTAGCCCGCTTTTTTGAGATAGGCGCACGCTATTTCCTCCCCGCATTTGCCTTTTGCTTTATTGTCGCGCTTACTCATTACCTTGCTCTCCGATAAAGTTCTTTATAAAAGTGTTTCGGTGTATGGGACACTTTCCGAACTGCTTTAACGCGTTAATATGGTTTGCCGTTCCGTACCCTTTGTTTCTGGAAAAATCGTACTCGGGATACATTTCCGCATAACCGCGCATGAGCCTGTCTCTCGTAACTTTGGCTATTACGGAAGCCGCGGCTATATTGTAACTCGTAGCGTCGCCCTTTATTATGGGAACGCACTCGCAAGAAATATCCAAGCCTTTTACCGCATCTACAAGTACTATGTCAGGCATAACGCCCATATTTTCGCATGCGGACTTCATTGCGAGCTTGGTTGCGTTAAGAATATTTATCTCGTCTATCTTCTCGCGCTCCGCTATTCCCACGCCGTAAGCCACTGCTTTCTCGGTAATCAACGCATACAAACGTTCCCGCTTGTTCTCGCCTAGTTTTTTGCTGTCGTTTATGCCGTCTATAATTTCGTTGAGCGGCATTATAACGCACGCCGCAACCACGGGTCCTGCGAGCGGACCTCGCCCCGCCTCGTCTATTCCCGCAACCGTTTTAGGCAAAAACTTTCTGTCGTATTCGAATAATTCCACGGTTTTCATGTTACTCAAATTCCGAAACTCTGTCAAAGGTTATCGCGCCGAGCCTGCCTCTGCGCAAATCGTCTATAAGCGCAAGAGCCGCTCGCTCGGTATCCGCACTACCGCCTTTCAACAAATAGCCGCGCGACCTCGCAACGGCTTGCAAGCACTCCTCTCCCGTCGATTTTTCTATATTGTAGCGCGAAGTTATAGCTTCGGGATACAACTCGTTCAACTCGTCGGCAAGCGAACACGCAAGCTCGTAAGTATCGAGTATTTCGTCTTTTATACTGCCTATATAAGCAAGGCGGCGAGCCACGCGCTGGTCGCTCAATTTTGGATAGAGCGTACCCGGAGTGTCGAGCACCTCGAGTCGCTCGTTTACGCGCACCCACTGTTTGCCGCGCGTAACCCCCGCCTTGTTGCCAGTAACGGTTTTCGCACTGCCGCAAAGATTGTTTATTATGGTGGACTTGCCCGTGTTGGGTACTCCGAGCACCATGCACTTTATGCTTTTGCGCACGCCTTTAAGAAGAGCTTTGTTTATCTTTTCGTCGCACAGCTCGCGTATTGCATTCAGTACGGGCGCAGTGGATTTGGATGCGGTTGCGCTAAGCGCTATTGCCCTTCGTCCGTTTGCGCTCAAACGCGCAATACACTCGGAAACTCGCGTTTTATCGCCGAGTTCGGCCTTGTTTACCGCATATATGACAGGCATACTACCCAACATGCTCTCGAAATTGGGGTTAATACAGCTAAGCGGTGCGCGCGCGTCAAGCACGTACACCACCGTGTCGGCAATGCGCAGGTTCTCTTCTATCATGCGCATTGCTTTGGTCATATGTCCGGGGTACCAATTTATCACTCGGTTTTTCTCCGTTATCAAGTTTCGTTTTTTATTAAGTCGGGGCGGCGCAAAGCGGTGATTTTGCGCGACTGCTCCCTGCGCCATTTTTCCACGTTTTCGTGATGCCCGCTCACAAGCACTTCGGGCACCTTCAATCCCTCGAACACTCTCGGGCGCGTGTATTGCGGATATTCGAGCGACGAACTTGAAAAGCTCTCGTCCACCGCCGACTGCTCGCTGCCGAGCACACCCGGCACAAATCTCATCAGCGCGTCTATAGTCACCATTGCGGCAAGCTCTCCGCCGGTGAGAACGTAATCGCCAACCGACAGTTCTTCGTCTACGCACAAATCAATCGCGCGTTGGTCCACGCCTTCGTAATGTCCGCACAAAAAAAGCAAATCGCCGCATGCCGACAGCTCTTTGGCTTTTGCCGCCGTAAGCGTTCCGCCTTTGGGCGACAAATATATTCTGCGGCACGAATGCTCGGAGTCTACGGCTTGCACCGCGTCGAATATGGGTTGCGGAGTCATAACCATACCCGCACCTCCGCCGTAAGGATAATCGTCGCACTTAAAGTGCTTATTTTTACTGTAATCTCTTATGTTCACGGCGCGGAAATTGACTATTTCGCCATCAAACGCCCTTCCCGTAACGCTGTGCTTGAGTGCGTCGAACATTTCGGGAAACAGCGTAAGCACGTTAATCGTCATAAACGCAAACCTCGTTGAGCAGTTTTTCGATTACGGCGAATTTCTTTTCCGCAATATTCACGCTCGAAACAATGCGATTCAAAAACGGAAACCTGAACTCTTTTCCGAGAGAACTCACGGCGCATATCACGTCTACCGCTCCGCCGTTTTGCAATACGTCGGTTATCTTCCCGAGCTCCTTTCCGTTCTCGTCAACCACGGCGCAACCTATGAGGTCGGTTATGAAATACTCTCCGTCGTCAAGCTCTACCGCGTTCACTCTGTCTATGCTCAAAAACTTGCCGCGCAGCATTTCGGCGGCGTTTCTGTCGTCTACGCCCTGCAATTTCAAAAACACGTAACCGCGGTCTATACGCAGTCCGAGCATTTTGTAAGGCTTGCCGTCTATATACAAAACGCGCAATTTTCCGAAACGCTCGGCACAAGCCGTAAGAGGTTTTACTTTCACCTCTCCGGCTATGCCTTGCGCTTTGATTATTTCTCCTACGGTGATATAGTCCATATTTCCTCGTATAACAAGAAGAGAGAATTTGTGGAAATTCTCTCCTCGTAATGCCTTATTCCGCTTCCAAAATATCTACGGTGTACTGCTTTTCGCCGCCCGCGCACGCCGCTTTCACTATCGTGCGGATAGACTTGGCTATTTTGCCCTGTCGGCCTATAACCTTGCCCATATCGGCTTTGTCTACGCTTACCGTAATTATGCCGTCTTCCGTTTCGTTTATGCAAACGGCTTCTTTATTGCTCACGAGAGCGTTTACGAGAAATCGCACGAGTTCAGTCATACTCATTAACTCCTCGCCTTATTCGGCTTTCTTTTTCTTAACGGCTTTGGTTTTTGCGGGCGCTTTCTTTGCGTTCTCTATAATTCCCGCGTTTACGAACATAGCCTTAACCGTATCGCTCGGCTTTGCGCCCACGGTGAGCCAGTGCTTGGCTTTCTCGGCGTCTATCTTTATCTCGGCAGGCTCGGAAAGCGGGTTGTAAGTTCCCACTATATCGATAAACTTGCCGTCGCGAGGTGCGCGCGAATCCGCAACTATAATGCGGTAGAACGGACTTTTCTTGTCGCCCATACGTGTAAGTCTGATTTTTACCATTTGTTAATACTCCTTTAACGTGTTAATTACTTATTTATTAAAACGGGAAGCGTCGTCCGCCTTTCCCCATTTTTCCGTTTTTCATCATCTTCATCATTTCTTTGGTCTGCTCGAATTGTTTGAGCAAACGGTTTACGTCCTGTATAGACGTGCCGCTTCCCGCGGCGATACGTTTGCGGCGCGACGATTTTATAACGTCGGGATGCTCGCGCTCGTACATAGTCATTGATTTGATGATGGCTTTGAACCTTTCTATTTGCGTTTCGTCTACGTCTTTTTCGCTTATGCGCATGTTGTTCGGTAGCCCCGGTATCATAGACATTACCTCGGAGAGGTTGCCCATTTTGCCGAGCTGCTCGAACTGAACGAGGAAATCGTCGAGAGTGAACGCCGACTCGCGAAGTTTTTTCTCGAGTTTTAGCATTTCCTCTTCGGTTACCGCGGATTGCGCTTTTTCTATAAGCGTGAGAACGTCGCCCATTCCGAGAATTCGCGAAGCCATTCTGTCGGGATAAAAGGGTTCGATATCACCGGTTTTCTCGCCCGTGCCGCAAAATTTAATGGGCTTGCCGGTAACAGCTTTTATAGAGAGAGCCGCGCCGCCGCGGGTATCTCCGTCGAGCTTGGTGAGTATAACTCCCGATATATCCAGCCTTTGATTGAAGGTTGCCGCTACGTTTGCCGCTTCCTGACCGGTCATGGCGTCTACCGTAAGCAGTATTTCGGTGGGATTAACAGCTTTCTTTATCTCTTCGAGCTCGCGCATGAGCTCTTCGTTTATTTGCAGTCTGCCCGCCGTATCTATAATAAGAGTGTCGCAACCTCGGCTCAACGCTTCGTCTACCGCAAGTCGCGCGGTTTTTACGGGGTCTTTGTCGCCGCGTTCGAACACGTCGGTGTTAACGCTTTTGCCCACCACTTTGAGCTGATTTATTGCCGCGGGACGGTAAACGTCGCAAGCCGCCAAAAGCGGTTTTTTGCCCTGTTTGCGCAGTAGTTGCGATAACTTTCCGCACATTGTGGTTTTGCCCGCGCCCTGAAGCCCCACCATCATTATCACGGTAGGCAGTTTGCTCGATACGTTCAACTTTGCGTTCGTAGAGCCCATAAGCTCCACGAGTTCGTCGTTGACTATCTTAACCACCTGCTGACCGGGAGTAAGACTGTTGAGTATCTTTTCCCCGACAGCTTTCTCGCTCACTCGCGCGACAAAATCTTTCACCACGCCGAAATTTACGTCGGCTTCGAGTAAAGCCACGCGTATCTCGCGCATAGCCTGTTTTATTTCAAGCTCACTGAGTTTTCCGCGCGATTTTATCTTGCTGAAGATGTGATTTAATTTTTCGCTCAGGCTACCGAACAGTCCCATATCGGCTCCTTATATACTCGTCTATTTCGTCAAGTTTGGCGGCAACCGCGCCCGTTGTTTCGGTTCTCACCGCCGCTATGCGCGCGTTGAGTCCGGAAACGAATTCTTTCACTCCGAAACGGCTTTCATACTTAAGCAGGCTCTTTTCGGCGTTTTTAATCGCAAAATGCACAGCCTGACGGCTCACTTCGTAATTGTCGGCAATTTCCGAAAGCGAAAAGTCGCGAACGTAGTAATCGGTCATCATGTCGCGCTGTTTAGAGGTAAGGGCGTCACCGTATATGTCCGTCAAGGCAATAAACGATAAATCTTTCATGTGAGCAGTTCCTTTTGCCAAACAAAAATACGAGCTTAAAGTATATTTACTTTACACTCGTATTATATCATTTTACCGATTTGTTTGTCAAGCAAATTAACGGTACAACCGTAAAATTTATTCTATTATCGCCTCTATAAAATCGCGCGAGTCGAATTCTTCGAGGTCGTCTATGCCCTCGCCCACGCCAACGTAAACCACGGGTACGCTTAGTTCGCCCGCAATTGCGAGCACAACGCCGCCTTTTGCCGTTCCGTCGAGCTTGGTTAGAATTATGCCGTCTATATCTATGGCTTCGTTGAATACGTCCACTTGAGATATGGCGTTTTGTCCCGTCGTGGCATCGAGCACAATATAGTTGAGATACATGCAGTCGGGATATTCGCGCACTATTATGCGGTTAATCTTTTTGAGCTCGTCCATGAGGTTCTTTTTGTTGTGAAGCCTGCCCGCGGTATCTATGAGCAAAACGTCCGTTTTCTTGCTCTTCGCGCTCGCTATGGCGTCATACACCACCGCGCCGGGGTCCGCACCCTCGGCATGCTTAACTATGCGCACGCCCGCCCTTTCCGCCCAAACCGTGAGTTGGTCGGCGGCAGCCGCGCGGAAAGTATCCGCGGCAACTATGGTAACGCTCTTGCCCTCTTTTTTGAACTTTTTGGCGAGTTTGCCTATTGCGGTGGTCTTTCCCACTCCGTTCACACCCGCCACAAGCAACACAAGCGGATATTCGTATTCGGGCACGGGATTTTCGTCGAGAATATCCACCATAAGACTTTTGAGCTCGTCTTTAACCTCCGCCGTGTTCCTTATGCGCTTTTCGTCTATAACGTCGCGCAAGTCGTCCATGAGTTTTTCAACCGTTTCCGCTCCGATATCCGACGAAATGAGAGCCATTTCGAGTTCGTCGTAAAAATCGTCGGTAAGAACGCCGCCCGTAAACAACTTATTGAGTTTATAGGCTATCGTTTCTTTGGTCTTTTTCAGTTTCTCTTTGATTTTGGCGAAAAATCCCATATGCTTTCTCCTTACTGTTGCCCTTCTTCGAATTTCATGGCCTCGCTGAGCTTAACCGATACAATCTTACTTACTCCCTTTTCTTCCATGGTAACGCCGTACAAACTGTCGGCAAGTTCCATTGTGGGTTTGCGGTGAGTAATTACTATAAACTGCGTGTCCTCGGAGAACCTGCGCAGATATTTCGCAAATCTGCCCGCGTTGGCGTCGTCGAGAGCCGCCTCTATTTCGTCGAGAACGCAGAACGGCATGGGTTTAAGGCGCAGTATAGCAAACAGTATGGCTATAGCCGTGAGCGCACGTTCTCCGCCCGAAAGCAGGGATATGCTTTGCAGTCTTTTTTCGGGAGGCTGCGCCACTATCTCTATGCCCGCGTCGAGCGGGTTCTCGCTGTCGAGCAACAACAGGTCGGCGTTGCCGCCGTCGAAAAGCTCTTTGAATATCTTTACGAAATTTACTCTTATCTGCTCGAAACGCTCCGTGAATTTTCCGAGCATTTCCGCGCTCAATTCGTTGATTATCTTCAAGAGGTCGGCTTCCGCTTTTACGAGGTCTTCGCGCTGTACGTCCATTTCATGATAGCCGGCGTACATTTCCTGACACTGCTCAATCGACGCGAGGTTGACGTTTCCGAGCGCGTGCATTTGGCGATTGAGTTTGCCCGCCTCTGCAACGCCCTTTTCAAAGTCGTAATCCTCCACCTTAAACGGCAGACAGTCCGCATACTCGAGCTCGTAATCGGTCTTTATCTTTTCTTGCATCTGCTCTATGTCGGTATCCACTTTGAGCAATTGCATTTCCTCGCGACTCTTGCGGTCGTGCAATTGCTGCAATTCGTTGATAAGCTCCATACGGCGCGTATCGAGCGAAGCGAGCGTAACTTGCACATCTTGCTTGTAGTCGTCGAGATTGGAAAGTTTATGCCGTATTTCCCGCACGCGGTTGCTGTCGGCGTCGCCCTCGGCGTTTACCGAAGAACTTATTTCCGCGTCGAGCTGAGCAATCAACATATCGTTTTCGGCAATCTGCTTGGTGTCGTATTCTATCTTGAGCGATATGTTTTCGAGATTGGTTTTAAGACGCGCGAGTTCGCCGTCCGCCGAAGAGAGTTTCCCTTCGAGCATGGAAACTTTTACTCGCGCCGAAGTCATCTTTTCGTGCAATTCATCGCGCTGTTTTCTTAGTGCGTCGAACTGCTGCCGCTGTTCTTCGCCGCTTTCATTGGCGTCGTCTTTTTTGCCGCGCACTATCTGCTCGAGCGACTCCACGCTGTCGAAATCGCGCGTTATGGTTTCTATGCGCTCGCGTGCGCCCGTAAGCTCGGCTTCGAGCAAAGCAAGACTGTCTCCGAGCTCCTCGGTTTCCGCAAGGAATTTGTTGAGCACCTCGGTGCGCGTGGCTATCTCAACGTCCGCCTTGTGTTGCGCCTCGCCGAGAAGCCTTATTTGCTCGCTCGCAATCTTCTGCTCTTTTACTTTTTCGTCGCGCAAAGCGTTCAACTCGGCAAGCGACTTGTCCATTTCGTCGAGCTGCGTTTTGAGCGTTTCTATCTCTTTTTCGTAACCGAATACGTTTGTGGACTCCGCTTTTTTACTGCCGCCCGTAATAGAGCCGTGCGGAGTGAGCACCTCGCCGTCGCGGGTAACAATCTTAAAGCCGTACCTCGCCTTTCTCGCTATCGCAATTGCGGTATCCATGTTTTCGACCACGACGGTGTTGCCCAACAATCCCGAGAATATGTTAAAATATTTCGAGTCGAATTTCACGAGGTCGGAGGCTATGCCGCACACGCCCTTTTCACCGAGCAAATACTTGTATTCCGCTTCGAGAGAGCGCGGTTTCATTGACGACATGGGCAAGAAGGTGGCTCTGCCGCTCCGCGAACTTTTCAAAAATTCAATGAGATATTTGGCGTCTTCTTCGTTGCGCGTAACTATATTTTGCACCGCGTTGCCGAGCGCGGTTTCTATCGCGGTTTCGTATCCCTCGCCCACGCTCAAAAGCGAAGCCACAACGCCCTCTATTTTGTCCGACAGGTCTTTGCGCTGTTTCGCCTCGGAAAGCAATTTTTTTACGCTGTACGCAAACCCCTCGTAAGACTGTTGCATTTCGGTAAGCATCTTGTGGCGCGTTTTCGCCATGTAGTACTTCGCGCTTATGCCGTCTATCTTTTGCGCCGCCTTGTTTATCTCCGCAACGCAATCGTTGTTTATTTCGTAATACTTGTCGAGTTTTGCCGTTACCGAATTCTTTTCGGATACAAAGCCGTCTATTTCGGTTTTGAGAGTCGCGCTCTGCTCGGTGGAAAAAGCGAGCTTTTCGCTTATTCCCGCAATTCGTTTGGCAAGGTCTTCGCTTTGAGTATGCAACGCCTCGCGCTCCGCCACGAGTCGCGACATGTTGGAACGTATTTCGGTCAGCTTGTCCATGGCTTCCACCACCGCGCGGTGGTTAGACTCCACTTCGCCTTCGCCTTGCGCGAGAGTGTCAACAACGGACAAATACTCGCCGTCGAATTTCTCCGCTTCGCTCTTTGCCGCCGCAAGTTCCGCCGATAGTTTTTCTATCTGCTCCTCGCCCGCGCTTATAAAAGTTTCGGTTTGCTTGTAATCGTCGCCGAGCTGTGCGTTTTCTTCTTTGAGACGCTCGTTCTGCGTGTTGAGATAGCCGAGCCGCTCTTTCAAAACCTTTATTTCGCCCGCGGCTTTTTCCAATCCCACAGTAAGCTCGAGCAATTCGTCGCGCAACGAATTTATGGATTTGTCGGTGTCGCCCAAACTCTCCATTGTTTCGTTGTATTTCACGGTGGCTTCGTCACAGTCTTTTTGGCGCAGTTCTATTTGCTCGCAAACTCCGTTTAATCTGTCCTGTATCGCGCCTTTCGCCTGACTCGCCGAATCGAATTGATGTATGTATATGTTTATTTCGTGAGTCTTTAGCCTGTCGCGCAGTTCGAGCCACTTTCTCGCCGCCTCCGACTGCTTTGTGAGAGGTTCGAGCAAGCTCGCTTTTTCGCGCAAAATATCTTCCACGCGCACAATGTTTTCGCGCGTGCGGGTGAGTTTGCGCTCGGCGTCTATTTTGCGTGCCTTAAACTTTGATATACCCGCCGCTTCTTCGAATATGGCGCGACGGTCCTCGGGTTTGGCGCGCAATAATTCTTCTATTCTGCCCTGACCTATAATGGAATAGCCCTCTCTGCCCATTCCGCCGTCGCGCAATAAGTCGGTGATATCTTTCAGCCTGCATTGCGTTTTGTTCAGGCAGTATTCGCTCTCGCCGCTGCGATAAAGTTTACGCGAAATCACAACCTCATCGTAATCGAGCGACGGGAAAAGCTTTTCGGTATTGTCAAAATACAAGTTTACTTCGCAGTAAGAAAGCGACTTGCGGTTTTCCGTTCCGTTGAATATTACGTCTTGCATGGAGTTTCCGCGCAAAAGTTTGGCGGACTGCTCTCCGAGCACCCAACGTATAGAATCGGCTACGTTACTCTTGCCGCACCCGTTAGGACCGACTATTGCGGTAACGCCCGCACCGAATTTTACTTCCAGCCTGTCGGCAAACGACTTAAAGCCGGCAACTTCCAATTTCTTAAATTTCAAACCTGTCTTCCTTGTTCAGAAATCTTTTCAAATAATATTGTAGCAAAAAACAACGCGAAAATCAACGATATGAAATTACTTTTCCGATTCGGAAAGCAAATGCCGCGCAACGAACTCGCGGGCGGGTTTAAGCCCTCCGTCGAGATATATCGCGCCGAGCGCGGCTTCGAACAAATCGGATATCGGCTTTTCTCCGAAATCCGCAAGACCCATTTTCGCGCCTTTGCCCATTCGGCAACATTCCAAAAGTCCCATCTTTTTTACGGCGGCGGCAAGCGGCTTGCGCGACACTATCCCTTTGCGCAGTTCGGTCAGCACGCCCTCGTCGGCGGGCGTTGCGCGATACAGCAGTTCGGCGGCAATCAGATTGAGCACGCTGTCGCCCAAATACTCGAGCCGCTCGTTGCTTTCTCCGCCGTATTCGTTTACGTAAGATTTATAGGTAAGAGCGCACAAAAGCAACGACTTATCCGAAAAAACGTAGCCTATTATGCTTTCGGCTCGCGAAACGCAGTCGTTATTCATTTACGGAAAACTTTTCGAGCTCTTCTTTTATGCCGCCCGCGAGGTCGGCGTCAATCATCTTTTTTACCTGACGGAGCGCGGCGGAAACCGCCTCGGGATTAGCCGCGCCGTGAGCTTTTACCACCACTTTGTTTATGCCGAGAAAAGGTGCGCCGCCGTAGGCGTTGTAGTCCATGGATTTCTTGAGCTTGCGGAAAGCCTTTTTCATAAACAACGCACCGAATTTTGCGGAAGCGGACGCCATAATCGCGCTTTTGAGTTCGCCCATTACCATTTGAGCCGTGCCCTCCACCGATTTTAACAGTACGTTGCCCACGAAACCGTCGGCTACGAGAATATCGTATTCGCCGGTGAGAGCGTCGCGCGCTTCCATGTTGCCCTTAAAATTTATGGGCAGTTTTTTGAGCTGTTCGAACACCTCTTTGGTAAGCGCGTTTCCCTTGTGGTCTTCCACGCCCACCGAAACGAGCCCCACTCTCGGATTTTGTATGCCGTAAACCGAGCGCATGTAGCACACCGCCATGAGCGTGAACTGCACCAAAAAGTCGGGACGGCTGTCTACGTTTGCGCCGCAGTCTATCAGGCATACCCTGCCGCCGCCGCGAGTGGGCAAAAGCGGCGCGAGCGCGGGGCGCAAAACTCCGTTAATTCTCCCCACCTTGAGCACGCTGCCGGTGAGCACCGCTCCGGTACTGCCCGAACTTATCATTCCGGCAACCTCGGCGTCTTCTTTTAGCAAATCGAACGCCTTAACCATCGAGGAGTCTTTTTTTGCGCGTATTGCCGTTGTGGGAGCTTCCTCGTTGCTGATAACCTCGGGAGCGTGCTCTATAAACACGCGGCTCGAGTCGTATTTGTATTTGGAAAGCTCGCGCTTCAAAATTTCTTTGTCGCCCGTAAAAACCAATCCCACGTCTTTGGTTTCGTTCAGAAAGTCAATGCCGCCCTTTATTTGAGAATACGGCGAAGTATCTCCTCCGAACGCGTCTACGGCTATCTTCATCATATACAAAATCCTCCGTTAAATAAAACAGCTCCGCAAATCCTAATGCGGAGCCATCGGTAAAGCACAGTGGAAATTATTCCTTGTCTTTCTTAATGTCAATCTTCTTTACACCGTCATAGTATCCGCAATTTTTGCAAACTCTATGATTTTGTTTCATCTCATGACACTGCGGACATTCGCTAATAGAAGGATTAGATATCTTCCAATTAGCAAAACGAGAATTACCCTGTTTCTTAGACGCTTTATGCTTGGGTACTGCCATTTTTAGCACCTCCTATTAACTAATTTTAATCATGCTATAATAGTATACATGCTTCGCATTAACTTGTCAAACAAATTAATGCGATTTTCAGAAATCAAACAAAGAAATCTGTTGCACCTCATACGGGCGTTTGTTTTCGGCAACTATATCTTGCATAGTATATTTGAGTCCGAGCTTGCGGCACTTGTCGGTTATCGCCGCAACGAGAGCTTCGTTGTTGGGCGATACGCACATGTAATCGTTGCCGTAAGCGTCGCAATATTTTTGCTTCGTACCCGGAAAAAGTTTTTCCGCTTTATCCAAAAAGTGCACGCGCTGGCTGTCGCGCAACGTAACGCCGAAAGCATAGCCGAAATATACGAATTTGCAACCTGCCTCCGCCGCCTTGTCCGCAATGGAGAGAACGCTCGCGCTGTCGTCTTCCAAAAACGGCAAAACGGGAGTCATGAGAACGCCCGTAAATATTCCCGCGCGACTCAATTCCTCGAGCGCGGCAAATCTGCGCTTAACCGAACACGCTTTCGGCTCCAACTTTTTAGCCAAATCGTCGTAAGGAGTGGTAACGCTGAATTTGATATTTACGGGAGAATGGCTTGCTATAGAGAGCAGAATATCGGTATCGCGCAGTATTAAGTCCGATTTGGTTTCGAGCGAAACACCGAAACCGTATTTATCGAAAAGTTTGAGCGCACCGCGCGTAAGTTCCGCCTCTTTTTCGCAAGGATTGTAACTGTCGCTCATTGCGCCGAGTCCCACAATCCCCTTTTTTCGCTTTTTGCAAAGTTCCTCTTCGAGTATTGCGAGCACGTTCCGTTTGGCTCGCACCGTATCGAACCGCTTTATCGCATAACAATCGCTCCTGCTGTCGCAATATATGCAACCGTGACTGCATCCGCGATACAAATTGGCGTTATAGTCGCACCCGAACCACTCGCTTTCTCCAACCGCAAGCACCCTTTTAGCTTCTATGTATTCCATAATCAATCCAAAAATCCGTGTATTATAGTGTCTTCCGCCTGTTTTTCGTCCAAGCCCAAAGTCATGAGCTTAAGCAGTTGCTCTCCCGCTATCTTTCCTATAGCCGCTTCGTGTACAAGGCTCGCGTCGCTGTGCGCCGCGTCTATTGCGGGCGTGGAGCAAATTCGCGCCGAGTCGGTAAGAATTCCGTCACACTCCACGTGCCCGAAACAACGGTTTTTCCCTATAAGTCGCGATTTGAAATGCTGATAAGACTTTCCGCGAGCAACGCTCCTGCTTATTATATCCGCGCTGCTGTCCGCCCCGAGCAACTTAACGTCGAAATCGGATACCGCGCGTTCGTTACCGTCGGTGAGCAGTTTTTCCTTAACAAGCAATTTGGCATTGCCGCGCAGAGTCGCGGTAGTCTTTCTCACGGTATCGGTAACGCCGCCGAGTTGCGTGGTTTCCATTATCATAACCGAATTGTCTTTCTGAAAAACTTTCGTTACGGGAAAGAAATTCTTTCCGCCGCTTCCGTCGCCTGAGCCAACGTGTCGCTCCACGTATCGCACCTTCGCGCCCTCTTCCAAATGAAATGTGTGTATTCCGTCGTGCACGCTGTCGCCGCTCCCGCAATTGTGTATCCCGCAACCCGCCACAATGGTAACGTCGGAATTCTTTCCTACATAGAAATCGTTGTAAACAACGTCGTGAAAATCGCCCGCCGTGATGAGCACGGGAATGTGCACGCTCTTGTTTTTCACGTTGGGCTTAACTATTATGTCTATGCCGCTCTTGTCGGCTTTGGATACTATTTCTATATCCGCGTTCGAATTGCGGGCAATGCTCTCTCCGTTTTTTCGAATATTGTAACTGCCTTCGGGCACTCCGTGCAGTTCCGCTATTTGCTCCAAAAGTCGTTCGTCCGTTTTATCCATGTTCTACCTCTTAAGTCTTCCGCAAGTTTCGTTTTCGGCAAGTTTGGGCAACATCTTCTCCCGTTCGCCCAATTCGGGCGGCGCGTTGTGATTTACGAGTATTATATTGTCCGCCACGTCGAGTATCTTTTTTTGATGAGTAACTATTATAACGGATTTATCTTTTAGTCCCAAAAACGTGTTTATAAGCTCTTCGAAACTCCATAGGTCTATGCCCGCCTCGGGCTCGTCGAGCAAAAACACGTCGCCGCCCTTGGCTATCGCCGAAGCGAGTTCTATGCGCTTAAGCTCCCCGCCCGAAAGAGTCGAGTCTATTTCACGGTTTACGTAATCTTTGGCGCACAAGCCCACCGCCGACAAATAATTGCACAGCGTGCCTACGTCGCTCTCTTTGCCGCTCGCAAGACTTAGAAGTTTTTTAACGGTTATGCCCTTAAAACGCACGGGCTGTTGGAACGCTATGGAAAATCCCATGCGCGCCCGTTCGGTTACGTTCATATCGGTTATATCTTTGCCGTTGTAAAATATTTTTCCGCCCGTAGGCTTTTCTATACCCATGAGTAGTTTCATGAGCGTAGACTTGCCCCCGCCGTTTTGCCCCGTTATTGCTGTAATGCAATTATCGGGAACGGTCAAATTCACGTTTGAGAGTATTATCTTTTGCTCTTCGGCGTTACCGTCTTTCACGCCGAACGATACGTTTTTAAGTTCAATCATTAAAAAGTAGCTCCGTTAATCCGCTTCGTTTGCATAATTTCGCGCTTTTTACCGCTTTTACAGTATATCACAACCGAAAAAAAAAGACAAGAAAAAAATATTTGTATAATGAATATTCAAACAGTTGACATATTTTGCGTATTATGTTATTCTTGATAAGCGTTAATTCGCGGGTGTAGCTCAATGGTAGAGTTCCAGCCTTCCAAGCTGGCTGCGTGGGTCCGATTCCCATCACCCGCTCCACTCTGCGCCTGTAGCTCAGTTGGATAGAGCAACGCCCTTCTAAGGCGTGGGTCAGGGGTTCGAATCCCTTTAGGCGCGCCATTGCCGAAATACTGTGGTGGGTATAGCTCAGCTGGTTAGAGCGCCAGATTGTGGCTCTGGAGGCCAAGAGTTCGAATCTCTTTACTCACCCCATTATTTATTTAGGGGTGTCGCCAAGCGGTAAGGCACGAGACTTTGACTTTCGCACTCGCAGGTTCAAATCCTGCCACCCCTGCCACTTTCCCCTCATACCATGCCGAAAGGCAAAACAACCCGTAGGGGTGTCGCCAAGCGGTAAGGCAACGGACTCTGACTCCGTCACTTCGTAGGTTCAAATCCTACTACCCCTGCCATTGTGATTCATTAGCTCAGCCGGTAGAGCACTTGACTTTTAATCAAGGTGTCCCGGGTTCGAATCCCGGATGGATCACCACTTAAAACCGTACGTTATTGTGCGGTTTTTTCTTTTGCCACGTTTCGGCTTGATTTTTAACCGAGCAAATGGTATAATTATCTAAACGCAAAAGGAGCGAGCAAATAAAATGTCCGAGCAAAGCACTTTTTTCGAGAATACCTCCACCCAACCGTTGGCGGCAAGACTCAGGCCGCAAAATCTCGACGAATTCTTCGGACAAAAGCACTTGCTCGGCGAAGGCAAGATTTTAAGACGTTTGATTGAGGGCGACAAAATCAGCTCCATGATATTTTGGGGTCCGCCCGGAGTGGGCAAAACCACGCTCGCCCGCATAATAGCAAAAAAAACGCAGGCGAACTTTATAGACTTTTCCGCTGTAACGAGCGGCATAAAAGAAATCAAACAGGTTATGGAACAAGCCGAGAACAACCGTCGTTTCGGCGAAAAAACAATATTGTTTATAGACGAAATACACCGTTTCAACAAAGCGCAACAAGACGCTTTTCTTCCCTACGTGGAAAAAGGCAGTATAATACTCATAGGCGCAACCACCGAAAACCCGTCTTTTGAGGTTAACGGCGCACTTCTCTCCCGTTGCAAAGTGTTCGTATTGCAAGCATTGAAAACCGAAGAACTCACCGAGCTGCTCGCCAGAGCGGTATCGGACAATCGCGGTTTCGGCGGACAAAATGTAGATATATCGCAGGACCTGCTCGAAACAATCGCAAACTTTGCCAACGGCGACGCTCGCAACGCCCTTTCCACTCTTGAAATGGCGATACTCAACGGCGATATTTCCGCCGACAAAATAACCGTTACCAAGGAAACTATAGAGCAATGCACCTCAAAAAAATCGCTTTTATACGATAAAAACGGCGAGGAGCACTACAATCTCATTTCCGCGCTTCACAAATCCATGCGCAACTCCGACCCCGATGCCGCCGTTTACTGGCTTGCCCGCATGCTCGAAGCCGGCGAAGACCCCATTTATATCGCACGGCGCATTACCCGCTTTGCAAGCGAAGATATCGGTCTTGCCGACCCGCGTGCGCTCGAGATATCGGTAGCCGCATATCAAGCTTGCCATTTTATAGGCATGCCCGAATGCAGCGTGCATTTAACGCAAGCGGTCGTATACATGTCTTTAGTGCCCAAGTCCAACTCGTTATACGTAGCTTACGGCAAGGCAAAAAAAGACGCGCTCAAAATGCTCGCCGAACCCGTGCCGTTGGTGATAAGAAACGCGCCCACCAAACTAATGAAAGAACTCGATTACGGCAAGGGCTATCAATACGCGCACGATGCCAAAGACAAACTCACCGATATGCAATGCCTCCCCGACTCCCTGCTCGGAACGGAATACTATTTCCCGTCGGAAGACGGCATGGAATACAAGTTCAAAGAGCGTCTTAACGAAATAAAAAAGTGGAAACTCGAAAACGCGAAAAAACGATAAACCGTTGACTTTTCCCGCCATTTGCCTTATAATTTACTTATTCCGTGCGGATGTGGCGGAACTGGCAGACGCGCCGGCCTTAGGAGCCGGTACCGTAGGTGTGTGGGTTCAAATCCCTTCATCCGCACCATAACAGGGGTATACGAACACCCCGACAAGAGAAACCGAGTTTTCGGTTTCTTTTTCTTTTACGCCGTTTTTGTCCGCGCCGCCGTTTCCGTCGGGGTAATCGGGGAATATCAAGTTCAAAAGCAACTCGTTTTTCTGCCCGTCTTTCAGATTGAATATCAATTTCATTTTGTCGTCGTAAAGCAATACCCTATAAATAAACGTGTCAATTAGTGCCTTGCGGTTTTTCGTCTTAGTATAGTCCAATGTGCGGAAATGTTCTAACCACTTGCGTATATCGTCATAAGTGTAATTGATTTGCAACGCCTTTTCGCTCTCGATTGTCGCGTTCAGCTCGCGCGCTTGTCGCATTTGCCTTTAACGTGTCCGTTACAAGCATACTAAAAATACATTTCTTTGTTTTTGCTTGTGCCGCTGATACCCGTCATTTTGTTGCTACATTTTCCGCATATCAATTTTTCAGATAATAAGTATTCTTCAAGGGCTTTTCCTCTTGACGGTGCTTGCGCGTATTTCTCTAATACCCTTTGCACCTCGTCGAAAAGTTCGTCGTCAATAATGCGCGGCATACCGCCGTCAATTTCGTTGCCTTGAAAAATGTACTTGCCTAAATATATGTATTGAAAGCCCTTGCGTTTGCTATCCTCAATCATTTGCAAGAATTGGGTGCGCTTGTCGTTCGTCCCCGTCAAGTGTTCGTCGATATATTCGTGGACTATGCGTAAATCGCTCCGTTCCGCGAAAGCGTAACACTCTTTGAGTTGCCCCTCGATTGATTGGTAATTCTGCTTTGAACCGGGAGAATACCTTGCGTAGATGACTGCATTTTTCATAGCTTGCTCCTTTGCGCGGTCGTTGCGGACTGCGGCTTAAAAATTTTGTGTTCGCTTTGGTGGTCGTCTTAACCGGCAAAAAATGCCGTCGCAGACAAATTGTCAAGGCGGCGTATTCCGTCCACAGACGTTATCACAATAAAATTGATATTGTCGAAAAATTGATTACGCAAAAATATAAAATCCACTTTAATAAATAATCAAATCATTTACTTATGACAGCAAAAATGATATAATAGTTTTATCATAAATACAAGGAGGCAAGCGTATGCACATTGGGCTGGTTTCTACCTTCTAAAATTACAAAAATTTTAGGAGGTTAAAATGGAATATAAAATAATCAATTTAGACACTTGGGAAAGAGGTAAACTTTTTCGCTTTTTTATTGATAATTTACGCAATGTAATGAGTATGACGGTTGATATTGATGTTACGCCGTTAAAGGAATTTATTAAAGCGCAAGGGTTAAAATTCTATCCTACTATGATGTGGGTTATATCAAAGATAATAAACTCACATAACGAGTTCAAGTACGGCTGGGATAACGACGGTAATTTGATACGTTGGGAAAATGTATCACCTTATTATGCTGATTTTCATAAAGAAGATGAAAGTTGTGTAAAATTGGTAACTGAATTTTCTGACGACTTGGAAGAATTTCACTCTCATTATTTAGCCGATAAAGAACGTTATCAAAATTTAAGAGCGTTTGACTTAAAAGACATACCGAAAAATACTTTTGACGTAAGTTGTTTGCCGTGGGTAAAGTATAAGTGTTTTGATATTCACGTTTTTGACAGCGGAACATATCTCGCTCCCGTAGTTACTTGGGGAAAATATGAAATGGAAAATAATAGACTTATTATGCCGCTTTCAATGAATATACACCACGCAGTCGCGGACGGCTTTCATTTATGTAGGTTTTTTAATGAAGTTCAAGCGTTAATCAATACTATATTTACTTAATTTTGTTAAAGGAGTTTGCACAATGAAACTTTGCATTGTCTTTGCCGGAATAGTCTTAAAAAAATAAATTTATAAGGAGATGACTAAAATGGCTATTCCGGATAGCACAAAAATATATCCTCGCAGTGAGGATAAACAAATTGTATATTTGAAAAATGTAATAACAAACCCGAATATCGAAGTCGGAGATTTTACGTTTTATAATTATTTCGTAAATAACCCGAAAGACTTTGAAAAAAACAATGTTTTGTATCATTACCCTATCAACCACGATAAACTTATCATAGGCAAATTTTGCTCTATTGCTTGTGGCGCAAAGTTTTTGTTTAATAGTGCAAATCATACGATGCGTTCACTTTCAACGTACCCGTTTCCTATTTTTTATGAAGAATGGGAACACGGAATATGGGCAGATAAAGCATGGGACAATAAAGGTAACATTGTAATCGGTAATGATGTATGGATAGGTTATGAGGCGGTAATATTAGCGGGTGTAACGATTGGCGACGGTGCCATAATCGGTGCGCGTGCCGTTGTTACAAAAGATGTACCGCCATATACCATTGTGGGCGGTGTACCCGCAAAACCTATACGCAAGCGTTTTTCTGACGATACAATAAATGCGCTTTTATCTATGCGTTGGTGGGATTTGCCACCCGAAAAAATATTGGAACGAATAAACTACATTCAAACAGGAAATATTGCCGCCTTAAAAGATATGAGGTGAGCGTATGAAAATGTATGTATGCTGTCCTATCTGCTCAAAAACGCTTATACAAGCGGAAACAATTAAAAACGGAATTATAAAATGCGAAAGTTGCCATAAGCGAATAATTGTTGAAATTGATAAAGGCAAAATAACCGCTGTTCCGTTAGAATTGGAAAATTAAAAAAAAGTATCCCCACGCAAAGCGTGGGGATACTTTTTTCTTTTAGGTCTATTTTTCTCTCATTAAAATGCAGTAAAAAGAGAGTTGAAAAATTTTATAATATGCTATAATATTTGTGAGGTATAAAAATGGACACTTTGAAACGCTTTAACGCCGCATTGGCATATATCGAGATGAATTTAGACAGTGAAATTGTTAACAAAGAAATATCTAATATTGCGCTATGCTCGATTTATCAGTTTCAAACGCTTTTTGCCGCTATGTCGGGTATAACTTTGGCTGAATATATACGCAATCGGAGATTAGACCGTGCTGCTTTTGATTTGCAAAACACTAATGAAAGAATATCCGAAATTGCATTAAAATACGGTTACGATTCGCCGACCGCGTTTAATAGGGCTTTTCAAAAAATGCACGGTATGCCCCCGAGCAAGGTGCGTTTAGTTAAAGAGTTAAAACTTAAAGCCTTTCCGCCTATAAAATTTCAGCTATGTATAAAAGAAGCAACTATTTTGAATTATCGCATTGTAAAACAAAAAGCATTTCGTATGATTGGGTACAAATTATCTACTTCAACAGATAATTTCAAACAGTTTGAAACCATTCCGCAATTTTGGAATAAAACTTTTGCTAACGGCAATTATCAAAAGCTAATGAAAATCAATTTAGACGAAAGTCATTCCGCAGATGTGATTGAAGGCGTATTGGGTATATGTTCGTTATCAGAACAAGACGAAACTGTTTTAAATTATTATATAGCAACGGCAAGCACCGAAAAATTGCTTGACGGAATGGAAGAATTTTATATTAGAGAGTGTACTTATGCCGTATTCGATTGCAGGGGCAAAATTCCGTTTTCTATACAAGAAACGTCAAAGCGGATATATAATGAGTGGTTGCCCAATTCGGGTTACGAATGGTTAAATGCGCCGGATATAGAAAGATATTTAGACGGCGACCGGACGAGCGACGATTATATTTGCGAATTATGGCTACCCGTAAAACTTAAAAATTAGGTTGAACGAGTGCAAAAGCAACGACATTTTACAAAGTATTTGACAACGTAGCCGATTTTGCGTATAATGAATTTCGAATAGGGGTTCGGAGTGAAAAAATATGAATAGGAAAATCGGTTTTGTTTCTTCCATTGTAATGAGTAGCACCGTTGCGTATTTTTGATTTGTTTATTCGTATCGCTGTTTGCGCAAAACGCGTTTACCGAAAATTTGAGTTATGCTGTTTAATATAGATTTGCTCGGTTACGGGTTGCTCGCTTTTTCCGCATTTTTTATCGGCTTGACTTTGCAACTTGCGTATTATCGACTCTTCATTTCAAAAGCGTAAAAGAGGAAATTCTATAATGCAAGATAAAAGCGATATACTTAATATAGTTCCGCGTTCGGCAGTGGCATATAAACCCGTTTACACGGGCAAGGCGGGCTTTTTTTGTTATATAGCGGGTGCGGTAATGGCTATTCCCCTCGCCGTCTTTATGCTCACGTTTACGATTAACGAACCAAATATATGCGTTAAAATAACAACGGCGTTTTGTTTTGCAATCGCGATTACCGCAGGCACGTTATCCGTAATGCGTTCGGTACGCATAAGCAAAACCTTTTTGTCACGGGCACAAAAAGCAGTGCTTGCGGGCAATAAAGCAACCTCGGCAGTTATAAAGAAAGCTCAAACAAAATACCGAAGATTTAGCTCAAACGGAAGCAAATCGGCATTTAAGCAAATATTTTACGATATCGAATACGACTATTACGACGAACAAAACAAAAAGCAGTCGGGCAAATTCAAGTTAGACTCCTCGGAATTAAACGGAATTGTTTTCGGCGAAGGCGCTCAAATAACGATTGCATTTTCGGGCAATATAAGCGTTCCGATTACGCACTACGAAATAGCCCCTACCGAAAATCCGCCATTGCCGCTCACCGAAAGCGTACCGCCCATACGCCTTGCAAAAAGAAAAATGTGCCCCGTAAGCGAAGCGGCAAAGCAATCAAAACTCGGCACTGTATTTTTACTCGTCGCTCTTGCAATAAATTTTCAGCTCATTATTTGGGGCGGCGATTTCCCCACCTCAACGCCTCTCAATACGTTGCGTAGCGTAACGATATGGCTCGTAATCGCAAGCATAAGCATAGTTCCTTTAGGATACGCCGTATTCCATTTCGGCAAGGCGCACGCAGAAAAAAGCAAGTTTAAGCGTTTACTCGAACACGGAAAACTTACATATGCCGCAGTGAGCAACGCTTATATCAAAAACAACGGTTTACTGCTAAAAGAAAATTCGATATACTCATTTTATACCGAGCACGGTTTGCAAAGCGGCGCGATAAATACCAAACTGCTCGACGAGCAAATGAACAACGTACTTTGCGATTATCTTTCTCCTCCGTATATAAAAACTCTCGTTTTGTATTCCGAAAACGAGAGCATGATTGTGTATTATAAGTAAGCCGTTATAACAAATCGGATTTCAGCTTTTCCGCCGCATTCGTTCGTTCCCAAGAAAACCCGCAGTTTTCCCTACCGAAATGACCGTATGCGGCGGTTTTTGCGTATACGGGACTGCTGGCAAGCCCCGCCGCAACTACGTTCTTGGCGGCGTAACGAGCCGCGTATACCGCGCTACGGTCCACCTTTGTGGGGTCTTTGCCCGAAAACGCTCCTCCGCCGTGACGAGCCGCGCCGCCGTAGGTGTCAACTATTATCTTTCTGCCCGTAAGCCCGCTGTCGCCCGCAGGTCCGCCTATAATGAACCTGCCCGTGGGATTAACGAGAATTTCGGTATCGGTAGAAAGCATATTTTGCGGGACAACGCGCTCGATTACCTCTCGCACTATATCGCGCCGTATTTGCTCTTGCGAAACTCCTTCGTCGTGCTGAGCGGAAACAAGCACCGTGTCTATGCCTACGGGCACGCCGTCGCTATACTTTACCGATACCTGCGTTTTTCCGTCGGGGCGCAAATATCCTATAATACCCTTTTTTCGCACCTCGGAAAGTTTTTGCGCCAACGCATGCGCGAGAGAAATAGGCAGCGGCATAAGCTCGGGAGTTTCGTTGCTCGCGTAACCGAATACCATTCCCTGGTCGCCCGCGCCGATATCGTTTTCGTTGTCGCTGTCTACTCCGCGGGCAATATCCGGCGACTGCCTGTCCAAATGCAAGATTAGTTAAGCGGGCGGCAAGTTTTTCTTTACGTGTGATTGCTTTTTGCGTTTCCCCGAATATTTTTACCGATAAATTTTTGGGCAACGACGTAAAAGGCAATCCGGAAACCACATAGTCCGCTTGCTCATATCCGTGCAAAGCAAGTATTTCGCAAGCGTCTTCCGCGCCGCCATGCACTATTCGGAAATTTTTTTCGCCATCTTCGGGAAATTCTTTTTTAAGTATTTTCACGAATTTGTCGTTTTTCTCTATGGAGATAAGCAACGTATCTTCCCGCTTTCTTTTCAACAGCTCGCGGGTAAAAGAACCCGTTCCCGCTCCGTACTCCACTATAATTTTCGCCGTTTGAAAGTTTATCGGCTCAACCATCTTTTCCGACAAATTTTTTCCGCTCGGCGCGATTGCGCCCACGCTCCTCGGATGCCTTAAAAACTGCATCAAAAATTTACACATCTTAGGTAATGTATCTCCGAAAAATATTATCTAAAACATGATAACATACTCCCCCCCCGTCAAGTTCATGAACGCACTTTTTGAAAATTTCCAGAAATTATTTTTTTGCCGCCGTTATTCGGTACGCTCGGTTGCGGAAACTCCCTTACGGTAGTTTTTGAACCATTGAACCAAACCCCGCACGTTTATTACTGACACCGCGGTTTGCATTACGGCAAACGCAAGCCCCTCGCCCGTGCGCGAAAATTGCACGCTCCATATAATCACGTATAAAAGAGAGCCCGCAAGATTGAAAATCCACATTTCCATATAATTGAAAAACATCAGCGCTACCGTGACCAAACTCACGGCAAGCACCGCGCCGTCCAAAAGCGGTTGCGCGTCGCCTATAAACTTTAATAAAAAGTGCAGTCCCACGGCGGCGGCGGCTCCCGTGCAGACCGAAATCACCCAGCCTTTTATGCCGAGTTTTGAAATATTTGCGGAAATTTCTTTTTTCTTTGCCATAGTCAGTCTGTATATCATAGTCGGCAACAGCGCGAAAGCATGATACGCGGCGGTGGCGTAAAGCGTAGCGAAAAAAGCTATGACCGCGTAACCTAAGGCATACGCTCCGCCCAATAAGTAACCCAATCGTTTTCCGTCGGCAAGCAACAACAAATAAACCACCGCAACAACCGAACAAACCACGTTATACCATTTGTCTTTGCCGAGCACGCCGCACAGCACGACTATTGCGGCGAATAATGCGTACAAACACACCGTCGTTGCCTTACGTTTACTTTCTTTCATTCGCTGTCAATATAAAGTCGTAGGCGGTTACATCGGTACCGTTGTGTCCGAGCAATAACGTAAAGCTATCTCCTTCAAATACTTGCTCCCGTCCCTTTCCGTGATACGACACAAGCCCGTGATAATGACTGCCGAACTTTTGCCCGTCTTTCTCTACGCTTATCGGCTCGCTCCAGTTCAGCAAATCTTCCGACGTCCTAAGTTCCAAATAATCGGCTACGGGCATGGTTTTGCTTCCGGCATTTATCGGCGAAGACGCCATTATGTATTTTTTATACTTCTCCGAATATATTATTCGCGCGTGCCAACCGTTTTTTGCAATCGCGCTCTCTTTACCCAAGTTGCCAGCCTCGCAAAACGCTCCATCGTAATACTTTACAAAATCTCCCATTACTCCGTCGGTGCGCTTGCGCGCCCGAGCCGCAAACACGTCGCACTCGTTAAACGTTCCCTCCTTCATATCCAATTTAAGCTTGTTGTAAAACAGGTAAACGTAGTCGCCGTGCATATCGTTGTAAAACGTGAAATCTCCGCTACCCAAACTTATGAGCCCCGCCTTTTGCCCCTTTACGTTGCCCGCGCCGGGGTTGTAGTTCTCGGTAAAACACACCTCCTCGCCCGTGAGAACCCAACGGTCGAAAGTCCAAGTGCGCCCCTCGTCGTCGGAGTGCATTAGTCCTACGTGCCTGAAGTCGGAATCGTAGCGCGGAGTTTCGCACAGTCCGAACGCGTCGTATGCGCTGCCTCTGCCGTTCCAACCGCTCTCGTTATGAAAATAGCAAAAAAAGCGGTTGGTAACAGGGCATATATATAGCCCGAACGGCCATATACTGCCGCGCGCCTTTACTCCCTCGGGATAGCGTATGCGGTCGAACGCGTAGTCCGCGCTACCCACGCAGAAGTTTAGTTCGGCTCGGTGCGCCTCTTTCATATCATCCAAATCTTTGCCGCTGAACATGCCTATATGCCCCATGTGCGAGTGCCCGCTCATTGCCCACAAAGTTCCTTTGCCGTCGCGGCAAAACGGCACCGTGCCGTCTTGATATATGTCCGCTTTGTTGACAAACGGCGTTTCGTAGCCGTAGCCTACCGTTACGGTGTATTTTTCGAACAAACCTTTCATACTGCCTCCGCATGTTTTTTGTCGAACTCGGCATTGTACTTTTTGATGAATTCGAGCACGCCTTTGCCCTTTACCCAAGTGTGCGAAAAGCTCCATTCGGTAGCTCCCGCGCTCACATTCGGATTGTCGGGATTAAATATCGCGCGGTCGTCGTAATTCCAAAAAAGTGTGAGCGGAAAATCTTTTTTTACCGCAGATTTGCAAATTTCCTCGAAACTCAACAAACAACTCTCCGGCGAGCGGTTACCCGCAATACCTGCACCGGCTTCTCCGAGATAGGGTGCTTTTTTCATTCTCTTGCCCTGCCCAATCAGGTAATCCATAAGTCCGTCCCAATCGGAAAATATTCCTCTATCAGACGTTAAACTTTCGGGATGCTCGTCTATATTTGCATGACCATCGCCGTAAGCATGGGTGCTCACCGCCGTAAAATCTTCGTTAATTATATCCAGTATCTCGTCCGCTTCTTCTTGCGTATCGTTACTTGTTCCCCATCCGCCCGTTTTGTAAAGCTGATACTGTCTGCCGCGCATAATAGCGTCGCCCGTACCTATTATCCTGTTATACGGGTCGTTTTCTCTTACCGTTTGGGTAAACATTTTAGCCGCATTCAAGTAGCTCTCGGTAGTTACTTTGTTATCGCCGTCGGCAACATTAGGCAAATCGCATGATAAATTCAGTTCGTTTGCAAACTCCCATGCGTAAAACGCAGGATGCTCTGCGTAACGACTCACCACTTTCGTCACAAATTCGTTCATATATTTCGCGCTTTTGCTCTCGGGTGTGCGCATTGCCGCCTGCCACGGCTCGCCGAAATAATTCGTAACGGCTGTTATAGCCCAAAAAAACGAAGGCATAAGTCCGATGCCGAGTTCGGCGGCTTTATCCGCCAAAACGTCGAGAACTTCGAAATATTTATCTTCTTTCTTTATAACATATTCCCAGTCGTTCGCGGTATAGCCCGATATGTTAAAGCGTATAACGCGAACGTCGTACTCGGCGAGTATCTCCATAGCGTCAAGCGAATTTTTCGGATTCCACTTGTCATATAAATATACGCGGTTGAGCATGGCATACCAGTTTAAGCCGAGTCCGTAAAATTCTTTTCCGTCTTTCATCATTGTTCCGTCTTCGGCAAGATAGAGCCCGATATGCTCCAGCTTTTCAGGCACGGTAACGTCGTTACTTTCTCCGTTGCTTGTATCGCACGCGCACAACGAAAACATAGTTACAAGTGCGAGCAATAATCCTATAGTCTTTTTCATTTTCCTTTTTCTCCTATAATTATTTTGTAGGCGTCTTTGAGCGACTCGGCGCGGAACGAACACAAATCGCTCATTCCCGACGCGTCGATATTGCCCGAGGTAAGACCTATTACCGAGTAGCCGGCAAGCCGCGCCGACAAAACGCCGCTCGCCGAATCTTCCACCACTATAAGTTTTTCCCTGTTTTTGCACTTAAGACCTGCAACCGCGACTTCTTTATATAGCCACGGATGCGGTTTGGCGCAAAGTTCTCCGAGAGTGGAATATTGTTTGCCGCCTTTTTCCACTCCGCCCATTATTATTTCGTCGTAGAATTCGCGCGGATCGCCCATACCCATTGCCTTAAACGCAGACTCTATCTCGGGTATAGCCTTATAAAACAACCCGCTCGATACGAGCGCAAGTTTAACGCCGCGGCTTTTGAGCCCCGTCAAAAACTCTTTGAGTCCGTCGGCGGGGCGTATCTTCGAATAGTCGCCGCCGCTCGAAAGCGAGGCAAGTTCCCTGCGGCTTATCTCGTAATACGTTTCGGTAACGCCCGCGTATTCGCCCGCGCCGTACTTTTTGAGCGCGTAATCGAGATGATCGGCGGTGGTGTGCCCCGAAACGAACGGAACGTCTTCGGCTGTAAACGATACGTTTTTGCCCGTGAGCTTGCGAACCGTTTGCTCTATCACATATATCCAAAAATCTTCGCTAAGAATACTCGTGCCGTCGAGATCGGTAACCGCATATTCCGCTTGCGGTATAAACGTTGCCTTTTCGAGCGGATACACCGCTATTTGTCCGCCGTAGCCGGTAAGCCCGCACAGCGTTTTATCGCCGCGCTCTATAAACGATATCTTGCCGTCGGCGGTACTGCTTATTTCTCCCGTGCCGTCTTTTCCCGCCTCGAACAGTCCGCCCAAACAGCAAGAAACGCGCGGCAGTAAATTCCCCGCCGTCATGCGGCGCCCTCCGATATTTTTTCGGAGGCGTAATCGCTTACCGTAACGTCCTCTTTTTCAAACGGTGTTTTAGAACATATAGTCACCGTTTTCGTTTCGCCGGGCAGCATATCGAAATAATTGTCGGTAAGAATAGCTCCGTCGGGTGCGTATATGCGCACCGTGCGAGCAAACTCCGCGGCACGGAATGTAAGTTGAAGTTCGTATCGCCCGTTTACATTATCGCAATTGCCGTAAGTTACCGAATAATTCGAAACGAAATTTACGTCTTTATACAGTTTTGTGGCCGTAACGGCAGTGCCCGAATATTCGCCCGCCTTATACTCTATATAAAGCATATCGGCGTCGGGACGCATTTCGCCGAGCTCTACCGCAGAACACGCGGCTACCGTTACGCTTGCGCTACGTTCCTTCTTTCTGCCGCCCGTAGCTCCCACGCAGCCGGTTACTATTTGCGCGGTTACGGGAACTGCGGTATCGTTAACGAGATATCCGAAAAACTTGCCGTTTCCGTCGGGAATTACAGCCGCACGAAAGGGCGCGTACTCTCTTTTTAACGTATAATACGCCATTTTGGGCTGCAGATAGTAGTCTATTACCGACCACGTGCCCGTGGGCCAAATGTCGTCGTACATCCAGTTCATTATGCCGCCGCACTCCGCACGCTTGCGCCGCGCGTTCTGCACCTCTATTTTAAGGCTTTCAGCCTGCGCCGCCATGGCGCGGAGCGCAAATTCCTCGAGGTCGCTTTCTTCGCAAAACAGCAATTTTATCATTTTTTTCTGCACGTCTACAAAGCGCATATCCGCGCCGTACGGATTATCGCAAAAGCGATCGTAATAAACTTCGCCCATGGGCCAAAGTTCGTCTTGGGGAATAAACCGCGGATAAGACTCGGGCACGCATGAACCCATTACGGCGCACTCGCTCGAAAACGATATCTTTTTATTGAACGAGGCGCGCAAAAATTCGTCGTACGAGCCGAGCGCGGGCACTTCGAGCGAAGAACCGTGCGTTTCTCCGCTCTCGGGCTCGTTGTCTATGTCGGAATAACCGTACGGACTTTGTCGCACGTAAGGACGAGTTCCGTCGTAGTGCTCTACAATGCCGCGCAAAGTTATATCCACCAAATCGTCGCCGTATTGCTTGAGCAGTCCGAACGAACCCGTCTTTTCGTTGCCGCCGCACCAGTAAACCAAGCTCGGGTGATTTCTGAGCCGCTTGACCTGAAAAATACCTTCTTCGGTAACGCTTTTAACGAATTCGGCGTTGTTTTCGGGAATATCGGAGCACGCAAACATAAAGTCTTGCCACACCATTATGCCGTAGCGGTCGCAAAGATCGTAAAACACGTCTTTCTCGTAAATACCGCCGCCCCAAACTCTCAGCATATTCATATTGGCGTTGCGCGCCATGGATATAAGCGTTTCGTATTTGGATTCTTGAACCGTGCCCGTAAAACACTCGCAAGGCACCCAGTTGCTACCTTTTGCGAATACGTCTACTCCGTTAACTTCGAGCTTAAAGCCCATTCTATCGCCGCTTATGGGGCGTTGCACGAGCTTAACGCTCCTAAAGCCGAATGTTCCCTCGTATGTATCGATAACTATTTTTCCGCACAAAAGCTCTACCTTGTAAGCATATAAATTGGGTGTGCCGTATCCGTTTGGCATCCAAAGCCGAGGATTTTCGAACTTAAACGAACGAAAATTCTTTTTCCCTTTTACGGGAACGGATACCGAAATAGCATCTTCAAATCCCATACCCGGCTCGCGCTCAATGGTGTAACGCAGGCAATCTGTAGCCGCGAACTCCACAAACTTCTCCTTGCGCACGTTGTAGTTGAGTTCGGTAAAAAGCGTAAAATCACCCTGCGAGTCGGCAGATACGCGTATGTTATCTATCCTGCGCTCCGAAACGTATTCGAGGAGCACGTCGTTCCAAATGCCGTAGCCCGGCAGGTTGGGCGCCCAGTCCCACCCGAAATGGCACTGCGCTTTGCGTAAAAATATCCGCTCGAGATTGAAACAGGCAAAATATCCGCTCGCGTCTATTTTTTTCGTCTTTTCGGCCGTAGAACGCATTATTACCTTAAGCTCGTTTTGCTCTTTCAAGTGCTCGGTAACGTCGTACTCGTAGTGCATAAACATGTTTTCGGTCTTGCCCAAAAGCGCGCCGTTAAGATATATTTCGGAAAAGAGATCTATACCGTAAAACTTAAGTAACGCCCTTTCGCCCTTTTTTATTGCGGGCGCGGTGAAAGCGCGCGAATATTCGTAATCGCGTTCGAATATATTTTTTGCGGCTTTGTAGTTCATGCCCATGTACGGATCGTCGGTTTTTCCCGCTTTGTAGTAGTCTACGGTAATGTCGCCTGGAACGAGAGCGGGTATCTCCTCTCCCGTTTTTATGCAACGCAGATTCCAAATTCCGTTCAAGTTAAATTTCATAGCAAGTAAATATCCTTATAAATTATTTTGTTTGTTTCTTTTTGAACGTTACCGCCGCCGCGCACGCCGCAAGCGCCAAAATGCCCAAAAGAACCGAAGTTCCCGCCGTTACGCTGCCGCAACCGCCGCTACTCTTATCGCCCGAACCGTTCGTGCCGGGTTGCGGAGCGGGCGCAACGCCTGTGCTCTCGTCGAACGTAGCGGTCATTTTGTTTACGTGTATGGTAAAGTTCTTGGTGGTGGCGTCGGCAAGAGGATCGTATGCAAACCAAGAAATATATCCCGCGTCTTCGCGCTTGTCGATATACGCCACGTCGCCGAGCTCCTCGCCCTCGAACGGCATTTCGTCGATAACCGTAAGGCATTTTTCGCCGTCGAAAGTCACGTCGATTTTAATAGCGTCCTTTTCGTCGCCGTTGGCTTTGTAAAGATACTTAACCTCAATTTCAACGTTGTGTTCGCTTTCGTCGTAGCAATCGGCTATGGTTATCGGCTTGAAAAATTCGGGCACGCAGGTTTCAAACGTTCTGCCGTTGGTGGCAACGTCGGTGTCGGCTACGGGATTTACCGTATTCCACTTTGTAAAACTTTGATCGCCGTCGTGACCGTATCTGCGCAACTGCATGCCGAACTCGCTCATTCTCGCGTCTTTGTTACCCTGCACTTCGGTGTTGAACGCAAGCATATAAGGATATCCGCCGTTCGCTTCCCACGGGCAGGCAAGTGCGGGGCCGGTTGCCGTTACGCCCGTGGGACTGTTGCCGAACATTACGCCGAAGAACGAATTCCATCTCGTTTCTTCGGTCATGGGATCGAGCCCCTCGTCGTACTCGAGTTTATAGGTAAACGATATTTTACCCTCTCCCATTTTCGCGCCTGTATACACCGTGCCGACCGTGCTGACGGGCGTTATCGAAAGTCCGCCGTTTTCGTTCCACTCGATCAAGCCCGACGTGGAACTGCCTTTTTGCCAGTCCGATTTCATAGCGAAAATGTTTACGGGTAAAGCCGCCTCATCCGCGGCTGCAGTCTGCGACGAAATTGCGAACAGCATGCATATCGCGAAAGCCGCGGCAAGCACAAAAGCAACCGCCGTAACAAATCTTTTGGTAAAACGATAATTCATTTTTTTAACTCCTTTTTAATTTTTCAACGACTCTACAAACTTGGCATAGTCGGCGTTTATGAAATTTATATAGTTTTTGTACTTTGTCTTAACGTTTTCTTTGAGCGTGGCATGCATGCTCGCCAAAGTCTTGCCGTCGGGAATATCGGCGTCGGACCATGCGTATGCGCGTATGCCCACCGCCTCTATACCGAAGTTTGCAAGCTCGAGCCGCACTTGCCTGTCGTACTTTGCTGACGGAGCAACCATATTCATGCCCTCGTCTACGTAGCCGTTCTCGGGGAACGTTTTGAATCCGCGCACTTCTTGCACCCATTTAGCCTCTTGCTCGGTATAGCCGGCATAAATGCGTTCCGATACGTTCACGTTTGTAAGAAGGGAGTAAAGTCCCGAATACGGAGCTTGCTTTTCGAATTCCTCCCTCTTGTCTTCGGGATACGAGTATGCGGGAGCTCCGTTAACCTCGGCGCGCACCCAATGCTTTCCTTCAATGCCGTATTTTGCAATGTCGTAATTGTCTTTGCTCGAATACAGCCAGTTTATAAACTTGAGCAGCAATTCGGTGTTTTGCCCCTTGTTGGGAACGGTAAGCCCCGAAAAAGCCGTTTCCGTTCTTGAATTACCCCGCGTTTCGGTTTGCCCTTCGGCAATCAGCGGCGCAAGCATAACGCAGTCGGCGCCTATCGAGCTTTTGAGCTTGCGGGCAACGTTTATTTGCGAGGTCACTTCGGGCCAGCACATATAAATAGACGATTTGCCTGCGTAAAAGTTGGTATCGGCTTGACTGTTGCCCGTAGGATTTTCTATCCAAAGTTTTTCGAGTTGGAGCATGCGCTCGTACTCCATAACTTTAAGATACGAGTCGGTAACGTACGCGGGATAAAAAGTGCCGTCTACTATATCGTTGCGCGTGTATCCCATGCAACCGTATACGGGGCCGATAAAGTACTCCAGGTCGTAAGGCGCGGCAACTATAGGTCTGCCGCCTCCGCTCGCCGTTTTGAGTTCGCGTAAAAGCGTAGTGAATTCGTCTATGGTAAGCGACTTATAACCGTCTTTGGCAACGTCGTACTCATCGGGATTAAACTGCGTTTTAGCCATGTGATCGCGGTTTACGAGCATGCCGAACACCGAATTGCGCTCCATTGTGGAAAGCGCGTATATCTTGCCGTTAAACATGCCTTTATGATACGCTCTGCCCTCGGGATCGGTGGTTTCGGTAAACTGCGCAATATAGTTGGGCGCGTATTCCGCTACGAGCGAAGTCAGGTCTTTGAGCTCCTTTTCTTCGGTAATCATAGTGGTAAGCAAAGAGTCGGACGAATAGTGGCTTATTATGCCGTCTATGCGTTCGCTCGACGCGCTTATGGCACCTATCGCCTTTTGAGCCACCGTAGTCGACGGAAACGGCTCGAGTACAAGATTTATGCTCTCGCCCGTATCCTGCAAGAATTTGGCTTCGAGCGCGGCTTTTACTTCGTCGTCGGCGCTACCCACCGCACCGTTGTATTCGAGGAATATTACAACCGTATCGGCTCCGTAATCGTTGCCGCATGCGGTGAAACAACCCGTTACGGCCAACGCCGCGAATACAAGACACATTATTTTACTTATGATTTTTTTCATTGTTTTTATAAGTTCTCCTGTTTATTCTTTAACCGCGCCGTACATCATTCCGTTTATCATATACTTTTGTATTATGGGAAAAACGATGAGTATGGGCACTACCGATATTACGACGGTAGCCATTTTCATCGGCTCGGTGTAACCGCCTATCGCCGAACCAGAAGACGATATGTTTTCTTGCAACAACTGCTGAAGCACGGCGGTAAGCGGCAGCATATATCGGTGAGCGTTATCGAAATACAGTATAGGCCCCGACCACGCGTTCCAAAAAGCCACCGCGTTTGTAAGCACCGCCGTTGATAAAAACGACATAGAAAGCGGCAGATATATGCGAGTGAACACCACCCAGTTATTGCCTCCGTCGATTTTCACGGCTTCTTCCAGCGATTGCGGAATGGAATAGTAAAAATTTCTTATAAGAAAACACGTCCACGGCGCAAGCATTCCCGGCAGTAAAAGCGCGAGCCAGTTGTTTTTAAGCCCCATGTTTACTACGAGTATATAGGTGGGAATAAGTCCGCCCGAAAACAGCATTGCAAAAAGTATCAAGCGCATGAATATGCCGCCGCCCACAAAGTTCTTTTTGCTTAACGGATACGCGGAAAGCGCCGTAACGAAAGTGTGTAAAAGCGTGCCTGCCACGGTATAGAACAAAGAATTGCCTATTGCGCGCACAATCGTAATATCGTCGGCAAACAGCCTAACGTATGCGTCGAAAGTAAATCCTCGCGGAAAGAGCGCGTAACCGTGCGCCAAAAACTCCCCTTCGCCCGTAAGCGACGCCGAAAATATCATTAAAAACGGTATAAGGCAAAACAATCCGAACAACGTAAGTATGGCAATGTTTACTCCGTTGAATATCTTTTGTCCTCTGCTTCTTACTATCATACGGTCACCTCACCACACGCTTTCCACATTGAGTTTTTTTGCGGCAGTGTTCGATACAACCACCAAAATAAACCCGATAAGGCTTTGCGCAAGTCCCATGGCGGTAGACAGCGGAAAATAAATGTAGTTGCCGTTGTTCGCGTATTCGAACACCTTTGTGGATATTACCGAAGTCGTTTCCGAGAGTATGGCGTTTTGCCCCACGAGCGCGTATATTTGCTCGAAATCGTCGGAGAAAATCTTTCCTATAGTAAGAATGAGAGTCATCGATATAAGCGGTCTTATACCAGGCAAAGTTACGGTAAACACCTGCCGCAGCCTGCTCGCTCCGTCTATTTCGGCGGCTTCGTAAAGCTGCGAGTCTATAGAGAGCATTGCCGCCACATACATTATCGTACTCCACCCCAAACATTTCCACAAGTTGGTTATAACGAGTATCGCCCACCATTTATACGGTTCGGCATACCATGAAACGGGATTGCCGCCGAACGCAACTATTATCTTGTTAAGCACTCCGCTGTCGCCGTCTAAAAATACGAGCAACATACCCGAAACTATTACCCAAGAAATAAAGTTCGGCAAATACGACACCATTTGAAAAGTACGCTTGAACACCTTGCCCACAAGTTCGTTTATCAGCAAACTGAGTATTATTCCGAGCGGGAAGTTCACCGCTATTTTGAGACATGACAGCACAACGGTATTGCGAACCATCTTCCAAAACAGCGGATCTTCGAACATCACCTGAAACCATAGAAAGCCCACGTTTTCCGATTCGAATATGGGTATAGACGGCGTATAGTCTATAAACGCCATGTACAACCCGAACATCGGTCCGAACGAAAATATGAGTAGCGACAGCATGCCGGGCAACATCATTACGTACATGCCCCAGTTATGCCGCATATATCTGATTTTGGCTTTGAACTTTTTTCGTCTGCTTACACGCAAGTCTTCCATTAAAAGTTTCTCCGTTTTATTATGCCTGCTGTGTTAATGTACATTCGGTTCCGTCTATGCGCCATTCGAGCATTTCCAGTTTGGCGGAATCGAACACTTGAATTAACGGGTTGTATTCGGAATATACTCTGTCATAGCCGTCGGCGCCTTCAAAGCTCGGCGCCGATATCTTTTGAATGTTGGCGTCGCTTATTATGCCTGCCTTAAGGTCGCTTGCCGAAAGCTCGTATCCTGCATACTTGAAATAATCGTCCCATTCCACCTTTTTGCCGTTTATCCACACATGTATTTGAATACCCGTAAGCTCATTCGAGTCATTATACAGTTCTTCAACCATGTAAGTTACAATCTGCTCGTCGGTGTCGGTATTAAGCAGTTCCTTTATATGCAAGCAACCCAAAATGCTCGTGTAATTATCGTGATAGCTTACATTCATAGCGCCGTTCACGAAAAACGTTAGTTTTATTGCGGAAAGCGCATTAGTGGAATTAGTCGGACGAAGGTAAATGTTGAGCAGTTTTCCTACGTTATTCCAATCCATACCGGTTGTTGCGCCATCCGTAACATTGTTTGCGTTAAGTTTAATCTTTAACGACATCTTTTCATCGTACACTTTTTGAGCGGTGTATTGTATATGCTGTCCGTCAACAGTTGCACTGTCGAGTATGTTCCCTTGAGCGGTTTCTCCGCTTACGGCTATGTCAAGCGTTGCCACAACGTTTTCGCCGTAGAAATAGTAGAGCACTATGTCTTTATTTAGCGAAGGAGTAAACGTACCCCCCCCCGAAAGTTCTTTGAGCGCTATAGAGGTATCTTTGTAACCGAGCTTTGTTACTATGCCGTCGGTAATGGTGGTAGCGCCCATTTTGAACGAGGTTATTACGGGATAAGCAAATTCTTCTCCGAGAGTTGCGCCGAGATTTTCGTGTTCGCCCTGCCATACTATGTCTTTCGCCTCGGCGCTCACGTTTACGCTAACCGTTTTTATAGTAACGTTATTGTAACGGTACATCACTTTGAACCCGGCAATGTATTCGTTGCTTACGGTAAGAGTGTTTTGCATAAACGGAGTTGTGTAGTCTTCGGTTTCTCCGTTTTTGCAAATGAATTTTTGTACTTGCGAAGAAAGGTCTTGTAAATCGTCTTGCGTGCCGTATTTAAGAGTGAGCACGGGCAACGTATATTCGTCGTCAAGATACACGGTAACGTTTTCGTCCGCCGGAACAGTTTCCATAGTGTGGAATACGGGAGCAGATCCGTCAATGGTAATGCCTTTTATAACCGCTTCTTTAATACTGCCTCCGTTGCGGGCAAACGTGAGCCAGCCCGCTTTTGTAAGCTCGGGACGAGAACCGAGCAAACGTGTCGAAAGCACCAAGTTACCATCTCTGTCCGCAACTGTCGAATCCATGCGAGCAACCTTTCCGTCTAACCAAACCTCTATTTTAACGCCTATAAACTCGCCATCGGAATAAAGGTCGGTTACCTGCCAAGCAACTTCTACGAGCCCTTTCGCAAAGTATTCTTTGGCATTAAAAGCGTGAATACCCAATTGCTCGGAATCGTGACCGCTGCTCTTTATGCATATACCCTCGCTGCACACTTCCATAATAAGTCCATTGGGCCAACCGAACGAATTGAAACCGTTTGTGCCGGGCGCATAGTCGAGGCTTTTGCCGCCGCGCATATTTATTTCTACCCAGTTTATTCCGTCGCCCGAATTCCATGCGGTGGCAACGTTCAAGTCAAGCAACACGCGCACTTTTTCGGAGTATATCTTGTTGTGAGCATAGCCCAGTCCGCCGAGCCCCACACCGAAAAGTTCACTGTATTCGGTGTTGTTCGTCATGTAAAAGTCGGCAAGCGAAATATCGGTTTTATCGTTTATAACCGTTACGGGAACTTCCAAAACGGTGGTAAGATTGTTATAATCGGTAACGCTGTAACGTATATAGTGCTTGCCTGCGCTGTAAAGCGTTACGCTTTCTACGGCCGCCAAAGATTTTGCCTCTGCGCCGATAAGCGAAATTTCCACAAACTCGAGCACGTCGTCGCCGAAAGAGTCTATTGCGCTCTCCACTGCTGGAACGGTAACCGTTTCGCCCACGTTTACGGTTATATTTTCAGTTTCGCCTCTGAGCGTTATGGTAGGCGCAACAGTGCTCGCCCCTTTGCTTACCGAAAACTCGTAGTCGGCATACGCTATGTTTCCGCTCCTGTCGGTAACGTAATATCTTATAGAGTGTCTGCCGAACATGTCGGGAGTAAACGTATTGCCGTCGAGTTCCTCTTTATCTCCGTTCGGTTTGGTAACGGTTATCTTAATGCGACTCGTTATGTTTTCGTAGTCGTTGCCGTCTTCGGCGGTAGCGGCTTCAAACGCTATGTCCGAATCCTTAACGTAAGACGCTTCGGGCGCGGACGTTACGAGTTTTGGCGTTTCTATATAAGCTTCTTCGTTAAAAGTAAGCGCCTTTAAGGCAAACACGTCGTCAGAGCTTCCGTTTCGCCACGCGCCCAAATTGAACCAGCCTCCGAATTTGTCTTCGTCGAACATATCTGCGAGTTCGGCGTCGAACGTTTGCTGTCCGTAATACTCGAGCGCGGCCGTTTCAGTGATTTCGGAGGTATACTTCGGCGACGACGAAACGGGCGCGTCAATCCAAATCTCGGTTTTTATCTTCTTTTCGCCTCCGTCGGTTATAAGCGTGTTGCGCACCGATAAAGTATGGTCTTTACCGTCCAAAAGTTTTTCGTTAAGTTCCCCGCAACTCATAAGAAGATTTTTGTTGCTTATGCTCGCAAAATACGGCTCTATCTTAGAAGACAATATTCTGAATGCCAAACGCTTGGCATTGCCCAAAACGCCTTCTTCACCGTCGGGAGCGGCGACGGCGTAGTTGCCGCTCATGTGCGCTCCCACCACGTAAAACATAGTGCCGTCGGCAGTCGCGTTGAAACGTATCGAGTACGAGTCGCCGCTCTTTATTTTCTTGCCGCCGTAAGCAACCGAAGGCGCACTATGCCCCGCCGCAAGCGAAATGTATCCGTATTCGTCAATTTCTCCGCCTGCGCCGTCTTCGGAAAATACCCACTGTTCTTTATTTGCAACATACTGTTGCGTGCGCGCCTCGCTCGATGCTCCCACCGTAAGCGTTACGGTTTTGCGCGCCGACTTATTGGCGCTGTTCTTAACGTTGTATATTACCTGATATTCGCCCACTTTTGTCGGAGTAAACGAATTTGTTATGTTGCCCGCCGCACCTTCCTGCGGATTTTCTTCGGGATAAACGTATATGTAATCCCTGTCAAAATACACCTGTACTTTTACTTGCGCCGAAATATCGCCGTCTTCTTCGTCAAGCGCGGTTGCCGCCGGCAAAGTTACGGCAACCCCTACCGTGCCAGTAAGAGTAGCATCGTTAACCGTAAGCGTTGGCGCGGTACGCACGGGATTTGTTATGGGCGGCGCTTCGTCGTTCCCCTCTTTATCCCCGCATGCCATGCATGCCAAAGCGCACGCACAGCACACAAGCACTGCACATATCGCCAGAGAAAAAGTTTTTAACTTTTTCATTCTCATATTTACCTCCTTGTTTTTTATAATACAAACGCTTTTCTTGCGAAAAGTCGAATATATACTCGTACTGCGTAATTTTATTACACATCCATTATAAGGCAAAATTCGCGCGATTTCTTGTCTTAATATGCCATTAAGTTGTGATTTTCTGCCAAAACTTAAATACAGTTTGAAATTTATATTGCTTTTTTGCCTAAAGCCTTGAAATTTCGATAAAACCGTGATATAATGAAAGCATGGTTACAGCAAATCACGCAAACGATTTCACATTCAAAGATAGTCCGTTTCATTTTCACCTTTACAAACGTTCCGTCATAGAACCGCATAATCACGACTATTGGGAATTTTTCATAATTCTTCAAGGTCAAACTACTCATTGTACCGTTTCTCCGCAAAACGGAAACGAACAAAGCATAATAGTCAAAAAGGGTATGGGCGCCCTCGTTCACCCTTCAGACATACACTACTTTTCGAAAAGTTCGTCCGACTTTTTGCAACTCAATCTCGCAATAACAGACGAACAACTGAAAAAAGTATTCGATTTTTTTACGCCTGAACTTTATGACCAACTTGCAGCCATAAAAGAGCCCGTGTTTTACAATATAGAACAAAAAGTAATGGACGAAATAAATAACAATATCGTTTTGGCGCAAGTGCTCTCCGAAAACGATATCGAAAAATACAATTCCTATATGAAATTTATTTGGATGGACGTTATAAAAACGGTATACCGAGTTAACTCGAACGAAGTTAAACAATATCCTCTATGGCTAAACGAATTCATACAAAAAATCGTTATTCCGCCCAACATAGTAAGCCCCGTCACCGAACTGCATAAATTAACATATTTCAGTTACCGCCATCTTGCAAGGTTGTTTCACAGCTACGTAGGCATTACGCTCAGCGACTATATGCAAAACGCAAAAATGCAATATGCAGCAATGTTGTTGCGCACAACCGATAACGGTATTCTCGCGATATCGTCGGAATTAGGTTACGATAGTTTGAGTCATTTTATACACGTATTCAAGCAAGTATACAACATGACACCCAAAGAATATCGCCATTCTTCGACAAAGTAAACAGGTAAAACTCACCTACTACGTCAAAAAAAGTTGCGACTGCGTAAAAAAGCCGTATTCGTTAAACACGGCTACAGATTCGACGGCGAATTCGATGTAATTAAAAATTTTATCTACACATAACTGCCGTTTACGGCACGAGCGTTCACCGAGCCAGTTTTTTCACAAGTTCGGCAAGTGCGCGGTAGCGGTGACTCACCGAGTTTTTCTCTTCGGGGGAAGCAATTCCGAAAGATTTGCATAGTTCGGTCGAATAAAACAACGGGTCGTATCCGAAGCCACCGTTCCCCTCCGCTTTGTGCAAAATTCGCCCCTCTACCTTGCCCGTGGCAACGAATTCGCCGCGCTTACATACGAGCGCAATCGCGCTCACGAAACGAGCGGAGCGGTCCGTTACGCCGCGCATATTCTCAAGCAGTAAGTTGTTGTTGTCTTCGTCCGCGCCGTGATTGCCCGCGTAACGCGCCGAATAAACCCCGGGTGCGCCGCCGAGCGCGTCTACGCACAGTCCGCTGTCGTCGCTCAGTGCGGCGAGTCCGGTGTGCTCGAATACGTAACGCGCCTTGATTAGCGCGTTCTCCTCGAACGTGTCGCCTGTTTCGTCTATATCTACGCTTATGCCTATATCCGCCATGGGAACTATTTCGTAAACGCCCTTGAGTATCTCCGCAACCTCGGCTATTTTGCCCTTATTCTTGCTCGCAACTATCAGTTTTTCCATTTGTTTCTCCTACCGTTTATCGTTACGCGATATATAAACATTATAACACGGGCAAACAAAAAAAGCAAACCGCCGAAGCGATTTGCTCTTTATTGCGACTATTAATTACAGCAATATGCAGATTATGCCGCCCTTGCCTTCGTTCACAATGCGCGACAGGGTTTTGCGCATCTTTTTCTGCGTTTCGTCGGGCATTGACGTGAGCTTGTTGTTAAGCCCTTCTTTTACGAGCATGTGAAGCGACTTTCCGAACATGTTGGTTTCCCAAATGCCTTTGGGGTCGTTCTCGAACTCGCTTAACAAATATTTCACAAGCTCTTCGCTTTGCTGTTCGGTGCCCACAACGGGATTAACTTCGGTTTGGATATCCACGCGCATTATGTGCAGACTGGGCGCGGAAGCGCGCAAACGGACTCCGAAACGCGAACCCTGCTTAACCATTTGCGGTTCTTCGAGAGTCATATCGTCCATGGTGGGCGTAACAACTCCGTAGCCCGTTTCTTTCACCTGCTCGAGAGCTTCCGCAAGTTTGTCGTATTCGCGCTTTGCAACCGCAAGCGATTTCATTTGAGCCATGAGCGCGAAATCGTCGGCTATATCCATGCCGCACTGTTCGCCGAGAGCCTTATAAAACAGTTCGGGGCGAGCGTTAACCATGTAAGTTACTTTGCCTTTATCGAGCTCTACGTTCTCCACCTGCGGCTGCAAGAATGAGTCGGAGTCCTCGAAAAGAGCTTCGGGCTGTTTGTAGTCCGCCATGCGCTTCATGGTTTCGCTCGAGGCAAGCAAATTATCCACAAGCGAGCGAATTATGCCGTCTTCGAGCGGCAGAGCCTGTAACCACTTGCTTATTTTCACCTCTATATCCATAAGAGGGAATTCCATGAGCACGCGTTCGAACATCTGCGTTATATCGTCGGCGGTGAGATTGAGAACGTCGAGCGGCATTACGGGTGTTGCGTATTTCTCTTCGAGTTGCAATGCGAGTTTCACCGTTTCTTTAGACTTGGGTACGGTGGAGTTGAGAACTATTATAAACGGCTTGCCGAGCTCTTTAAGCTCGTTTATTGCGCGTTCCTCGGCGGCAACGTAAGCCGCACGCGGCAGTTCCGTTGCTATCGAGCCGTCGGTGGTCATCACCACCCCTATGGTGGAATGGTCGCTTATAACTTTGCGCGTGCCTATATCCGCGGCGTCCACAAAAGATATTTCTTCTTCCGACCACGGAGTTTTAACCATGCGCGGCTTTTCGCCGTCCATGTGTCCGTTTGCGCCGTCTACCATGTAACCTACGCAATCCACAAGACGAACCTTAACGTCAACGTCGTCGGCGATAGACACCGACACCGCTTCGTTGGGCACGAATTTGGGCTGAGTGGTCATAATCGTTTTGCCGTTCGCACTCTGCGGCAGCTCGTCTTTCATTCTCTCGAGCACGTGCTTGTTTTCCACTTTGGGTACTACGAGTTTTTCCATAAAATTCGTAATAAACGTCGATTTGCCCGCACGCACGGGGCCTACGACTCCTACATAGATATCTCCGCCGGTGCGGCTGCGGATATCGCTGTAGATATCGAATTTTTCCATATATGCAGTCTCCTTTCCTGACTTGATAATAGAGTATATGACCGCACACCCCGAGTTTATGACACTAATTAGTTTTACGCTTTTTATGCTTTCCGAAAAGTATTACCCGCCCCTCGTTGCCGCCGTACAGTTTGAGCACGTTTTTCCTGTGCGCAAAAAGAGTAAGGCAGAACAGCGCAAATAGGAGCACGAGGCAAGCGGTGTTTCCGCCCGTAGCCGATAGCGAAAACACGTTAAGGGCTATGGGGAAAGATATTATGATAAACGACGTAATAGAACCGATATGAAAGAATATGAGAAAGAGCGCGCCTACCGTAAAGGATATGAGAGTTGCCCACCAGTTAATCACAAGGCACACGCCCACAGAACTCGCTATGCCCTTGCCGCCGTGAAACTTATAAAACACGGGAAATATATGCCCCACTATAACGCACAGCGCACCCACGTAAAGTCCTATTTTGTCCGCGCCGAAGCTCCAAGGCTCGCCGCAAACAAACCAACCTATAAGACAGGGCACTGCTCCTTTGAGAGCGTCGAGAATTAGCGTGAGCACCCCTATGAGCTTGCCGAAATTGCGAAACATGTTCATAGTGCCGGGATTGCCGCTGCCCAACTTTCTTATATCGTTGCGTTTTAGTTTGGAAATGAATATAGCCGAATTGAAATTGCCGAGCAGATAAGCTATAACCGACACCGCGGCAAATTTAATTACAGTGTACCACATTTACACGTCCTCTTTCTTTTTATTGAACACGAGCTTTATTGGCGTGCCCGTGAAATCGAACGCTTTTCGCAATCGGTTCTCGAGATAACGCCTGTACGAAAAATGCACGAGAGTATCGTCGTTTACGAAAAACACGAATTTGGGCGGATTGGTTTCCGCTTGCGTTGCGTAATATATTTTGAGCCTTCTGCCCGAAAAAGCGGGCGGCTCGTTCATGGCAACCGCTTCGCTCACCACGTCGTTGAGCGTGCCCGTGGGTATGCGCTTTGACGCGCTCGCATACGCTTCTTCGGCAAAGTCTATTACCTTTTCAACGCGCTGACCCGTTTGCACGGAGATAAACAGCGTTTTAACGTAGTTCATAAACGCCAGGTCGGCGGAAATCTTTTCGTTGAACTTGTTTACCGTGTAGGCGTCTTTTTCTATCTTGTCCCACTTGTTCACAACCACCACGCACGGTTTGCCCTGCTCGTGCACGAAACCCGCTATCTTAACGTCTTGCTCGGAAAGCTCTTCGCTCGCGTCGAACATAACGAGCACTACGTCGGCTCGTTTCACTGCCGCGAGCGAACGCAAAACGCTGTAACTTTCCACGCTGTCGTCGTCTATACTGCGCTTGCGGCGCATGCCGGCGGTGTCTATAAGAACGTAGTCCTTGCCGTTATATCTAAACGGCGTGTCTATCGCGTCGCGCGTAGTGCCCGCAACGTCGCTCACTATAACGCGCTTAAAGCCGAGCAACTTATTCACTATAGAGGATTTACCCACGTTGGGTTTGCCCACAACGGCAATACTGAGAGCGGCAGAGTCTTGACTCGAGTCCGCTTTGGGAAGCAGTTTCACAATCTCGTCGAGCAAGTCTCCCAACCCTTTCGACTGCTCGCAAGATATGGGTATGGGCTCGCCCAGCCCGAGCTCGTAAAAATCATACAGCTTTTCAAGCTCGAAATTATCAAGCTTGTTCACCGCCAAAAGCACGTTCTTTCCGCAAGAGCGAAGCATGTTCGCCACGTCGTAGTCGGTGGATACAACGCCGCTTTTCGCGTCGGCGAAAAACAGTATTACGTCCGCCATATCTATGGCAACGCGAGCCTGTGAAAGTATGTGTTTGCCCATGGGGTCGTCGGTGCGAAGGTCTATGCCGCCCGTGTCTATGAGCGTAAACTCCGTCCCGCACCATTCCGCGTCGGCTATTATATAGTCGCGCGTAACGCCCGGCGTATCCTTTATTATGGAAATACGTTTTCCGCAAATTTTATTGAAAAACGTGGATTTGCCCACGTTGGGTCGCCCCACTACGGCAACAAGCGGTTTAGCCATTTTGTTTCACTCCGATAATTTCTTTGACGAAACTCTCTCCGTCGGGTTGATTTACTTTTATTTTCACTCCGAGCTCTCTTTCGAGTTCGGATAAAGTCATGCCGTCCAAAAACACGTCGCAAGTTTCGCGCAACATCACTCGCGGCAATATAAGCGCGTGTCCGAGCGGCTTGCCCTTTAGCTGAGCCGCGATATCTCTGCCCACTATCAAGCCCGCAACGGTAACGCTCTCGCCGAAAAAGTCGTTTCGTATCTTATACACGCGTATCTTTCCGCCCAATTTCTCTTGCGTTTTCTTCGCGCACTCGCATATGAGCGGATATGCCGACTCTCCCGTGGCTATGCTTATTTCGCCCGCACTTTCGCCATCGCACTTATCGAGCGCAAACTCGAAATCGTGCTTAAACGCCGCTATAAGCCCTATGCCGTTTTCTATTTGGCTGAAATCTTCGTAAGCCTCGTACGGCGGTATTTCTTTTTCGGCTTTAAGATACAGTTCGTCGGCGGCAAATACGTAACGCGTGCCGCGCTCGGCGAGCAACTTTTTCTGCCATTTCTCCACAACGGCGATTACCTTTTGCGCACTCGCTTTATCCACCTTTTTTATAAGAGGGTTGCAATTGCGCGTAAGTCCAACCGGCACTACCGCAAGGCTTTGGGTATACGGATAAATATCCGTTATGGTTTCGTCCAAATCGTCGTTAAACGTGGGGCAATAAACGATTTGCGCGTGTATCTTTATACCGCCCCCGTGCAATTTTTTAAGTTGCGCCTTAATATCGGGTATGGGCGTTTTCTGCCCGCACGTGCCGAGCAACTTGCTTCGCAACTCGCCGTTCGAGGTGTGAACGCTCACATACAGCGGCGAAAGTCCTATGCGAATTATGCGCTCGAGCTCCCTGTCGGTAACATTAGTGAGAGTAACGTAATTGCCGAATATAAAGCTGTGGCGGTAGTCGTCGTCTTTAACCCGCAACGTATTGCGCAGTTCTTCGCGCGGAAGCTGGTCCACAAAGCAAAACACGCAGTTGTTACGGCACGAGCGCACGGGAATATCGCGGCTCAATTCCAATCCGAGGTCTTCGTAGTCGTACTTTTCTATTTCGTAGTCCACTACCTCGTCGCCGCTACGCACTCGCATGGTGAAATTCTCGCAACTGTTGTAATAGTCGTAGTCGAGCACGTCGGTAACCGAAAAACCGTCGAACGCCAAAAGTTCGTCGCCCGCCGCAATGCCGAGCTCCGCCGCTATACCGTTTTCGTTCACCTCGAGAATTTCCATACCGAAATATTGTAACATAAAAAAGACGGATTGTCCACAAAATCCGTCTCGGTGCAAAATATTTGGTTTGAGTTTCAGTCTTTTATATCGTCGTGAAAGTATTCGTCGTATATATCGTCTTCTTCCGCGGGCGGTATGAGGTCGTCGGCGTCGCCTATGGGCAAGAACTTGTGTTCGTCGTCGAAGTCGTTGTCTTCAGCCGCCTCGGTGTTGTAAAGCACGGGCGCGTGCGCCGAACGCGTAGCCGCAGAGTTGCGCTCCACCGCGCGTATTATCACGTTCGCAACCTCGAGAGTTACCGAGCCCACGATTGCGGAAAGCACGAGCGAATCGAATATTCCGTTAAGCCCGAGCTCGAACATAACGGTGTTGCCTATCGCAAAGCGGAATAGCATAGCCGAAATAAAGTCGCCGAGCACTATGCCGCCGAGCGTGGACGCGAGCGCGGCGAGCCTGTGCTGACCTATTATATACGAAACAATTCCGCCCGCAAAACCCACTATGAGTATGGACGCGATTGCGGCGGTGTAGCTAACGGGCGGGAACGCCACGCGAGCGGCGAGAGTGACTCCCGCAACAGAAAGCGCACCCACTATCGCCCGTAAAAGCCCCGCGTTTGCGCCTATGGCGAACATTGCAACCGCCCCGAGCATTACGGGCAGGAAAAATCCCGCGTAAGAGAGCGACACCGTTCCGAGCGTGAGCGGCGGAAACACCGCGGCTACGGCAAACGCGAGCACTATCAAAAAAGCCACCCAATTCGCAACGCCCATTTTTGCAAAGTACCTATCGGTAAGACCGAAAAATATAAGTACCGCGAGCACCGCGAGAAGTATCATACCAATCATAAAAAAATTGCCTCCCGTATAATGGTAGACAATTTTTCGTTTCGTTATACTCTCGTTTTTATTTGGCTATCCACGCTCTGAACGCCGAGCTTCCGTTATTCGCCTTGAGCATGTAGGAGATAAATTCGAAATCGTCCCACTTGTCGTCGTCCATGTTCTCGAGCTTTATTTCCTTTATTCTTACTTTATCCGAAAAGCCGATTACGTTATCGCCTATTCCCGTATTTCCTCTTTTGGAGTAAGCCGACGACATAAGGTCGTCGAGCACCTTTCTCGACTCCTCGTCTTCGAACGAACCGAAAGCCGAAAGATTGCTCGAAATACTCGCATTGGACGAACCGTAAAAAGCGTCGTTGTTCTCTCCCATGTTTATCACGAAATCCCCCGAATCGTTACTGTTGAAAGACACAACGTATTTTTCCTTGTAACGCGCTCTGCCCGTACCCGTATCGGTATGAAGCCTGTATCCGAATTTATTGGCAACTTGCTTGTTGTTTCCGTTGTTGTCGTTCTTATATCCCGAGTCCATATCCACCACGTTGAATATCTTACGCGAAATCCCGTCTACAAATCCGGCATCATTATATTTCGACGTCGACGAGTTGTAATCGGTATAAGCTCCGAAACGCATATAGTCGGTGCCCATATATCCCGACCCCAAGTTATTGAGTTCGCTCCGTCCGGGATGAACGTCGTACACGAGGTTGTTGTTGAAAAAGCCTATTTTAACCAAAAACATAAAGTTCGTGGCGGCTATCGGGCATTCGTCCTCCCAAATGGTGAGAGTAAGCGTGCGCGTTACTCTTTTGCCGCCGTCGGCGGGCACGTCGAGAGTAATCACGGCGCGGGGATATATGCTGTTTCTGCCAGGCTTAATAACGAGCAACAATACGGCTGTAAATATTATCACGAGCGCAAGCACCGCGCAAGTAACGGGTATCCAAATTTGTCGCTTTTGGATAGCGGCGGTTTCTCCGCCCTCGGTCGCGTTTTGCGCGTTCGCGTCAGCGAGCGCGGTTTCACGCTCTTTCGATTTTTTATTTCTCTTTTCTTCTTCGGCGCGGCGCAACTCTTTTCTCGCCCGCGCCGTCATGGAATAAGTTTGTTTCTTTCTGCTCATTCGCGTTCTCCGATTTCTATATTATTGCGTTCTTCCTGCGTTACTCTACGGTCGGAAGCTCTGCGCCGAGGTATCGCGCCGCCCGACTGCCTTGCCGCGGCGTTGCGTTCCGCTCGCTCCCTGCTTATGCGTTCGCGTAACGACTCGCCCGCTTTGCCCTCGCCGTCTTCGCTTATTTCCACAACCGCAACCTGTTCTTCTTCGGTTTGCGCGGGTTCGGGCGGTCTGCGCCTGTCTACAGCCCGTCTGCCCGCCGAGTCGAGATATACTCTGCCGCCGGGCAACGGAATTGTACTCATGCGCTTGAGACCGTCGGCCGCCTGCTCGAATGCGGGAACTTCGGCATGCGGCGGTTCGATTTGCGGTTCGATATAAGGTTCGGGCGATATTTCGGGCAAAAACGGCTCGGTATATTCCGCGGTGTAGGCTATGTCTTCGGGCTTGAATTCTTCTTCCGCGCCTATTGCCGCGTTTTCGTCCGCCTTGGAAAATTCGCCCGTTTCGGGATTGCGGTACACCGTTTTGTCGCCCTGTATCTCGCGCTTGTAAAACACTGTTTTGGCGGTGTTAAGATACGGGAGCACCCATATAAAGCCCAGTCCGCAGGTAAGGAGTCCCATCAAAAACCAACCCGCGAAAGAAATCACCAAACCGAAATATTTGAAACAGTGCGTTTTCATTATTCGGTTGCTCGCCTTGAGCGCGTCGGCGGGTTTAAGTTTGGGATTGGCTCGCAACAGGTAATTAGCCATAGAGGTACGAACCGCAAACACTATGCCGGGCACTATGAGCAAAAGAGTGAACGCGAGCCAAAGCGCGAATTTCAAAAGCCTAAGCACTATTACCCGCTCTAAGTTGTATTTATTGAACCCGTCGAATATATGGAATGCGTCGGTCTTTTGGAATTTGTAGAGTTTAACGTAAAATGCGGTCATGCCGAAACCGAAGGGAGCAAGCATGAGAAGATACAAAAATATGAGTATCACTCCGTACCACACCGCCCACTTGTTCACAATATACAAAAGAGTGGTAAGCACGGCGATGTTGAGCGCAAGCGTATAAACCACGCCGTACACAAGCATTGCGTGATATCTGTTGAGCGCAAACCGCTCTTTCGCTTCGGTTTTGATTTCTCTTACGTGCATTTATATATATTATACTCCGAACGGGGTTTTAAGTCAAATCAAAACGAAGTTTTTTTCGTCCGCAAAAATTATATCGTTACCCGCGTCTGTCGAATATCTTTTGCCGCTTAGATATGTAAGCGGCGTATCGAGTTCGCCGAACTCGAGCGATACGGCTCGCAGTTTTTGCCGTTTTGCTCCCGCTTTGCGGTTAGCCGCGCAGTCGCCGTACTTATCGTCGCCCACTATGGGGCAACCTATATGCGCCATGTGCGCGCGCAATTGGTGCGTTCTGCCGGTCACGGGCGAAAGGAGTAAAACCGACTGCTCGCCGCGCAAAAGCACTTTATATTCGGTAACTATCTCCTTCCCGTCTTTTACCTGTTTATCGCACACTTTGCAATACGAGTTTTGGGCGTTTTTAACGAGATACGCGGTAAGAGTCCCGCCGTCGCGCTCGGTGCAACCGAACACCCTCGCAACGTATTTCTTCTTTACCCGCTTATCCCTAAACGCCGATATAACGCAGTTAAGCGCGGTTTGGGATTTGCAAAGTATTACAAGTCCCGTAGTGTTGGTGTCCAACCTGTGCGCCGCGTAAACCTTTTCGCCCGTCTGCTCGAGTATGGCTTTGGGCAACGCGAACTCGCTTTCGATAAACGGCGGCTTGTCCGCAATCATTATGTTTTCGTCTTGATAAATCACGGGTATTGCGGGCAAATCGAATTTTGCGGGCAGAAATATTTCCACCCCGTCGCCGCTGTTAATCGGCAAGTCGCGTGTGATTTTTTCGCCGTTAACGCGCACCTCGCCGCGCTTGAGCTGAATTTTTATTCGCTCGCGGCTCACGCCCGCAAGCTCGCTTTCCAAAAAGCGAACGAGCGAGCACTCTTTATCCGCAGTAAACTTGCGTTTCACCTATCTTTCCCGTCCTTTTTGCGGTCGCAGGTTTTGCATCCTCCCGTGCAGTAAGGGCAAGAGCCTTTCCCTTTGATTTTACTTATAAGCACCGCAATGCAAACGGCAACCACAAACGCCACTATGAGCACTCCGACAGTAACGCCGGGATTAAGCAAAACGAGCAGTCCTATTCCGTAGAACGCGAGCGAAACCAAATACGCCACGCCTATCTGCAAAATCAGGCTGAAAAACATCCACTTAAGCCCCGCTTCCTTTTTTATTGCAACGAGCGTGGCAACGCAGGGCACGTATAAAAGCGTAAACACCATAAAGGTGAGCGCGGAAAGCGACGGGTGCGCTCCCATAAATATAGCTTCCACCCCGCCCAAACTTTCTATGCTCGAAATTACCACTTCTTTAGCCACAAGACCGCTCAAAAGCGAGGTTACGGCTTTCCAATTGCCGAACCCGAACGGACGGAATACGGGCGCGATAAATCCGCTTATCACCTCTAAAATACTGCGGGCGTCTTTCCCAACCGTGTAACCCGCCGTAAACGAAAAGTTCGATAAAAGCCACACTATTACGTTGAGCGCGAAAATGGTTGTGCCCACTCTTATCAAAAATACTTTCGCGTTGTTCCAAATTATTTGCAACACGCGCTCCGCCGTAGGGAAACGGTACGGCGGCATTTCCATTATAAACGAAAGTTTACCGCTCTTGAGCGGCTTTACGCACTTTTCGAATAATGCGGCAAGCAGTAGAGCCACAGCCGCGCCGAGCAGATACATGCCGAATATTATAAACGGCGAACCGCCCGCAAAGAACGCTCCCGCAATAGTCGAATAAACGGGAAGCCTTGCGCTGCACGAAAGGAAGGGCGTTAACAGCACCGTTTTCTTTCTCATCTTCTCGTCCTCGAGTCCGCGAGCGGTAAGCACCGCAGTTGCACTGCACCCGAAGCCCATAAGCATGGTGAACGCGCTTCTTCCGCTAAGACCTATCTTGCGAAATATGCCGTCTGTCATAAAGGCAACGCGGCTGATGTATCCGCTGTCTTCGAGCAAAGCGAGAAAAAAGAACAGCAAAACTATCTGCGGCAAAAACACGAGTATGCCGCCCACGCCCTGTATTATTCCGTCGCCGAGCAGTCCCACTATCCAGTCGGGGCAGTTTATGGAATTGAGCCAACCGGTAAGCGGATTATATATCAATTTGTCTATTCCGAGCTCGAGCAGCCAGGTAAAGAAATTCCCCACCAGCCCGAAAGTAATAACGAATATGAGAGCCATTACGGCAAGGAATATGGGAAGCGCGAGGTATTTGTTAAGCACAATCCCGTCGAGTTTTGATACGCCGAGCATTTGCAGTCTTTCGCCCGCCTTGTGCCTGTCGTGATGCCTAACGTGCTTGTCGTGCGGGATTTCGGCTATCTCGCCCGCGTTCTCGCCGTGCGACTCGAGCGGCACGTTGTGCGCGGTGTGTTCGTGCATTTCGTGGTGCTCGCTCGATACGCTGCGCGTTATCGCGCCCTCGGTTATTTTGTCTATGAATTCGTAACGCACTTGAGCAACGCGCGCCTGTAAGTCGCCCATTGCCGCCAAAGCGCTCGATTGCGCTTTATCGAGGTTCAGTTTGCCGAGCACGAACGCGTCGTTTTCAAGCACCTTTATAGCCGCCCAACGCGGCGATAGCCCCGCCTGCGCGGCGTTCGCTCCTATAATGGAAATAACGTCGTCGAGCGGCAACTTGTCCAGATATTCGAGCCGCACGGTGTTCGCCCCGTGAGTCTTTATATAGTCTACGCTAACGTCCATCAGTAGGTGCACGTCGCTGTGATACTTTGCGCTCATGGGTACAATGGGAATTTTGAGCACCCGTTCTATGTTGCGGTAGTTGAGCACTTTACCCTGCTTTCTCAGCTCGTCCATCATGTTTATTACAAGCACCACGGGAACGTCGAGTTCGAGCAGTTGGAGTGTGAGATACAGGTTACGCGCAAGGTTGTTTACCTCGCAGATATTCACAATCAAGTCGCTTGATTTAGCGAGTATTCTATCGCGCGAAATTCCCTCTTCGGGACTGTACACGCTTAGCGAATACAAGCCGGGCAAATCCACAATATCTATTGTATTGTGGTCGAACATTATCTTTTTGCTCACCTCGGCAACGGTTACGCCGTGCCAATTGCCCACGTGTTCGAGCGAATGGGTTATTCTGTTATATAGGCTTGTTTTGCCCACGTTGGGATTGCCCACGAGAGAAACGGTGTAGTCCATTTACGCCACCTCTATCTCTATAAGCGAAGCCGCGTCTTCTCTGAGCGCAACCATAAACCCCCTAAGCCCCACGAGCACCGTTCCGCCCATGGGAGCCACCGCCGCTATATACAGCGTGCAATCGGGAGTAAAGCCCATATCGAGCAAACGGCGGCGGGCGTTTCCCTCGCCCGACACGCCGCTCACTTTATAGCGTGTATTAACCTTTGCATCCAAAAGCGTCATAACGCAAAATCAGTCCTTTTGGTTCATTTTTTCGTCTTTTATAAAGTCGGCAAGCTCGGTAACGTCGCGGAACTGCCTGTAAACCGAAGCAAATCTTATATACGCGATTTGGTCGAGGTCTTTAAGCAGTTTCATTACCATTTCGCCTATCTTGCGCGAAGATATCTCCTGCACGAGCGAATTGCTTATTTGCTTTTCGAGCGTGTTTACGAGCGCGTCTATATCGTGCATGGCTACGGGTCGTTTTTCGCAAGACTTTACAACTCCGCTCTTTATCTTCGAGGCGTCGAACTGTTGGCGCGTGCCGTCGTTTTTCACAACGAGTATGGGCACGGTTTCAATCATTTCGTAAGTGGTGAACCGTTTGCCGCACTTTAGGCATTCTCTGCGCCGCCGTATGGAATTGCCCTCGTCTGTAGGACGGGAGTCCAACACTTTGCTCTCCGTAAATCCGCAAAACATACATTTCATACGACGCACCTCTTTTGAATTGATACGCCTTTATTATACAATATATTCCGCCGTAACGCAATCGATTTGAATAAATTCGGTCAATTCATTTGCGACCATCTGTAAGCGCAGTCGAACAGCATGCACTTTTCGCAGCGATTGTCGCAGTTGGGGTGCGGCGGAACGGAGTCGTCGCACCTCGTTTCCTCTCGGAAAGTATTATCGCCGCAACCGCAACTTTCATACCCTCCGCCGTGCTTGCAGTCTTTGGGCGGCTTGGGGCGCGGCGGCGGAGGCGGACGGTGCCCGCAGGAAAGCGAGCCGTCGGCTTCCATGGTGAGCGAAACGAGTATTACGTCTTCGCCTATCTTGCGAACGCAGTGCCACGGTACGAACACGTCTTGATTTTTGGAAAATATACCTCGGCGGTTTAGCGGCACCACTATGCCGCTTATTCGCCCGTCGTCGCGCGAAAAAAGAATATCGACTATACGCCCCATTCGTCTGCCGTCGGTATCGTTTACAACTTCTTTAGACCTCAATTCGCAATAAGACAAGTCGTTGTCGCTCATTTTATACCTCGGACTATATATATGCGCAATTGCGACAAAAATTGCGAACCGAATTTCTCGGCAAAGTATAAAAACGCCGCCCGTCGATAAAAATAGCGATACACAGGAGGTATAGCTATGGCTACTCGAGTGGAAATTTGCGGAATAAACACCGCAACGCTTCCCACCCTTACTCACAAAGAAACTTTGGAACTCATAGACAAAGCGCACGCGGGCGACGAAGCGGCAAAAGACAGATTTCTGCTTTGCAACATGCGGCTCGTGTTGAGCATCGTGCAACGCTTCGGAAGCAAAAAAGAATGTGCCGACGATATATTCCAAGTGGGTTGCATAGGTCTTATCAAAGCAATGAACAATTTCAACACCGCGCTCAATCTCAGATTTTCGACATATGCCGTGCCCATGATAATCGGCGAAATTCGCAGATACCTGCGCGACAGCTCGAGCATTCGGGTTAGTCGCTCCATTCGCGACACCGCGTACAAGGTTTTGCAAAAGCGGCAGGCTCTCGAGGCTGAAACCAACAACGAGGCTTCGCTCGAAGAAGTCGCGGCGGCAATGAACATGCCCGTGTCCGAAGTGGTTTACGCAATGGACGCAATATCCAACCCCGTGTCGCTGTTCGACCCCGTGTATCACGACGGCGGCGAAACGGTTATGATAATGGACCAAATTTCCGACAAAAAGAACTGCGACGAAAACTGGCTCACCGGCGTTTCCATAAGCGAAGCGATGACCAAACTTACGCCGCGCGAACGCGAAATTCTCACTTTGCGCTTTTACGAGGGCAAAACCCAAGTAGAGGTATCGAGCGAGATAGGAATATCGCAAGCTCAAGTGAGCCGTCTCGAGAAAAACGCGATATCCATACTCAAAAAGAATATCAACTGAATTACAACGCTTTCACGATTTCTTTTTTCAGGCGGCTTATAATCTTCTTTTCCAACCGCGAAATATACGACTGCGAAATGCCCAAAAGGTCGGCCACCTCCTTTTGGGTTTTTTCCTGTCTGCCCGCAAGTCCGAAGCGCATTTGCATTATCTCTTTTTCGCGCACTCCGAGCTTGCCTATGGCGTTCCACAAGAGCTGTTTTTCAACCGACGACTCTATGTTTTTGCTCACGAGGTCCGGCTCTGTGCCGAGTATATCGCTCATGAGCAGCTCGTTGCCTTCCCAATCGATATTGAGCGGCTCGTCGAGCGACACCTCGCACCTAAGGCGCACCATGCGGCGCAAATACATGAGTATTTCGTTTTCTATGCACCGCGAGGCGTAAGTCGCGAGCTTTATATTTTTGTCGGGGTCGAAAGAGTTAACCGCCTTAATCAGCCCTATAGTGCCCACCGAAATGAGGTCCTCGACGTCCACGCCCGTGTTGTCGAACTTGCGGGCGATATAAACCACAAGCCGAAGATTGCGTTCTATAAGGGTGTTTTTCGCGCTCGTCTTTCCCTCTCTTAAGTCCGCCATTACAACGACTTCTTCCTCGGGCGAAAGCGGGCTCGGCAAAGCCTCGTTCGCCGTTATGTACATTAAAACGTTTTCGTCGGGCGGCAACAGCTTCCCTACGATTTTTTTAAGCAAGTCGATTATTTTCACAGTCAATTCACCTCCGTGAGCGCCGGGTGCAAAATAGCGTCGAATTCTTTTTCGCGCCTTGTAAACGTCAAGGACAACCCGACCGTTACGTCATATAATATATTCTTGTCCGAGCCGAAATAGACTTGAAATTTATCGGGAGTTATAAGCCAAAGTTCACCATAGCCGCACACCCCGCCGCATTTCATTTTTCGCGCCCCCTTAAACACCCTGTCGGTATGACCTGTGAGTATTTCGGTTACCGCGCTATCGCATAGATAGGGCATAATCGTTGCAAATCCAATCACTATCACGGGCAGTCCCGTTTTCGCGTCGTACAGCCTGTTGCCCGTATCGAGAAATCCGTTGCCCTCTATCTCCGCGCCCGCAAGCTCGAGTCTGTACCGATACAGCGTTTCCGACAGGTCGCGCGTGCGGTGAAAGGAAACAGCAAACAGTTCCACTATTACATACACAGCCGCGGACACTCCCGCCGTGATAAAGGCGTTGGGCATGAGCGGCTTTGCCATAGCGTCCGCCGCGTTGCCGTAAATCACGTACCCAACGGCGAAAACGCACCCGCCGAATATAAATGCGGCGGCGTAAAATACCGCGACTCCTTTTACAAATCCGCACTTGCGAAAGAATAAAATCGCACACATTGCCGCGCCCACGCAAAGTTTTATAAGCGTTTGCCAAATTGCGGACAGCGAAAACATGAGATAAAACAACGCGGCAACCGTTCCCGTAAGGGCGGAAAGAAACAGACGCGCTTTATCCGAGCGCAAGCGCAAAAACTTGTACGCCGCCGCGCCGATAACGTAATCGAGTATGAAATTTTCCGCCAAAAGCGGCTCTATGTATACGCTCATACGCCTATACTATCACAAAACCGTTTGGCTAAAAAGAACATTGTTGTCGAATTTGCCCTAATATGCTCGCTTCGGCATGGCGAAATTTGCGCAACAAAATCGCCCGAACGATAATGTTTCGTTCGAGCGTTCGCACGTTTTAGTTTCAGTTTCTGCGGTTTTTGTCGTTTAGCCTTTTGAGGAACTCGGGAAATCCGGAGTCGTCCACGTCAACGTGCGACGAAGGGATTTTCGAACCCCCTTCGGGCTGAGGCGGACGAGGTTGTTGCGGTTGCGGAGCGGGTCTTTGCGGCGCACCGTATCCGAACTGCTGCGGTTGCTGTTGTTGGCGGTTCACAAACGGCGGCTGTTGGGTGCGCGGTTGCGGATTAAATCCGAACGGCGACTGTTGCTGTACGGGGAATACGTTTAAGTCGCTTCCGCCCGTAAGCCGATTGTAGTAATCGTCTGCCGTGGGCTGTTGGCTTTGTTGCTGTTGTATCGCCTGCGGCGGCTGATTGTGCGGCTCGCCCGCAGGAGTATCGAAACCGGTGGCTATAATCGTTACCAAAATTTCGTCGTTGAGAGTTTCGCGTATATCCGCGCCGAAAATTATGTTTGCCGAAGGGTGCACAACCTGTCTTACAAGGTCGGCGGCTTCGTTAATTTCCATAAGAGTGAGGTCGGTGCCGCCCATGATATTGAGTATAACGCTCGTTGCGCCCTCTATAGAGGTTTCGAGCAACGGACTGAACACGGCCTGCTTTACTGCCTCCACGGTGCGGCGTTCGCCGCTTCCTCTGCCTATGCCCATGTGAGCTATGCCCTTATCGCGCATTACCGTGCACACGTCGGCAAAGTCGAGGTTTATAAGAGCGGGCGTTACAATCAAGTCGCTTATTCCCTGAATACCTTGGCGCAAAACGTCGTCGGCATATTTGAACGCGTCGAGCACTTGCAGTTTAGACGCCACTTGCATGAGCTTTTCGTTGGGTATCACAACAAGCGTGTCCACCACTTTCATGAGGTTTGCAATGCCTATTTCGGCGTTGTTCATTCGAGTTATGCCCTCGAATGCAAACGGCTTAGTCACTACGGCAACGGTGAGTTTGCCCATTTCTTTGGCTATGGAAGCCACAACGGGGGCTGCACCCGTTCCCGTTCCTCCGCCCATACCCGCGGTTATAAACACAAGGTTTGCGTCCTTTATGGCGTCGGCTATGGCAAGACGGCTTTCTTCCGCCGCTTTCTGACCTATTTCGGGGTCGGCGCCCGCGCCCATTCCGTGAGTAAGTTTGTCGCCTATCTGTATCCTGTACTGAGCCTTAGACATATTGAGAGCTTGCAAATCGGTATTGAGCGAAATGAATTGCGCACTCTTTATATTAACGGCTATCATGCGGTTAACGGCGTTATTGCCGCCACCGCCCACACCCACTACCTTTATAACGGCAGGCATATTGGTAACATCTTTGGAATTGACTTGCATACAAACCTCCACGCGCCTACATTTTAGACGCCTATATGAGCTTCCTTTTTGTGAGTTTATTTTTTACCGAACAAACGGGCGAAAAAGCCCTTCTTTTCTTGCGGTTGCTGGTCGAGCAACATATCCATAAGACCTATGCCCGACGACATGTGCGGTCTGCTGAACGGCGGGAACGACGGACTTACTATTTCAACGGGCTTGTTGAGCCGCTTGGAAAGATAGTCGCGCGCACCTTTGAGATAACTCAAGCCGCCGCCGGTAAGGTGATAAGGTATATAATCGGGATAATCGTATTCGCACTTAGACAAACACTTTTCAATAGTGCTCGCGATAAGTTTGATACGCTCCATAACTATCTCGTTTACTGTTTTTGCCGGAAAAGGAATGCGAGAGTCACGGTCGGTAATTTCGTACACGTCGGCGTCCGACGCGTTGAGCGAAAGCACCACTTTGCGTTTAAGACTCTCCGCCTGCGAAAACGATATGCCGAACGCCATGGCAAGGTCGCCCGTGATATGCCCCCCGCCGAGTGAGAAATTATATAGTCCGAGCAAACCGTCGCCCCGCCCCACGGCAACCGACGTTGTGATATATCCCACGTCTATGAGCACCACGTACTGGTCGCGCGTAATATCGTCGAACAGCAAAAGTTCTTCGGCGAGAACGCTCGAAACGAATTCGATGGACTCGATACCGAGTTCTTCGAGAATTTTGCCCACGAAATGAATAAACCTGTTTTCCGCCAAAACGTAAGAAATATGCCCGCCGAGCTTGTTGCTCGTCATGCCCACGGGCTGAACGAGCCGCCTGTCGTCGTCGAGCGTGTAATAAACGGGGCCTATATTTATCACCGTATAATCGGGGTTGTTGCGGAACACGTCGCCTTGCTCGTGCAACATATCCACGTCCGCCTCGGTAACTTTGCGCTTTTTAGTAAGAGAAATGCTCACGTCGCGGCACACAACGGTGGTAAATTCGCCGGGAACGCCCACATACAGTCTTTTTATTTTTGTGCGCGAATTGGTTTCCGCGTTGTTAATGGCATGTCCTATCGCATAACCGAGCTGGTCCGGCTCAAACCATTCGCCATCGGCAAAACCGGCGTAATCGCATTCGCCCATGCCGTTTATGCAAATTGTATTGTTGACTCCGCGCTCGCCGATTAGAACGTCTATCTTACCCGAGCCGAAATCAAGAACCGCTATGTCCTGAGCCACCTTATTTCTCCTAAGTCCGATTATAATTATTATATAATGCCATGCAACATAAAGTCAAGAGATTTGCGTTAATCCGCCGTTATTCTCGGTAGTTGGCAATTATCTTTTCGGTGCCGGCAATTACGAGCGTGCCGCGACTGCGTTTGTCGTCGTCGAGTTCGTTCACGTAAACCGACATTGCAAGCCGCAATTTTTCGGCAAGCCTGTCCGCCGTTACAATCTCCCATTTCATGCCCGTTGCGGTGCGAAGAACTATAAAATTTCCGCTTATGTCAATCTCGTCGAAAAGATTTATTACGGTATCGTAATACCCCAGCCGTGCGAGCGCGTCGAATATCGCGGTCACAACGTCGGCGTTGCTCAAGCCTTTGGAAGTTGAAAACGTAAGTTTGTCGCCCGTTTGCAACTCGGAAAGCTCGCCGCTTATCTTGAGATTTATCACCTCGTCGCCGCCGTTCGATATCACCCGCATATCGTTGTCGCAGTAATACGTGCGGTGTCCGTCGCTCACTTTTACGTAAGCACGCACCTCAACAAAGTCTATGTATATACGGTTCGGAAACTGTTTTTCAACACTTAAAACGCGCACGTTGCCGCCCAAACTTTTTTCTATGTTTTGAATGGCTTCGGCTTTGTCTACGAAAAAGATACTCGAGCCGTTCTTTATTTTGTGGCTCGCCTTCACCTTATCGGTATACTGCGATTTCTCCACGTTCACGCAGTGCACGTCTATATGCTGTACGGAAAAAAGAACGCTGTTGAATACCACCAAAAGCGTCACCGCCAAAAGTACCGAAAAAAGAATTATGAGCTTTTTATTTCTCATGATATAATTATATCATTTGTCGAAAAATAAATCAACTGTTTGCGTATATGTAAGATATCGTCAGTTTTCGATAACTCTCTTTATATCCGCGCCCAAAAGCGCGAACGCGTTTTCTATTTTATCGTATCCTCTGTCTATGTGCCGCACGCCCGTTATAACGCTGTCGCCGTCCGCGCCGATTGCCGCCGCTACGAGCGCCGCGCCGCCGCGCAAATCTTCCGCCGCTACGAGTGCACCGCTCAATTTTTTCACGCCCTTAACCACAGCCACGCGGTCTTTTACTATTATGTTCGCACCCATCTTTATCAGTTGCGCCGTATATTTGAACCTGTTTTCGAACATGTTTTCCACTATAAAACTCGTGCCGTCGGCGGCGGCGAGCATAGCGGTTATCTGCGGTTGCATATCGGTGGGATATCCCGGGAAGGGCTGCGTTTCTATTTTATGTACGGCGTGCAATTTGCCGCTCGAAACTATGCGCACTCCGTCGTTGAGTTCGGTTATTTCGCAACCCGCTCTTTTGAGTTTTTCGAGCACCGCATACATAAGTTCGGGCTGTGCGCCCGTAATTTGCGCCCTGCCGCCCGCACTACCCACGGCGGTTAAATATGTGGCGGCGGCTATCCTGTCGCCCAGCGGCGTGTATTCGCCGCCTCCGAGCGATTTTACGCCTTCTACCGTGATTACTCCCGTGCCCGCGCCGTGCACCTTGCCGCCGAGGTAATTTATAAAGTTTTGCAGGTCCACAATCTCGGGTTCGCGCGCGGCGTTGCGTATCACAGTCACGCCGCTTCCGAGAGTGCCCGCCATCATTATGTTTTCGGTTGCGCCAACGCTCGGAAAATCGAGTTCCACCACTCCGCCGCGCTTGTTGTCGCCGTCGCATATAATCATTCCGCCGTATTCGGTAACTTTTATGCCCAAACATTTCAGCCCGTATATATGTAAATCTATGGGGCGCAATCCTATTTCGCACCCGCCCGGATAACTGATATCGGCATAGTGAAAACGCGCGAGTATCGGTCCTAAGATAAACACCGAAGACCGTATCGAGCTCGTGAGGTCCGCCGTTACGAGTTGCGGATTGGCATACTTGCAGTTAACGCTCAAAGTGCCGTTTTTCAGTTCCGCACTGCCGCCTATAGCTCTTATAATATCTATCATGCTGAAAATATCCGCTATTTGCGGACAGTTATGTATGTGTATTTCTTCTTCCGACATGATACAGCAAGCTATTAAAGGCAATACGGAGTTTTTCGCCGCGGTCACGCGCAATTCGCCTTCGAGTCTGCGCCCGCCGCTTATAATAAGTTTTTCATTCATACATATAAACCTCTTAATCGGATACTATAATGTATGAATTTTGCGCTAATCTGTTACTTTTTCCGCCACGACGGCATAAATAAATAAAATCCGAAAAAATCCCCTGCGGCAATTATGTTACCGCAAGGGATTTTTACATAACGATTTACTGTATCGATTTACTATTTCTTAAGACGGGAACGGAGTTTGTCGAGCACAAGCGAATTCGCGAGTCGGCGCACTCTGTCGGTTTGTTCGTCTACCTGTATGGTGGTGAACTCCTGCGGAAGAATATCTTTCACTATTTCTTCCACCTCGCTGTGCGGCACGTTACCGTCGCCGAGCTGTTGAACGAGCTGTTCCATTATGAGCTTATTCGCAACCTGTTTGGCTATGCGCGAAGCTATATCCATTTCTTCGCTCGTGGCGGGTATGGGTTCGGGCTCGAAATTCGGATTGAGCACTATCGTTTCGTCAATACTCGAACCGCCCAAGTTTATGCTCGTAGAGTCTATTTTGGATAAAAGCGTGTCGCTCGAAAGTCCGTCGTCTTCTTCCGCCGCGGGTTTGGCTTTGGGACGGTTGCCGCGTTTTGCGCCGGACTTTCCTTTTCCCGAATTCTTTGCGCCCGATTTTGCGCGTTGCGAAGAATTCTTCCTTGCCGCGGGTTTTGCGGGAGCTTCTTCTTCCACAATGCCGGCAAGCTGATTGAGCTCGGCTTTAAGGTCGCTTATCGAGCGCGACAGTTCTTCGTCGCCCGCGCTCGGCTCGCGTTCCGCCATTGCGCCTATCTCGTTTTTGAGCACGGATATTTCTCTCAATATCTTTTTGCTCTCTTCCGAAGAATTGCGGCTGTCCATCTCTTTGCGAAGAGCGGCTATTTCTCGGAGTACCGCGCTGTTGTCTACCGTAACCGTTTCGGTTTTGTTGCGCCCGAGTTCGGCTTTAAGGCTCTCTATTTCGCTACGCAAATCCTCGCTCGTGGCCGGCGCGGCAAGCGAAGAAGCTATTTCCGATTTAAGACTCTCTATTTCTTCGCTCAAGCGTTCGTTGGAAGCCTGACTTATAAACGCGTTTTGGCGTTCGATGAGTCGCGCCATTTCGGACATAAAGTTAAGAGTTGTCGCGTCGGCTTCGCGCTGATTGTAAAGTTCTTCTTTGAGTGCGGCAAGTTCGGAAAGTATCGCGTCGTTTGCCGCGGTATCTTCGCTTTGCTTTAAGCGGGCTATCTCTTCGCGCAGTTCGTCGAAACGAGCTTCCGTTTTCTCGCTGTCGTCTATGGCAAGATTTGTGAGCCTGTCTTTCATTTGCGCAAGCTCTTCGCCGAGCGCGTTGGTTTCGTCGGACTGCTTGATAACCGCAAGTTCGTCTCTCAACGAAGATATCTCGTCGAGAATTATATTGTTGTAGCTTTCGTACACTACCTCGTTGCTCGTTCCGTCGTTTACGTTAGCCATGCTGATTGCAAACAACTGGTCTCTGAGCGACTGCACCTCGGATATGAGTTCTTCTTTGCTCTTGTCTTCCGCGGGCGAGGTGCGCGTTTTGTTAAGTTCGTCTTTGAAGGCTTGGAATTCGTCGCGGAGCGCGAGAACTTCGTTTATAATGCCGAGGTCGGGCTCTTCCTTTATGGCGCGTACGTCCTCTTTTATTGCGTCTATGCTCTCCATGATGCCCGCGGTATCGTCCGCACTGCTGCCGTTCTCGCGCATGCGCTCCATTTCTTCGCGCAAACCGAGTATCTCGTTCAACAACGTTGCGTCAGTTTCGGTTTCGGCTACTGCGGCGGGCGCGTTCATCTGCTCGCGCAATTCCGCTATCTCCTCGCGCAAAGACATAACCTCGTTAAGCACAAGCTCGTCGGGTTCGGAACTTGCCTGTTCGGGCGCGACCATATTGCTCATCTCTTCGCGCAATGCCGCAATTTCTTCTCTCAAAGAAAGCACTTCGTTCAAAACGGCTTCGTCGGGTTCGGCAACCGCCGCGGGAACGGAAGCGGCGTTCATAAGCTGTTCGCGTATCTCGGCGAGTTGCTCGTTAACCGACGACAAATCCACGCTTACCGTTGCGTTTTCGGCGGCAACGGGCGCAACCGCTTTCGACTCTTCCATTTCCTGTCTGAGCGCAAGCACTTCGCCGTAAAGCTCTTCCATTGTTACGGCGGAATTGCTCGATATCATTTCTTTTATGGAGTTTAATTCGCCGAATATGGCTTTGCCCGTTTCAGCACCGTCTTCCGAACCCGCTATAGCTCCGCCCACGGCGAGAGTCTGCAAATCCGCAAGTTGGTCTTTAACGCTCTGAAGCTCCTCGGTATAGTCGGGACTTACGAGCGAAAGCTCCTCGAGCTTTTCGCCTATCATGGCAAACAGTTCGCTCTTGAGCGTTTGCATTTCGTCGGCAAGAGCCGCCTTATCCGCTTGCGCGTCGCTCTCGCGAGCCGCCGCGGCGGTTTCGTTCATATCGGTGAAATCGGCTTTGAGTTCGGCAACCTCGCTCTTTACGTTTATTATTTCGTCCAATACGACGTTAAGCTCGTTAGACACCGCGTTTTCGCGAGCCGCGCCGCCGTCTTCGGCAAGCGTAGTTCTGCGCGAAATCATATCTTTTATTTCGGAAAGCGCGGACTGTATTTCGTCTATCTCGCCCGCCTGTTCCGCAAGATTTTCTATCTTGAGATTGTCTATCTCGTTATGAAGACCGGTGAGCTCGTCGAGAATTACCGAAATATTTTCGTCGGCAACCGCGGTAACGGGATGCACGTCGTCTTGCGCCGACACCATGCCCGCAACGTCGTCTTTATATGCCTGTATTTCGTCTCTAAGCGAAACTATTTCGCTCAAAAGCATATTCACTTCGTCGCTCGTGGGTGTGCCGTCGCCCCCGATGGGAACTCCGTCGCCTTCGCTTCTCAAAGTTTTTATATCCGAAATATCGGCTTTAAGCTCCAACAAGTCGCCTTTAAGCCCTTCGAGCTCGGCGGCAACGTCGCCGTTATCGAGAAGCCGAGCCGTTTTAACGTCTTCTCTTAGCGAGAGAATTTCGGCAACGGTGTCGTACTCGTCGAGCGTGGCAATCTTCTCTTTGATTGCCGCAATATCGTCCATTATGAGCGATAAGCCTTCGTTTTCCAACGTTTCGGCGAGCGGGTCGCTCTCGGGCGCGGTTTCTATGTTGGCTTCTATTTGGTTGCGGATAAAGGTAATATCGTCTTGCATCCGCACTATTTCGGAGGTCTGCTCGTCGCCCGCGCTGAGTTTGTCTTTTATATCGGCAACCTCGGCGATAAGCGTATGCAATTCTTCCAAAGTGGATACGTTGAAATCCGAGGCTTCTTTAACCGAATTATCGGTGGCAACCACTTGAGAAAGCGACGTGATTTGTTCGGCAATCTTATCGAGTTGCGTTGCAACCGTATCCGACTGCAACTGTTGCGAATTTTCGAGATTGCCCAGTCTTTCTCTGAGTTCGGTTATTTCCGAAAGCAGTTTCGCCTGGTCCTCTTCGGTTGCGGGTATAGCCGCAATGCTCTGCTCGAGTTCTTTGAGATGTATTTGTTCCTTTATTTCCGCAAGAGAATCGCGTATGCCCGCGCTCGATTTTTCGTATACGGAATGAACCTCGTTAACCCGAGTGGATATGGAAATTATTTCGTCGTATATGTTGGTGGCGTCTTTGTCGCCCGGCGGCATCAAAAGTTCGAGCAATTTGTTTACGCGCTCGGATATGGAGTTTTGATTGTCCGAAAGCAACAAACCGTTGGTATTCACCAAATCTTCGATTGCCGCGCTCTTTTCTTTAAGCTCTTCTATAGCCGCCGCAATGCCCTGCTGTCCGTCGAGTATCTGCGCCGCGTTTTCGTCTTGAATCGCAAAGCGTTCGTCAAGCACCGCCACAATGTTTTCGGCTTGCTCGCTCACCAAAGCCGCCGTTTCCGCGTTAACCTCTATGGTTGCAATCCGCTCTTCCAGCGTTTTGAGATTTTCGCCGAACTCGGCGCGAACGGTTTCTATCTGCTCGGAAAGCTCCTTGTTGCCCACCGCTTCGGCGGCTTGCTCGTTGAGTCTGCGCTCCACGCCCTCGCGAACAAACGCAACGTCTTCGAGCAATTTGGCGCGGTCTGCCGCGCTTAAAGCCTGCGAGTCCTCGTATGCGGTTCTAAAATCCACAACGCTGTCTATCACCGCGGCGGACATATCCGCGGCGGCAAGTCCTTCCATTACCGCCTTTATTTCGTCGAGCTTGGCTTGCAGTTTCTCCGAGGTATCGCCGTCCACCGCCGACAAATCTTCGTAAAGTTTGTCGAACTGCGCAACGATATCGTCGTACAGTTTATCGAACTGACCGGATTGCCCCACCGTTTCCGGCAACGCCAAAATATCGGTGCGCAAATCGGTTATTTGCGAAACGAATACGTCTTGCTCGGCAAGTTTCTCTTTGATTTCGGCTATTTGCTCGGCAATTTCCTCGGAAATACCGTTGCCGCTTTCTACCGCCTCGAACTCGTCCGCCTGCGGGTAAACCTCTTCTGCGGCGGCGGGAACTTCGGTATTTATCAGTCTGCTTTCTATATCGGCAAGCCTGCCCGAGAGCGCGTCGAAATTACGTTGTACCTCGCCCGAAAGTTCGTCTATATTGATTTTAGCGTCGAGAGCCGCGAGCATCGCCCTGAGCTCTTCTATTTGCTCGCCCGCGAGTTCGGCGGATTGAGCGTCGAATTCCACACGTGGCTGAGCCGTAGCCGCAAGTCCGTCTTCTTCGGTGCGCGACGCAACGCCCGCGGCGGCAAGGTCTTCCACCATGCGCCCGAGCTCAGCAACCGACTGCATAAGCGAATTGATACGGTCGGAAACGGAATCGCCTTCGCCGAAAGTCATGGCGTCGGACGTGGGCAACGGCATTTCGGGCGAATACGAAACGATATCGCCCACAGTAAGATTTGTAAGTTCGGATATAAGAGCTTTAATCTCGGTGTCAACCGCGTGCTTGTCGGTTTCGGTGTCGCGCTTGCGCTCGTTGAATATGGATACGATTTCGTCGCGAAGCCCGTTCACAACCGATACGTTCTTAGCCCCCTCGGCGTCGTTAATAGCCGAAGCCATTTCGGGCAAAAATTCCATTACGTTTTCCACGTCTTCTCTGCGCGACCTTTCGGCAAACGAAATATAGCGGTTTACCGCTTCTTTCTTAGCCGACGAAACCGTAATTTTGCCGGTTGCGGAAGCAAACGAATTGAGAGAGTCGAACACGCTCCTGTCAAGCGGTGTGTCCATGAGTTCTTTGAGAACTATATTATATGCCGTGAGAGCGTCAGCAGTGATGAAATCCTGCGCGTTCACGGTAGACACGAAATTTTCCAACGCCTCGAGCTTTGTGCGGAAATCGTTGCTGTTGGCTATAGTGGCGTGAAGCAAATCGAGCTCGGTGTAAGCCTTGAGAGCCATGTTCACAAGCTCTTGCTGATTTGCGTCGCCGGAGCCGAGCATTCCCTTAAGTTCGTATACCGAACGCATTATTTCGGTTAAATCCACTCTGCCGCCTTCGGTCTTAATGCGAGCGAGCTTGTTGAGTATGTTGCGGTCAACTCCTCCGCCCGTGTTTTCGTTCGAAGCCGCGGCAAGCGACGCGGTTGCGCCGAGCATGGCTTCGGCGTGCTCGTCTACCGCGCTTTTGAGAGCGGCTACCGACGAGGATATTTCCGCAATGGCTTCACTGTTATTTACGCACGCGGGGCGTTCTTCGAGCGTTTTAACCGCCTCGCGAATATCCGCGAGAGCTTTGTTTACGGTTTCGTCGCCGCTCATTGCCTCGAGTTTGGTTTTGAGTTCCGCAATATCGGCGATAATACGCGCGTCGGAATCGCGAGTAGACTTAAGGAGAGTTTCGTTTATTCCTACGAGCTTGCCGAACTCTTTATGCGGCAAAGCGGGCTGCTGAGGAGCCTCGGGCAAATAACCCGCGGCTTGATTGCCTGCGGGCAAAGCTGCCGCCTTGCTCTTTTCGGGCGCTTGCAATTCCTCTATGCGCTCGTTAAGACGCTTTATTTCGGACAAAAACTGCGCTTCGTTATGCTTTTTCTCGCGCTCCATATCGTCTTTGAGTCGGCTGAGCTCTTCGTGGAGCGTTTGCGAATTCTGCGTTTTCGAGAGTTCGTCACGAAGGCGCGAGATTTCGTTATACATAACAACGTCGTTATTTTGCGGCATGCCGAACATCATGTGCGGCTGTATAGGCAAAAACGGCTGCTGCATTACAGGCTGTTGCTGTACGGCGGCAGGAGTCATGTTGCGCTTAAGCTCCGCCAATTCGTCGAGCACTTGATTTAAGCGGTCGTCGTAATACTGGTCGTCGTAGCCCTCGTCGTACTCTTCGTCGTCATACGGCTCTTCGTCCTCGTATTCTTCGTCGTCGTAATCCTCGTCTTCGTACTCTTCGTCGTCGTATTCTTCTTCGCCCGTATCGTACTCTTCGTCACGCTCGATTACTTCTTCTTCGTACTCGTCGTAATCGTCTTCGTCAGCCATGGAAAGATTGTAGATATCGTTGTTCATGTTTTTCATCCTCTCTATCGCGCCTTTCTTCCTTAATTATTTTTTACTCGTAGGTCCTCTGCCCGTAGGTCTTGCTCCGGGACGGGTAGGTCTCGCGCCCGGTCTTGCTCCGGGACGCGCGGGTCTTGCGCCCGGTCTTGCGGGTCTTGCGCCGGAGCGTGCCGCAGGCCTTGCACCCGGTCTTGCGGGTCTTGCGCCCGGTCTTGCGGGTCTTGCGCCCGGTCTCGCCTTGGGAATACGGTTCACGCGCTCCGTAACTTTCTTGACAATTCTGCGCGGCTTCTGATTTGCGAGTTTTTTATACCTCGAAAGCTCTGCGGCATGGCTCGCGTCGTCCATGGATTTGGCAAGCAAATCGGTAAGCTCGGTAGACGTCTTTTCTTCTTCGTCGAGCGAAAGCTGTATTGAGTAGAATTTTTCTCTGAGCGCGTTGCCTTGGTCTTCCTCGGTAACGTTTTTAAGTTCTTCTCTCAGCGTAGCTATTTCCGCTTTGCGCTTGGCAATTTTTTCCTCTATGCGAGCTTTGTTCTTGGCTTCTTCCTCAGCCGCCAAACGAGCCTTTTCAGCCTCTTCCTCGGCTTCCTTTCTCGCCTTTTCGGCTTCTTCTTCAGCCGCTTTTCTTGCTTGCTCGGCTTCCTCTTCGGCAGCCTTTCTCGCACGCTCCGCCTCTTCTTCGGCTTCTTTGCGAGCGCGTTCCGCCTCTTCTTCCGCCATTCTCCGCGCTTCTTCGGTCTTTTCTTCCGCTTCCTTGCGAATGCGTTCCGCTTCCTCGGCGGCTTCCTGACGGGCGCGTTCCGCTTCTTCCGCGGCCTCTTTACGCGCAAGCTCCGCTTCTTCGCATGCGCGTTCCGCTTCTTCTTCCGCCATTCTCCGCGCTTCTTCGGTCTTTTCTTCCGCTTCCCTGCGAATACGTTCCGCTTCCTCGGCGGCTTCCTGACGGGCGCGTTCCGCTTCTTCCGCGGCCTCTTTACGCGCAAGCTCCGCTTCTTCGCGTGCGGCTTCGGCGCGTTCGAGAGCCTCTTGCGCCAACCTTTCCGCTTCGGCTCTGCTTTCTTCCGAAGCGCGTTGAGCGTCGGCAACCGCCTTTTCCGCTTCCTGTTGCGCTATCTGCGCCTGCAACTTGGCTTGCTCTATGGCGTTCTTCTGCTCTTCGAGTATCTTCTTGAGGTTCTCTGCTTCTATTTTCTTTCGGTCTTGCGAAATTATACCGCTACCCGACGTAATGAGGTCGAGCGGGTTCACTCCGGTTTTCACCTCGTGGTAACGCGCCGACGCTCTCTCGAAATCTTCTTGCGCTCTTTCGAGTTCGCCGCGTGCCGCCTCGAGCTCCGCTTCGCCTTGTGTGCGCTGTTCGAGATTTGCCTTAATTCCCTCTGCGCGTACGTCTTCGAGCGCTTTGGTAAGCGCGTCAACCTCTTCACCCAGCGTTACCTGCTCCATGGAAAGATTGAGTTTTTCGTCGTCGTCCTCGCTGAGTTCTATCTTGAGATTTACCTCGTTGAGCTTATCTTGAGCTTCGGTGAGCGCGTCTTCGGCTTGCTTCACGCGCTCGGCAACGCCCGACGCCGCTTCCGTTACCGACGCGTCGAGGTTTTCGGTCATGGAGTCGCAAACGCCGTGCCAATGCGCAACCGCTTCTTCTGCGGCGGCTTTGTCGGCTTCCACCTGCTTAAGCAACTTATCGAGCGCGATATTGCCTATAATCAAATCTTCGGCGGTTATCACGTCGTCGAGTTCAATGCTCTCTTTGTCTATGAACTCGTTCGCCTTTCTGCGCACAGCCGCCATCTCTATGCCCTTGTTGGTCTTGAGCGTAGTGTTTGCCGTAGCCGCGCGGTCCAACTCGGATATTTCTTTGTTAAGGTCTTTTATGCGCGCGCTTATCTCGTTTATCTTCGCCGAGTCGGTTGTAGACAACAGTTCATTCTGAAGAGTCGCAACCGCGGTTTTGCGAGAGTCTTTGTCGTCGTCGCTGCCCTCTATCGCTTCGGCAAGTTCGCGTATCTCTCCGTCGAGAGTGTTAACCGTAAACATCATGGGATTGAGCACCTCGAGCTGTGCCGCCAAAGCCGCTTGCTTTCTTGCCTTTTCGGCAAGCTCCGCAGCTTTCTGCGCTTCCGCGCGTGCGGCTTCGAGTTCTCCGTCGCTCGCGGAAACGAGAGCCTCCGTAGCTTCTTTCTTGCCCGAGTATTCTCCCAAAAGTTCCTTGATGCGAGCAAGCAATCCGTTCGCCGTTTCAATCTCGGCTTTTCTGCCCGAAATCGCGTCTTTATCCGCTCTAATCTTAGCTTCGAGTTCGGCAATCTCTTTATTAAGGGCTTCTTTCGCCGATTTGCGACGCTCCACAGCCAAGTCGGTATTCTTATCGTCGAGCTTCTGCTCCGCTTCCTTGATACCGAACTGCAACTCTTCGAGCGCGATATTCGCGCCTGCCGCGTCCGCTTCGGTCTTTTCGTTGGCGGCGGTTATCGCCTCCGCTCTGCTCGCAATAATGGCGAGTTCGGCGCGTAACCGCAAGTTGTTGTATTCCGCTTCCTTGAGCTTCTTTTCCTCGTCGCTCCATTCTTCCTGCGGCTCTTCGCGCGTAACGTCGGCTATTATGGGGTCGGCGGGGTCGAAGCCGAGCAACACAATGAGCGGGTCAATCTGCACAGCGGGTTCGATGTCGCGCTGTTGGGTTGCCGCCGCCATTCCCGCGGACTCCGCTTCGCGCTGCTTGAGCGACTTGCACGCTTCTTCTATGCTCATGCCGTTGCGTACGTCTTCGCGTATACGCTCTTTCTCTTTCTGAAGCTCGCGTTGCTGAAGGTCTTTGCTCTTATCGAACGTGCGCTTAAGCATGCCGCGCGGCTCGAATTTCTCCTCGTAAATTCTTATGAGCAGTTCTTCGTCCGATATGGGTATTATTATCTCGTCGGTTGTGGGAGCAAAAGTCATGCTCTCGGTCGTGGGCGCGTAAGTAGCACCCATAGAATAGGTGTTGCCGCTCATCTGCTGAGTTGCGCCCATGCTTACGGTGTTGCCCATGCTCATCTGAGGAGCCGCGCCGAGCGTGTTTTGCATGTTCGCCCCCGCGCTGTTCTGCGGAGTAGCTCCGAGCGCGAGCGTGTTGGGATTTACCTGCGCGGGATTGCCGCCAGCGCCGAGTTGCAACATCTGCCCCTGCGAATTAGCCTGTTGCGTTGCAAGTTGCTGTTGCGCCTGCGCCGCCGCAATCGTGGAATTGAGCTTTATTATATATGCGCTCGTAGGCGCGCTCGTTTCGAGCTCGTCTATCTTGCGCTTATGGATAGAACGCACAAACAGCCATATGATAAACAGTATCAAAAGCAAAGCCGCAAGCCCTATGCCTACCCAAAACAGTATAATTTCCCACAGTAACCAACCCGCAAAGAAATTGGTTGCGTCTATATCTATGCGCACGTTGCATATAATTTCTATGCGGTGTCCGTCCATGTTAACAAGAGTGGTTTTAATGCCTATCTTGTCATACCCTACCGATTGTTTGGGCCTTATGTTTATAGTTCCGTTGAAATAGCTCACCGTGGCGTAGTCTTCGAATTCTACGCTTTCGTCTTTTACCCAACCTTTCGCACTCATTAGCTGATAGGTATCGTCTTTGAGTGCTTTGAATGCCGCCGAATTTATGGAGAACTGCAAATTCCTCGTGCCGCCTATATCCAACCTTACGTCATACTCGCCGTAAGCGGTAAACGGAACGGTTACTGTAAAGTCGCTCCTCGAATAAGACTCGCCGTGCCTGTAATAATTTATGGTAAACGTCAAATTAGCGCTGCCGTTTTTCTCGGCGGTAACGTCGTAATAAATATCGTCGCCCTCGCCGCCGCGCACAGCCGAAATATAGCTGTTCGTTCCTGTCACAAACTGATTTTCAAGGTTGGTAAATCTAATTCCTTCTCCGTTGTAAGTAGGAAAATCGGCAATATCGCTCGGACGAATTCTCACCGTTTTATAACCGTAAACATTTTGCTTGTTATGGTCTATATCAGGCTCGGCTGTACTGCTTACGTTTAGCGAAGTATTGAATTTGTAATCTTCCACCGCTTTCGCTCTCGGACGCTCCGACGGAGTAAAAACCACGGGAATATGAATGTTCAAATATGAACTGCCGCTAATTATTTTTACCGTAAAATCGAAATACGCGCCGTCGTCTTTCCAAACATAACCTTCTTTAGACGAAGACTGTGCAAGTTCCTGAACGTCGGCTTGATTGAAATTGACCGACCAAACAAAACTGAGTTTGTCTTCGTAATCGCCCGAATAATAACTTACGTCGCACGCTTTACCGCTTACGGTAGGCGCAGTGAGTCTATCCACGCCGTATTCGCCGAACCCGTTAAACGCAAGATATTCATTACCTGCACGCACGGTATTTTTATCGGTTTCCGCAGTGATATTGTGCATAGCGTTTTTGGGATTTTCGGTATACAGCTTTCTCTTAAGAACGACTTTTTCAAGGTCTATTTCGTATTCGGAATAATTTGAAATTTCGAGAGGAAACAAACTGTCTAGAGCCGCACTTGTTTGGTCGTCTTGCAATAACGCGCCCACATAAACGTCGACTACGGCATCCGTAACCGACGATACTCTGTAATCCGTAGGCAAATATGCGGAAATTTCCACCTCAACCTGTATCTTCTTTGTTGCATTGCCATTTTTCAATACCAAAGCAAAACGGGGATTTCTGCCGAGCGTATCGGTAGTTTTCTTAGCTTTTATACTAATAGAGTTATACAAATATTCGCCGCTTGCATTATTATAATTACCGGCTTCTATGGAAAAATAATCGTTAGTATAATTGTAAATATTTTCTTCTTTCGCTAAGCCGTAACCTGTTTCATTATGAAGAGCATTCAAAGCGATTGCCCTTTCTCTAAAGCTGTGACTATCGTTATTCGTTTTTATATTGCTTTCGAAAGTATTTAGGTCTGCGGTTTTTCCGTTAATATCGAGAACTATTTTAGAGTCGGCTGCTATATCGTAATTTACCATAGAGCCGCTCGAACCACTTGACGCGGAAGCCGCTAAAGAATACGGTAAGCAAAGGAAAATCATTGCCGTGCTTATTATAAGCGCAAACAGCGCAACCAACACAGCCGATGATATTTTCTTTTTGGAAACAGTCATCTTCGTTTGCATCGTTCTTCCTCTACCGTCAGTTGTTTTCGTTTATGTTGCCGTCTATAGGCTCGAATGTAATTCCGTCGCCTTCCATTGCCGCTCTGAACTGCTCGTCGAGCTGTTCGGGAGTCATACCGTCAAACCCTACGCTCGGGTCGAATACGGGAACTCCCTCTATGGGCACGTCTTCAACGGGAACGCTCATAGGCGGTACGTCGCCCATTTGCACGCCGTCGGCAACCATGCCTTCGGGTGCGGCAGAGAAATCTCCCATTTGCATACGCGCAACCGACTCGCGCTTGGCGGCAAGTTCGGCTTGCAACTCCTCGAGCGACATCTTGCCGCGCTTTTTCTTTGCCTTTTCGGCTTTTACTTTGCGCTCGGCTTTATTTGCAACATAGTTGTTTTCAAGCGAAATACCCGTTTGCGCTTCTCTTTGCATGCGCATATCGGTAAACATCTTGGCGTATTTGGGGTCTTCCATTTTGAGCTTGGTTTTAACGAGCTTTTCTTTGCTTACCGCCTCGGTCTTATTGTGCATCTTTTCACGCATCTTAATAAGCACTTGGTTCTTCTTTATTATGCGCCGCTGGTCGGCTTTCTTCTTCCAGTAAATACCCATACGGATAAAGAAGATAATCACCAAAAGCGCGAGCACGCCGAAGAAAGAAGCCAAAATCACTGTTTTAGCCTGACTGTCGGTAAGCACGGTGTCTATACCCGTAACGGTTAACGAGAAATTGAGTATTACAACCTCTTCCTCTCCCGTATTGCCGTTTACCGAGCGCAACGCAACTCTTATATTTGCGTCGTTGGTTTCGGAGTGGAGCGTGGGATAATGCGGTATAAGATAGAATTCGCTCGAATTCGTTTCGGACAGCACCTCTACGTATTCACTGTAGTCTTGCGCGCCGTCGGCAGACATAGCTTGAGCGGTAAGAATGGAATATGTGTTTTCATCCGAATAACCGTTCATAAACTCGGTAAAAAGTTTCACCGAAACGGCGTATTTTCCCGAATTTGCGGTAAGGAACGGCGTTTCTCCGTTATCGCGACTGGTAAGCGCGATAGTGCCCGCCTTCTTATTGATTTCTATACTCAAAGGCTGATTGGTTTGCGTATCGTATAGTTTTTGTTCCGAAGGATACACATGGAACGCAACTTGATATTTCACTCCGTCGGCGTCCGTAAATTCGGTTACTATGCGGTATACCGCGGTATCGTCGCTCGTGGAATTGAACGAACCCATTACAAGCCCTATATAGGTGTTTTGCTCGTCTACAAACGTGCGGCGAATAAAGGGTATACGGTCTACGCCATCGTCCGACACATCCCATTTATAATCCTCGTAAGTGGTCCACTCGTAATCGTTATCGTCTACCGGATTAGTAACTCCCTGCTTCAAAACGCCGCGCTGGTGGTAAGGCGAATTTTGCTTATCAACGGTAAGCGATTGCGTAATGCCCGCTTTAACGAGCGCGTTTGTAAGAGTGGAAAGTTGCACGCGCACCGTGCCCCTCACATTTACCGACGGCGCGGTTACGAGCATAACCACGTTAACCGGAAAGCTGTCGGTAATGGTATACTCTTCTTCTCCGTAAAGTTTAACTCTGTAACGCACGTATGCCGTGCCGCTCGTAACCGGTGTGAGCTTAATTTTGTTATACTCTTCTTTGCTCCAAGAAACTCTGAGTATATCGGTATCACTGCTCACAACCTCAACCTCGCAAAGTTGCAAAATTTTACTGTCAACAATGTTCAAACGGTTAGCCATGAAATCGAAACCGCCTTCGCTACTCACTCTTGCGGGATTAGTGGGATTGGGCTTTACCTGAAAGTTTCCGCTATCATATTCGCCGAACGTGAAATCAACCGTAAAATGAATGGTGGCACTTTCTGCCGGCGTATCATTATAGCTAAAAGTCTTATCGTCGCCTGTAGGCAATACTCTTCTTATATCCAAATAAAATTCATATTTACCTGCGCGGCGCAAATTGCCCGTAATAGAGGTGGATGTGGCAGATAATTCTATAGGGCCGGCTATCCCCGCATCCGTTCCGTTAAACGACGCTATAAGTTTGTTTATGGCGTCGTCGCCCACTTTGCCGTTATACCCTATCTCTATATTAGAGGTATCATTGAAATACGTTGACAAGTTGAAAGTAAACGTCCGCCCTTGCGATACGCTGAAAATTCCCAACCAGTTTATATCGAACGTATTTTTACCTATTTCGCTAAAACCTTCCGGTATTCCGTGAACATATTTGTCGTCCACTTTGTCTTTACGGAAAGTAAGCGAACTTTGCGTAAAAAGCTCGAGAGCGCGGTGCATATCTGCTGTGTTTGTCAAAGTCGTCGTCGCTTTTTGTCCGTTTTGCGTATATTTGCCGTCGTAAAGCGCAGGACGCAACATATTGAGTTTATTATCGGAGGTATGGTCTGTCGCTAATTTAATCGTAGGTGTATTCACCTCATTTTTCTCGTTATAACCAATATACGTACTGCTCATGGAACGCAATGCGGTAATCGTAAATACGGTATATTGAAGCGTTAACCCTTTATCGGTAACAGTAATATCTATGCCGTACATATTATTGAATTGCGAAACTCTCACGTTGTTATCGGTAGCTTCGAACAAATCTTTAAGACTATTCAAAATTGCGGTTTTGTCATCCTGACTTATATTTGCATCGAAAGTGAAAGGCAACTCTAAGGTTTTTGTAACCGGAGCATACCTGTAAATTTCAACGCCGTTTTCGGATACCGTACCCGATGTTAAGGAATTGCTGTGTACGTTATTTACGTTTTCGAGAGTCAATTTGTCGCCGTCTATGTCCGAAGCCATAAAACGGTACTTGTTATCATAATATTTAGCGGCGTATTGATTGTAATACAAAAGGTTGCCCGCTTTGATTTTAGCTTGGGCGGGAAATCCCGGGTCTTTTTTCGCAATCTCGGAAATTAACCAATCCATTCCGCTAAGATTGCCGGCTGACGTATTGAGTGTTAATTTATTGTTGGTACCGTTGTCACTATTGGTATTGTTTACAAATTCTTCTAAAGTAGTGTAAATTTCTCCCAATCCGGTGGACACGTCCATCAAAGCCAACGAATATGTGTTGTTTTCGGGATTGTTAGGGTCTAAAAGCGGAATTGTAGGCAACGTAACGGTATCGTCACTCCCATCAACCTTTGTTTGGGTAGCGGTTGTAAATTCGGGAGTAAGTTTGGTATTTTCTATCTTTACCGCAACCGAGGTATATTGAACGTCGTAGAAAATAGGCGAACCGCTTGCAACAAGGTTGTAATTAGCAGAGGTGTCGTAACGCCCTACGGGAAAATCTATAATAAGCGACTGCGCACCCGTGGAACGCATGGGCTTTATCACAAAATCTATCTTACCTGCGGAATACCTATACTCTATATTCACATAGCGCAACGCAAGCTCGGGAGCTAACTCATGCTTTTTTAGGGTATCGTTACTCCAATAGAACTTGAGCGGGAAACTTGTTGCCGTGCCTTGATATTCTCCGTTTAATACCTTTACGGAATTATCACCTGTTACACTGCTCGGAACAGTGAACGTACCTTCGTTAATTGTTACGCCGGCGGCAAACTTAGGCATTATCAATCGGTAGGCGTCGCCCGCATAGTTAGTATTAAGCACCGACTCCCCGCCGTAGGATTTAGCCTCGGTTAATGTATTCGCTTGAGCGGCTCTTGCTTCGGGTTGCGGCGTGGTTTCATATTCGATACGCTTTACGGTATCGAAACTTACAACCGCTTTTTCGGGGTGTTCGCCATTTTCTGCGGCGGCGTTCGCTTCGTAATAGCCGGTTTTGAAAGTTACGTTTGCATCTTTATGCAAATCCCAATTTGTTATAAGTTCACCGTCCGACGTATAGAACTCGTCGTACATGGCTTTAACCTCAAATCCGCTTTTATCACCCTTAAAGCCTATACGGAAAATTTTGCCATAAGACGACAACGCAAAAAGATTATCTCCGTAGCCGCCCGCCAACAATACTATTTTGTTGATAGCCGCACCGTTTCCGGTAGAAATGTCGTAATCGGAAAACGAAACATCTGTTAAACCGACTTTCTTGCCGTTCGTGCTATCGTCGCCGTTGTACGCGCCTACGGCTTTCACCTCGCCATCTCCGGTAAGCAACGCGCTTATATACGTGCTATCATCGGTAAAATCCAATTCACTTTCATACGTGGTGCTACCATCAGCAAATCCTGAACGCAAAGCGTCGCCGTTCCATTTTGTGAAATCCGGCACGGCAGAGTCAAGCAAAACATTGTCTTGGCTATCAATCGCATTCTTACCAAAACTTTCCAAAACAGGCTTGCCTGTTACGATTTTGCCGGCAACAACTTGCACCGCGCTTCCCGTCAAGCTGTTTTGCCCAAGCGAATTATCGCCCCACGAAACTATACTACCGTCTGTAATTAAATAGCCGTATCCTGCTCCCGCGGAAAAATTGGTAATTTTTGTAGTGGCGGCATCGTTATTGTCCGAATTCTTAAATTGGGCGGTGTAATCCGCAATGCTATTTACGAAACTATTCAACACTTGAAATCCCGCTATTATAGCGTTTTCAAGAACGATATCGGGATGCCCTTTGTGACCGCTCACGTAGCTGCTTTCCTGATAGAAAGCATAACCGTTTGTTCCGCTACTCAATAAAACATTTGAAACATAGCTATCGTTTAATCTCTTATAAGTAGCATCACTATATGTTGTTTCGGCTTCTACAGCGGCACCGCTTTTTATTTTGTAATTCTTACCTGTTACATGCAAACCGGCATTGTCAATATAATACGCGTTACCGTCTCCGATATAAACCTTTCCTTTTCCTCCCTCAAAATTCGATTGCCAACGCTTATCAGCGGCGGGAGCAAAATTATGAGTACCGGTCATTTGATGCAATTGATTATAAACCGTTTGTCCCCAAACGAAATTTTTGGAAGCATTATTGCTACCATTCGTATCATAATAAGCGATATAGTTGTATTCGCTTGCGCTCAACGACTTAACCCTTGACGTAACTAAATTATCCGTCACGCTTACTATCGGAGCAATAACTCGGAAATCCTCATGAGCCGTATAGTCAATCATTACTGGCTTATATTTATTAACCGAATTGCGACGCAACAAATTTAACTTATTCGTAACGCCAGGGGCTATTGCTTTTACAGTGGTTGCAGGCTCAACGTCATTATCTTTTCCCCAAGTGTAAATAATTCCTTGCTCAGTAAGAAAAGCCGCGGTGGTTCTGGTTGCCGCAATTTGAATTATTTCATCGCCTTCTCCGCCGGAATGAACTTGCTCGCTTGACATTTCGTTTTTCTTAACGCCCGAAGCGTTAACAACATATTCACTGCTACTTAAAGTGTATGTTATATAAGTTTTTTCAACGTCTATGCGGTGAGGTTTTGCGGGATAGTATCCGCCGAGAGTGGTTGCACTATCATTAAAGTTATTATCGGTTTCGGCTTTGGTAAGACTCCAGCCGTAAAGGTCACCGTTGTAAGTTAAAGCTATGGCAAAATCCTCGCCCGCCGCAACTTGCTTGAATTTGAGCGTATCGATTTCAGCGTTAGCGTCTTCGGCATATGATTTAACGGGCAACGCCAATAAGCCCAATGCCGTGGTGACTGCAAACACCAAGCACAGGCACGCCGCCCAAATTCTCTTTTTCTTTTTATTACTTCTCATTTCATGACCTCGTAGTACGCGCAACAGTGTACAATTACACAGCTAATGATAGTATATCATATAATATTATAAACTATTATTTTCATAAAGTCAATAACGACTCGGGGCAAAATCGCACTTTTTTAATACAATAATGTGCGTTTTTTCGATTTTTTGCCCGTTGAATATGCAAAAAAGCCGCATTTTTGCAAAATTCTTAAATTGCGCGCCCTTTAAGCCCGATTTTGTTTTCGGCTAAACACACAAATCGCTTGCGCAATCGACACGATTTATGTATAATGTATAGAAACAAGGAGGTCAGATATCTTTATGAGAAATTTCAATTTTTCGGCAGGTCCGAGCATGCTCCCGTTAGAGGTACTCGAGAAAGTTCGGCAAGGTCTTACCGACTACGAAGGCACGGGTATGTCGGTCATGGAAATGAGTCACCGTTCCAAACCGTACCAAGCCATAAACGACGAAGCGGAAGCGAGTTTGCGCGAACTGATGAACGTGCCCGAAAATTACGATATCATATTTGTTCAAGGCGGCGCGAGCATGCAGTTCGAAGCGATACCGCTCAATATTCACAAGAGCGGCAAAGCCGACTACGTGGTAACCGGCAACTTTTCGGGCAAGGCTTACAAAGAAGCCAAGAAATACGGAGATATGGCGGAAGCGGCGTCGAGCGCGGACAAAAACTTCACCTACATACCTCGGCTTAATAAGAGTATGTTCAGACCCGACGCCGACTACGTGCACATTTGCTACAACAACACCATATTCGGCACGCGCTACTCCGAAATCCCCGACACGGGCAACATTCCGCTCGCGGGCGATATTTCTTCGTGCATACTCAGTCAGGAAATAGACGTATCGAAATTCGGCGTGCTGTATGCGGGCGCTCAAAAGAACGTGGGACCTGCGGGCGTAACCATAGTTATTGTGCGCAAAGATTTGCAAGACCTTGCAAACCCGATATGCCCCACCATGATGAAATGGAGCACGCAAATCAAAGAAAAGAGTTTATACAACACTCCGCCCTGCTTTTCCACTTACGTGGCGATGGAGGTGTTCCGTTGGCTCAAGAAAAACGGCGGCGTTAAGTGGATACAAAAAATCAACGAAGAAAAAGCGGCTATGCTTTACGACTTTATAGACAACTCCGCTTTCTACTCAAACTCCGTGGAAAAACCGTACCGTTCGCTCATGAACGTGCCCTTCGTTACACCGAGCGAAGACCTCGACAAAGAATTTGTTGCGCAGGCGGCGAAAGAGGGACTGCTTTCGCTCAAAGGTCATCGCCTTGTGGGCGGCATGCGAGCGTCGATTTACAACGCCATGCCAGTTGAAGGCGTAAAAAAGCTAATCGAGTTTATGGCTAAGTTCGAAAAAGCCAACAAATAAAAGGAGCTAATATGAAAAACGTTCTCAAACTAAACGAAATCAGCGGAGTTGTAAACGAAATATTCGATATGCACGGATACAACCTCTCCAAAGATTGCAAAGAACCTGTTGCCGTATTGTTGCGGTCGTACGATATGCACGGATACGATATGCCCGAGTCGGTGCTGTGCGTTGGTAGAGCGGGCGCGGGCGTAAACAACATACCCGTGAGCGAATACGCGGAAAAAGGCGTAGTTGTGTTCAACACTCCCGGCGCGAACGCGAACGCCGTGAAAGAACTCGTAATTTGTGCCCTTCTTCTTTGCGGCAGAAAGATAACCGACGGAATAAAGTGGGCTCAAACGCTTGCGGGCAAAGGCGACGAAGTGCCCAAGCTCGTGGAGAGCGGCAAAAAGGCGTTTGCGGGCGGCGAGATACTCGGCAAAACTCTCGGCGTTGTGGGTCTGGGCGCAATAGGCAGGCTCGTAGCCAACGCCGCGGTGGAGCTCGGCATGAAAGTTATAGGCTACGACCCCTATATTTCCATAGACGCGGCGTGGAACTTAAATCACAACGTGCAAAAGGAAACCGACCTTAACGCTCTGCTCGCAAAAAGCGATTTCGTTACCCTGCATATTCCCTATCTGCCCTCCACAAAGGGCATGATAAACGCCCAAACTCTCGGCAAAATGAAAGACGGCGCAAGTCTTATAAACTGCGCTCGCGGCGAACTCGCCGTAAACGCCGACGTTACAGCCGTGCTCAAGAGCGGAAAACTCAATCGCTACGTTACCGATTTCCCCTGCGAAGAACTTTTGGGAGTGGATAACGTTATAACCATACCCCACCTCGGCGCGAGCACCGAAGAAGCGGAAGACAATTGCGCTCGCATGGCGGCTCGCGAAATCGTGGACTTTGTGGAAAACGGAAACATCACAAACTCCGTCAATTTCCCCAACTGCTCGAGTTCGAGAACGGGTAAAATGCGCATAGCCGTATTCCACAAAAACGTGAAAAACGTGATATCGTCGGTAAGCGACTTAATCGCAAAGGAAAACATCAACATATCGAGCTTCAACTCTCAGTCGGGCGGCGCAATGGCTTACGCTCTCTTAGACCTCGACGACGAGATTTCCGCCGCAACGGTGGAAAAGATACGCAAACTCGACAACATTGTAAGAGTGCGCGTTATAAAATAAATCGCTATTTTTCTTCTTCCACTATGGGCGGAGTAACCACCGTTGCGGAGTCGGTGTAATACCGTCTGCCGTTCTTTCCGTAATAAACGGTCATATTGAGCACGTTCACGAAAAGCAAAGAGAGCGGAACGGTGAGTATCAGCCCCGCGCCGAAGGTGAACAGCCCCACAAGCATGTTTACGGCAATAATGAGAGTCCAGGCAAACAAAAAAGTGGAAAACACGCTTCCGAAATGCTTAAACGCGCACTTTACCGAAAATCCGAACGCTTTGAATATGCCGCGCTCGCGCAGTACTACGTCGGGCGCCCACATAGCTATAAGCGTGTATCTTATGCCGAGCATAACGAGCACCGCCGCCATAATTATAAACGGCGCGAAAAATTTGAGCACGGGCACGGAAAACAAATCGAACATGCGGTATAACGCGAAAAATATCACAAAGTCGAAAAGCACGGTGTATATCATTTTCACCAAAACGAACTTGCACGACTTGCCTATGCGCGAAACGTATCTTCCGGTAAAACCTATGCGGGCGTCGGACGACATCGCGCCCTCGAGAACGGTTACGAGCGGTATTTCGTAAAGCCCGAGAATAAACCTGTACGCAAATATAAACACGAAAAACACGAGCGCGCCCGTATTGAACGCCGCGATTTTATCGGTAAGTATGCTGTTCTTTACCGCGAGAATTACCGCGTAAAACTTATCGAACCACGCGTTTACGCCGCCGCCCGAGGTAAAACTCGTGAAAAATTCGGCTATAAGTTTGCCTATCCCCGCCTCCTCGAACGTGCGAACGAGCGGCACGGCAAACGGCAAACTCAGGCTCACCACCAAAACTCCCGTGATGAGAAGATACAAAAGTATCACCCACATAAGCCCGAATTTGGATATTATCATTTTGAGCGCGTTCTTAAACGCCACCGTAATTTCCCCCCGAGTAACTTTTTATATCTCTGCGTTCCATGCCCGAAAGCCCGAACATGGAAACCATGATAAACGATATCACGTACACTATCAAAAACAAATACAGCAACACTCCCACGGCGCAACGCACGTATACGTTGCCCGCAAAAGACAGCAAAGTGCCCGCAACAGCCACAATCAGAAAGGGCGTAAGAAGTCCGATGAGTATGCCGCCCGTCTTGCCGTCGAGCAGTCTAAAAGATGACGCCGCCGCGTCGCGGAACGAAAAGCCGTATATAACCATCATGGGAGTCCAATACATGGCGGAACAAAACACAAACACCGCGAGCACGAACAATCCCAAACTCACAACCGCTGCAAGCACTACGTTGAAAGCGTTGGGATATCCCCACCCGCTAATCGCAACGTGCAAAAGCGCTATAACGCCCGACTGAATAAATCCGTAAAGCGTGATAACCAAGGTAAGGAGCACGTAAGTTACGAGCACGGGCAAAAAGTAATTGTTGATTTGCTTTAACGGTGCGCGAAGCATGAGTTTGCCCACTCGGAAATGTTTTTCCACTATAGACATGCAAAGCGACGAGCAAAACACGAGAGTTACGAACACCAACGCGAGCGGATAAACTTTAACCGTGGCGTACCTATTGAACACAAGCCACAGTATATCGGTAAAACCTCTCACGTTTGTTTCCGCGTAGGTCACGAGATAAGACACCGACGCCATGGGCTTGGTGAAAATACCGAGCGCGACAGCCGCCGGCAGACACACGAGCGCAAGTGCCCAAAACGCTCCGAACATATATTTGAAAGTTCGTCCGATATACGCCATATTAAAATATTATACTCCATCGGCACGGTTTAAGCAAGAAAATATCAACGTAATTTCGACTATTTGCGAAAAATCGCTTGACAATACCGCAAAATGCGTTTATATTATAGCTGATATTACCGCTGGGGGCGCTGCATAAAGCTGCCGCTGAGATAACGGTGCAAACCGTTGGTCCCTTTGAACCTGTGAGTTAGTACTCGCGTAGGGAAGCTTGCCGATTGTAAATCTTTTTCATGCAATTTTATAGGCAAACGAACCGTTCGACACAGCGGACGGTTCGTTTTTTTATACGAGCTTTGGTAATACAAGGAGGTATAAGTTGTTTGACAAAGATTACTGGGACGGAGTAAGCATTCCGTGGTGGCAAGTGCTGCTTCTCATCGTAGCTACGCTTGCGGTGATTGCGGGAATTATCGCGGTTGTTTCGCTGATTGAGCGCAGGCGCGGCAACAAGTTCGAGCTGAAAACGCGCGACCTCACTTACGGCGCGATTTGCATAGCGGCATCGTTCGCCCTCTCGTACGTAAAATTCTTCTCCCTGCCCTACGGCGGCTCTATAACAGCCGCCTCCACACTGCCCATGCTAATATACTGCTACTATTTCGGGTTCAGAAAAGGGCTTACCGTTTCCACTGTGTTTATGCTGTTACAGCTGATTCAAGGTCCGTACATAGTGTCGCCTTGGAGTGCGTTGCTCGATTATTTCTTCCCCTATCTCGCGCTGTCGCTCGTAGGGATTTTTTCCTTCAAACGCGCCAAATACGCAGAGGCGGTTGCCGCGGGCAAAAATCCGCTCGCACCGCACGCGGGATTTTTCATCGGCACGGCCGTATACTTTATTGTCCGCCTTTTCTCCCACACCCTTGCCGGAGTGCTCTTTTGGGCGAACGGCATAGACTTTATGGGTTGGGTGGGCGACCTCACCGGCGCGACTGCGTGGGCATACAGCACTACCTACAACGCGCTTTTCCTCGTGCCCGACACCGCTATAGCTCTCGCCGCGGGAATATTCTTACTTGCGAGTAAAGCGTTTAACAGGTTTATGGCTTCGTCTGCAAACGCTTTGCAAAATTCCGACTCCCGAGCAAAAAACGATAAGCGAACTGCTGCCGGCACTGACGAACGGTAGCGGCAAACCCGTGGGCGGTATCGAACCCGTAACCACGGCGATATTAACTATAACCTGAATGGCTACGATACAAGCCACTCCGCTCGCAAGATAGCACCCGAACCTGTCGGTGCTGTTTTGCGCTATGCGCACCGCGCGGGCAATCAACAGCACGTACGCAAACATTACTACGCCGCAACCCACAAGCCCCAGTTCCTCGCCTATTATGCTGAATATAAAATCGCTTTCCGAAAATGGCAAAAACAAGTATTTTTGTCGGGAATTGAAAAGCCCGAGCCCGAACAGTCCGCCGCTTCCGAGCGAATAAAACGACTGTATGAGCTGATATCCCTCTCCGAGCGGAGAAGCCCACGGGTCTATAAACGCGAGCATGCGCTTGAGTCTGTACGGTTCGGCAATAATCAGAAGCGGAACCATGGCTATCACGGGAAGCGCGAGTATCACGAAATGCTTTATACGCGCTCCGCCTATGAAAAGCATTGCAAACATGAGAAGCACCACGCATATGGTGATAGACATGTTGGGCTCTAAAATTATGAGCAAGCATATAAGCCCGCCCACTCCGAGCACGGGCAATATGCCCGCAAAGCTCGTCATTTTTTTGTGGTGTTTCGCCATGTAAGCCGCCGCGAAAATAATGAAACCGAATTTGGCTATTTCACTCGCCTGCATTGTAAAAAACGGCAGATTTATCCACCTGCGCGCGCCGTAGCTTTCTATGCCGATACCCGGCACGAACACGAGAAGCAACAGCGCGACCGACACTGCGAGAATTACGTAACGCAGTTTTCCGAGCACGTGATAATCCACGAACGACAGCGCAATCATTGCGGCAAAGCCCATCACCGCGCCGAAAAGCTGTTTGTACATATAGAAATATTTATTGCCGTAATTCACTTCGGCGTTGTAACTGCTTGCGGAATACACCATTACCACGCCGAACAAAACGAGCAGTACGGTAACGGCGGTGAGTATGAAATCGTATTCGCCGCGAAGTTTTTCTTCGCCCAATCTATTTTTCAGCCGCATCGCGCACCAACCGTTCGAACGCTTCTCCGCGCTCGCCGTAAGAAGAAAACATATCGAAACTCGCCGAAGCGGGACTGAGCAACACGTTTTCTTCGCCGCCCGATTTCGCCCAATAAAACGCCTCGGCAAAATCGTTGAAAGTTTCCACCGTGCAACGCCCGCACCTGTCGGCGGCGGCTTTCACCTTGTCCGCCGTTTCGCCCACCGCCGCAACTCTCACCACCGTTTCGGGCAGGCGTGAAAACAGTTCGTCGTATTCGTAGCCTTTGTCGCTCCCGCCCACTATCATGCACGTATCGCCGCACATGCACTCGGCGGCGCACACCGAAGCCATTATATTCGTGCCCTTTGAATCGTTGTAGTAGTTTTTGCCGTTTATTCGCGCAACGAGTTTGAGCCTGTGAGCGTCGGGCTTAAAAGAGGTTAACGCCGATACAACAGCCGCGTTGTCTATTCCGCATATCTTTGCCGCGCACACCGCCGCAAGCGCGTTTTTCATATTGTGTTCGCCCTCCAGCCGCACCCTGTCGGCGGAGCAGACTTTTTCGCTCATGTAGTAAATATCGCCGCCAAATAAATACGCCCCTTTGAGTTTGCCGCGCACCGAGGTGTATAGAGTCTTTCCTTTGGGCGCGAAATTTTCGAGAGCGTAAAGCGGGATATCGTCTTGCGAGAGAATGAGAAAATCTTCCTCGGTTTGATTTCTCGCAATGTTTCGCTTTGCCGCGCAGTATGCCTGCATGGTTTTGTGTCGGTTTAGGTGGTCGGGCGATATGTTCGTTATCACCGCTATGCGCGGGCGGAACTTATCCACGGTTTCGAGCTGAAAGCTGGACACCTCGGTTACGGCAACGTCGTATCCGCCCTTATACGCGGCAAGCGAGAACGAGTTGCCTATGTTGCCGCACACCGCCGCTTTTTGACCCGCCGCGGCGAATATATCGCCTATAAGTCGCGTTACCGTGGTTTTGCCGTTTGTGCCCGTTATGGCTATAATCGGCTTGTCGCACAACAGGTAACCGAGTTCGATTTCGCCTATAAGCGGTATCGCGTTTTCTTTCGCGTATGTAAAAACGGGCTGATTGGTTTCTATGCCGGGGCTTACCACAATCAAATCCGCGCCGAACGACGCTATGTTTGTTTCGTCGGTGTAAGCGCATATCGCGCCCAGCCCCGAGAGGGCCTCGAACGCGCCCGCGCCGCTTATTCCGCGCCCCGCAACGAGCACTCTTTTACCCGCAAAATCTTTCATGTATCCGCTGTCCTCCGAAAAGTTGTCCACCTAATAGTATGACGGAAAACGCGCGGATATGACTTACAATACCGATAACGCCGTTATAATCACCGTGAGCAGTCCCGCAACCGAAGTTATCGCTCCGTACACCGTGACTATGCGGTTCTCGTGCACGCCCTTGCGCTCGAAATGGTGATGAAGCGGAGCCATGAGAAAAATTCGCTTTTTGGTGGCTTTGTAATAGGTTACCTGCAATATAACCGAAACGCTCGCGGCAACGAACATTATGCCTATTACGGGCGCGACAAGCTCCAATCTGCTCATTACCGCCAAACAGCCCAAACCTCCGCCGAGCGCGAGCGCGCCGGTGTCGCCCATAAACACTTTTGCGGGGTAACAGTTGTAACACAAAAATCCGCCGAGCGCACCCACGAGAGACGCGCAGTAAATTATCAAATTGGCGTATTCGTTTTCGGCTTGTCCGTCGCCCGCCGCAAACGCCGCGAGCGCGATTATGGCGGCAAAGTAAAAGGTGTACTTAGCCGACACGTTACCCGCAAGTCCGTCCAGTCCGTCGGTGAGGTTCACCGAATTGGTAAACGCGATAAACACCGTCATAAAAAGCGGTATGGCGAAAATGCCGAGGTCTATTTCTTTGAGAGTAAACGGCGCATACACCACGCTTCCTATGAGCGCGTTGTTATACGCAAACACCGATACTATAACGGCTATAAGCAGTTGAAACAGTATTTTCTGAATGGGACTGAGCCCCTTGTTCTGCTTGAAAAATACCTTTATGAAATCGTCTATAAAGCCTATCACGCCGTAACCGAGCGTTACGAACAGCGTTACGAGCATTTGCTTGTTGTCGCCGCCGCCGAATATCAGACAGCCCGCGGTAAGCGCAATCATAACGCCTATGCCGCCCATGGTGGGCGTTCCGCTCTTGCTTATATGGTTGTCCACATACGAAAGTATGGTTTGGCGCACTTTGAGCTTTTTGCCGAGCATTATAACGAGCGGCATAACAGCCGCGCACACGCAAAAAGCCACAATCGCCGCACTGAGAATTTTTATCATTGTATTTCACCGCTTTGCAATAACCGCATAATATAGTCTTCGTCGTTGTAGTCGTATTTCACGCCTTTTATCTCCTGATATTTTTCCGCGCCCTTGCCCGCTACTATCACTATGTCGCCCTCTTCGGCAAGGTTAAAAGCAAGTTTTATCGCTTCGCGCCTGTCGGGTTCGCGGTAAACGCTTTTTCTTTTATTCTCCGGCACGCCCGCATACACGTCCGATATTATATCTTCGGGCTCTTCGTCGCGGGGATTGTCGCTCGTTATAACGACTAAGTCGCTCATGCTTGCCGCAAGCAGTCCCATCACGGGACGTTTGGTTTTGTCGCGGTTGCCGCCGCAGCCGAAAACGGTGATTATTCGCTTACGCGCGAATTCTCTCACCGAAGTTATTATATTCCCAAGTCCGTCGTCGGTATGCGCGAAATCTATAATTACGCTGAAGCGAGCGGCGTTTATTACGTTAAATCTGCCGTCTACCCTCTTAAGCGAACGTATTCCGCGCAAAATGTGCTCGGTGCTCACGCCCGCAAGGTGCGCCATTGCCGCCGCGCACAGCGTGTTATACATGTTAAATCTGCCGAGAAGCGCGAATTTCACTTCGCCTATATCGTCCTCTATGTTTATTACGTATTCGAGCCCTTCCGCGCTCATTTTAAGCTCTATGCCGAACACGTCGGCGGGGTTTTTAACGCCGTATGCCAAAACGGGAATATTCGCGGAACGCAAAAGCTCCCTTCCGAACTCGTCGTCGGCGTTCACAGCCGCGCACACAGAAGCGCGCTTATCGAAAAGTTTGGCTTTGGCTTTGCCGTAAGATTGCATATCTCCGAAATAGTCGAGGTGGTCGCGGGAAAGATTTGTAAATCCCGCAACGTCGAAAAGCGTGGCGCGGGTTTTATCGAGCTCGAGCGCATGGGCGGACACCTCCATTACAACGGCGGTTACGCCCGCGTCTTTCATTTTGCGCATGACGGAATAAAGCTCGTAAGGGTCGGGCGTGGTAAGTTTGGCGGGTTTGGAAACTCCGCAGTAGCGTATGCAGTTGGTGCCTATAAGCCCCACTATTTCGCCCGCTTCGCGCAGTATTTCGGCGAGCACGTACGAGGTGGTCGTTTTGCCGTTCGTGCCCGTTATGCCGAAAGTTTTCATTTCGCGGTCGGGATTTCCGAAAAACGCGGCGCAAGCTTCCGACAACGCTCTGCGAGCCGACGGCACCGTTACGCACGGGCATTCTAAGTTAACGCTCCGTTCGCAAGCTATAGCCGCCGCGCCGTTTTGCGCCGCAACCTCGGCGTAGTCGTGTCCGTCGAAAGCACTGCCGCGCAGGCAGAAAAACAAATCGCCTTTTTTAACCTCGCTCGCATTATGACTTATTCCGCTTATTTCCGTATCGGCGAATTTGCCGCAATCGTACCCTTTCAACAAGTTTCCGAGTTTCATAAAATTTCCTTCCGCAATTTTCAAGTTCTCAAAAGCACAACGTCGCCCTTTTCCGTTCGGGTGTTCGCAATCGGCACGGTAGAGGTCACGTTTTCGCCCTCGCCGTCCGTTTCAACACTGAAGCCCTGCCCGTTAAGCAGCTTTACGGCCTCTTCTACGCTCATACCCATTACGTCGGGCATATTTACGTATTCGGTAATCTCGCCGCTTGCAGACGGCGCGAGAGCCGTATAGTCGAATATTTTTTCAAACACTTTGCCCGCATACGGCGCGGCGACAAGGCTGCCGTAATACATGTATCCGCCCGGTTCGTCCACAATCATGGCGAGCACGTAACGGGGATTTTCCACGGGCGCAAATCCCACGAAACTCGAAACGTATTTGCCCTGCGCTATGTGTCCGTTCTCATACTTTTGCGCAGTGCCCGTCTTGCCGCCTATGCGGTATCCTTTCACGCCCGCCTTGTGTCCGCCGCCCTCGCTCACAACCTTTTCCAGCATGTTTCTGAGCAGTTCGGAAGTTTTCGCGGATATGGGGCGGCCTACCTCTTTGGGCTCGCGCGTATATATCGTTTTGCCGGAGTAGTCCGTTACCTGCGACACGAAATACGGCTCGTAGAGCGTGCCGCCGTTTACCGCCGCCGAAACCGCGGTAACGAGTTGCAAAGGCGTTACGGCAACCGCCTGCCCGAAACCTATACGCGCAAGGTCTACGGTTTTAACCGCCGACTGTTGCATCAAAAGCCCTCGGCTCTCGCCGAAAAAGTCTATGTTGGTCTTACTGCCGAACCCGAAACTCTTTATACCCTCGTAGAGTTTATCGGTGCCCAGCCTTAGCGCAAGGTCCATAAACACGCAGTTGCAACTGTTTTTAACCCCTTCTCCGAGGTCTTGCGAGCCGTGACCTTTGCTCCGCCAGCATTTTATTTTCTGCCCGTCCACAAGGCGCGAACCGCCGCAGAAAAACCTATCGGACGAACTCACCGCGCCGTTTTCTATCGCGGCGGCGGTAGTGAATATCTTGAACGTGGAGCCGGGTTCATACACGTCCACTATCATCTTGTTTTTGCTAAGCGCGTTAAGCATGTGTATATCGTCACGCGGCGGCTCGTTGAGGTCGAAACCGGGTGCGCTCGCCATTGCCACAATGCCGCCCGTGTTGCAGTCCATAACTATCATAGACGCGCCTTTGGCGTTGTGGTCCGCGAGGGCTTCCGACACCGCCGTTTCGGCAAACGACTGAATGTTTAAGTCTATTGAAAGCGTGAGGTCACAGCCGGGGATAGCCGGCACGTATTTGGTTACGTTGTTTTCAAGCTCGTGCCCTTTAATATCGGTTGCCGTGTACGCAAATCCGTCCGTGCCCTTGAGATAGGCGTTATAGTAGCCCTCGAGTCCGTTCTGCCCCACGTTGTCTATATTGGTAAATCCGAGTATTTGCGAGAGATAGTTTGACGCGGGATAGTAACGCTCTGAGTCGAGAGTGAAATACACGCCGTCGAGATTGTTAGCCCGTATGGACTCGGCAACGGTCTTTTCCACCGCTCGCGCTATTGTAATTTCGCTCACGCGCGACGTGGTTATTTTCTCGTACAGCTTATCCACCGACAAATTGAGATGCCCGCCGAGTACCGACGCAACCGCAGAGGCGTCGCGCACGGCGTTGGGGCGCACGTAAATTCCGTAAACGTCCCTGTTATCGGCGAGAACCGCGCCGCTCGAGTCGGTTATCTTGCCGCGCGGCGCTTTGAGCGGCAAGTCGCGATACCACTGCTCCGCGGCTCGAGCCTGCAAATCTTTGCCCGCAACGAGTTGCAGGTATCCGAGTCTGCCCAAAAGAGCGCAAAATAAAAAGGTTATCGATATTATCAATACCAATAACCTCTTTCGTGTAGTTACAGTGCTGTTGGGAACGTTATTCAATGGCGGGTCAGCCTCCGACGATATTACTCAGAAAGTCGCAAAATTTATCGAACCAATTCGTTCTTCCTTCGTAATCCGTCGGCGACTCGGTGGGCAAAAGTTCCACCTCGGTTGCGCCTTCCACTTTTTCCATGCCGTTGTTTATCGCCGCGCCCGTTATCTTGTCGAGATTTGTGTATTCGCGTATTTCGGCGTTAAGTTCCGATAAGCGGGCGTTTTTCGCGGCTATCTCGTTTTCCAGACTTGCGGAGCTTGCGTTGATGCTGCTTACGGCAAGTCCCGTTGCAATCACCATTACGGCGAGTATCACTACTGCCGCCGCGTATACCAAAAGCGCAACTTTGCCTTTGCCCGAAATACGGGTTTTTTCGCGCGGTGCTGGCTGTTCCTTTTCCTGCTCTTTGGCGTAAGCGCGAGTGCGTATGCTCGGCATTACGTCCTCTTTTTCGCGCTTGCGCGATTTCTTGACGCGAGCGGGAGCGGTAACCGTCTTTTCGTATCCGAAAGTGCCGAAATACGGGCGTTGCGAATACTCGATTACGGGCTGCTCCTCTTCCGCCGTGCGCACCTCTCTGCGCGTTTCGCGTTCGGTGAACAGAGCGCGGTCGTCAACGCTGTACTTTGTGGCGTTCTCGTTGCCGAAATACGGCTCGTCCGTAGTTGTTCGGAAAGAAATGCGGTTCTCTCTCTGCGCCGCGGGAGTTTCGGTTTCCTCCTCGAAAGTAACCGATTTTTGCGCGGGCGAAAGTCCGTAGCCGCCGAACCTGTCTTGCTCGTTCGTTATTCTTCTTCTCGTAGTTACCATATTTTTATGCTCCTTAAACTCCGAATATTACAGACTCGCGCGGTTGTTATAATTTTTCCGCAACTCTGAGCGTCGCGCTCTGCGCTCTCGAGTTGCTCGCCGTCTCCGCGGCGGAGGGTTTGTATTTGCCCACGAGCTTTACGCTCGCTTTGTGATTGCACACGCACACCGGCAACGATTTGTCGCAAATGCAATCGCTCGCCAAAGTCCTGAACGTTTGCTTCACAGTTCTGTCCTCGAGCGAATGAAAGGATATCACCGCTATCCGTCCGCCCGGCTTGAGCACGCTCACGATATCGCTTATCGCTTCGCCGAGTCCCGACAGCTCGTTGTTTACCTCTATTCTTATCGCCTGAAAGGTCTTTTTTGCCGGATGCCCGCCCTTTCGGCTTTCGGGCACGCAAGACTTGACTATATCGGCAAGGCGTTTGGTTGTTTCTATCGGCGATTTTTTACGCGCTTCGCATATGCTTTTGGCAATCTTGCGGGCAAAACGCTCTTCGCCGTACGTGTAGATTATTCTCGAAAGTTCTTCTTCGGTGCGTTCGTTAACCACCGTCATTGCCGAAAGATATTGGTCGCGGTCCATTCGCATATCCAGCAAACCGTTGCCGTTATACGAGAACCCGCGAAGAGCTTCGTCTACCTGATGCGACGATATACCCAAATCGAGTATCGCGCCGTCTATCGAGTCGGCTTCGTGCGCTTTCAGCACCTCGAGCACGTTTTTGAAATTGTCTTTCACGAGCGTGTATCTTCCGTTATATTCGGATATCTGCGACAATCTCATGCGCGAGTGGTCTATGGCTTCCATATCCCTGTCGGTAGCTATCACCCTGCCGCCGCGTTTGAGTATCTCGCTCGTGTGTCCGCCTCCGCCGAGAGTTCCGTCAAAATACAGTTTTCCCGTGCCCACCGCGAGAGCTTCCATGCACTCGACCGGCATTACGGGTATATGATACTCACTCATCGGCTTTATCTCCGCGCTTATCCGGAAGCGTTTTAAGGCACTCGTCGAACTCTTCGTCGCCTATATCCGAATAGGCGTTCCAGTTTTCTTCGCTCCATATTTCCACGCGGTTGTACGCGCCTATGGTTACTACGTTTTTGGAAAGTTTGGCGTGGCGAATGAGATGTTGCGGCAAAAGTATTCTGCCCGCTTTGTCCTCTTCCGCCTTAAATCCGCTCGACGCCATAAGACGAACCGATTTGCTGTTTACGGGGTCAAGCAGGTCGAGAGAGCGAAACTTTTCGTCGAATATGCGCACCGCGTCTTTCTCCGGGAGCACGATAAGGCAATTGTTGGAACCGCGCGTAATAAAAGGATTTTCGCCGAGCTGAGCTTTGAGCTTGGGCGGAATTCTTATTCTGCCTTTCTCGTCTATCTGATGCCGATATTCTCCGAAATACACGCGTTTGCCCTCCTTTGCCCCGAGGCAGTTTTCCGTTATAAACCGCAAAACGCCCATTTCGGGCATTCACCGTTCATTACCTGTATATTATATCACAATATTTGCCCACAATCAACCACTTTTGCCCATTTTATCGCATTTTTTTTGAATTTTTTATTTATTTTACTTTTCCGCGCCCACTCCAAGCTATTTTACATAAATGCGATTGACTTTTAAGTCGCTATGTAATATCATATACGTAAACATATTTCGGACGGTAATACCAATGACTCTGCAAGACGTATACAAAGCCAAAGAGCGACTCGAAAGCGTAACGCACACAACCGAGCTCGAATATTCGGAAACCTTCTCCAAAGCCGCCAAAGCGCAAATATTTCTCAAGTGCGAGAACAGACAAAAAACAGGCTCGTTCAAGGTGCGCGGAGCATACAACAAGATAAGCAAAATAGCAGACGAAAAAAGCGCGAAATGCGTAGTCGCTTCGAGCGCGGGCAACCATGCTCAAGGCGTGGCGTTCGCGGCTCGCAAGCTCGGACTGGAATCTTATATAATAATGCCGCTTTCCACTCCGATTGCCAAAATATCCGCAACCGAAAACTACGGCGCGAACGTAATACTCAGCGGCGAATGTTACGACGACGCCTACAACAAAGCGTTGGAGATTGCAAAAGAAAAGAACGGTCTGTTCGTACACCCTTTCGACGACGAAGAAGTTATCGCGGGTCAGGGAACGGTTGCGCTCGAACTCATGGAGCAAATGCCCGACCTCGACGCCGTAATAGTGCCGGCGGGCGGCGGAGGTTTGCTCGCGGGAGTTGCGTTCACCGCAAAACAAATTAACCCCAAACTCAAAGTATACGGAGTTCAGGGCGAACGCGCCGACGCGATAAGGCAAAGCTATTTGAGTAAATCGCACGTAAGCACAAGCGGCGTTTACACCATAGCCGACGGCATAGCCGTAAAAAATCCGGGCGTTATAACCACAAAAATAATAAACGAATACGCCGACGGCATATTTACGGTAACCGACGACGAAATAGCCTCAACGATAATACAGCTGCTCGAACGCGCAAAACAAGTGGTAGAACCCGCGGGCGCAACCAGTCTTGCCGCCGCGCTCATGCAAAAGTCGGACGAACTTTACGGTAAAAAAATCGCGTGCGTGCTCTCGGGCGGCAACATAGACGTGGGCTTTATACATAAAATAATCGAAAAAGGTCTTGTAAGCCGCGGCAGACAAATGAAATTTTCACTCGTGCTTTCCGATAAACCGGGCAGTTTGGAAAAGGTATCGAGTATTCTCGCCCGCGAGCAAGCAAACGTTATATCCGTTCAGTACGACCGCATGAGCACCGAACTCGGTCTTAACGAAACAATACTGCATATCGGTTGCGAGTTAAGCGGTTTCGAACACGGCGAAAAAGTTATACGCAAGCTCAAAGAAAACGGCTTCGATATCCTGCCGCACGAACAATTCCCCGCTCACGCAAAATCTTAAACGAGGTAAAAAAAGGTGAACTTACAAAACAAAGCAAACGCAATTCGCAAAACGGTAAACACTCCGCTCGCCCCGCAAGCAATCGGTCCGTACTCGCAGGGTATCGAAACAAACGATTTCGTATTTTTCTCGGGGCAGATTGCCATAAATCCGCAAACGGGCAAACTCGACGGCGACGATTTCGCGTCGCAAACTCAAAGAGTGCTCAAAAATATAGAGGCTCTGCTGTCGGCGCAGGGTATGACTGCCGCAAACGTGGTTAAAACCACGGTTTTTATAACCGATATGAGCAAGTTTTCGGAGGTTAACGCCGAGTACGCAAAATTCTTTTCGTCCGCACCTCCCGCCCGCTCATGCGTTGCGGTATCCGCGCTTCCGCTCGGCGCACTGGTGGAAATAGAAATTATCGCCGCCAAATAAAATATAAAAAATCGCGCTCTGCAAAAGCGCACTTCCCATAGGGAATTAAAAAACTAAATTATTAAGAGTTATACTTTCAAGCAAGGACAAAAGCTCTCGAACATATCGTTCGAGAGCTTTTTACTACAAACCTTTTAGAAAGATAAATTGAAATTTATCTTACATCGGTTTTAGATTTTTATTAAGCCGTTCTACCATCCACGCAATTCTCTTTTCGCGCCCCGTGTCCGTTTTGGCATCTAAATATGCTTTTACATACGTTTTCTTTACCGATAATGACATTGCCGAAAAATTTGTATAAGCAGGCTCATAGGCTTTCAAAATTTCGGCAAGCGCGGCAATTTGTTCTTCCGTAACCGCCGCAGGTTTCGGGGCATACCATTGTCCGTTTTGTTTTGCTTCCTCGATTTTCTTTCTGCCGAAGTCAGTCATAAGTCCCCGTTCTTCGAGAACTTTTACCAAAGTCTTGTTTTTCTCCGACCACTTGCAGTTCGCTCGGCGCATAGAAAAATACTTTTTATAGGTATTGTTATCAATGCTTTGCATTTGTCCGTCAATCCAACCAAAGCAAAGGGCTTCTTCCAATGCTTCGTCTGCTTTAATCGTTTTCGGATTGCCGTGCTTACCAAACAAAAGCCAAACGCCATCGGTAGAAAGACAATTTTCAGTTAGCCAATTTCGGAATTCCGCTCTTTCCGAAAATACCAATATATCGTTCATTTTTCTCTCCGCCAAATTACTGTTTATCGTACAATTATTATATCACGAAAAATGAAAGAGCGCAACCGATTGAATTTTGCGGGAAATATAAAACATATCCTAGTTCGTCCACGAAAAAAAGTACAGAAAAGGCACAGCTTAACGCTATGTCTAAATCTTTTTATTTGCGTTTTATTATATTCCCTATGGGAATTACTGTAATTGCGAAGCGCGTTTTTTTTGTTTCAGGTCTGAATTTCCGTTATATACACCAATTTGTTGCGCACGAGGTCGCAAGAGGTGAGAAAATAATTCACGCCGTTTATTTCGCGCCTAAAGCACATTCTGCCGGGATTACCGTGCAAATGCCCGTATACGACGAAATCCACGCCGTACTCCTCGAACAGTCGCGTAAAAGGCGACGCTTCGAAACGGCTGTTAAAGGGCGGAAAGTGTATCATCGTTACAACACGGTCATTCTCTTTTCTCATCTTTTTCATTGCCTCGAGCGACAGCGTTACGCGCTGAATTTCTCGGGCGTAAATCTTTTTGTCTTCCGCGCTCGCGCCGCCCGAGCTTTCGGGGGTTGTCCAACCGCGACTGCCGCACACGAGCAGTTCGCCTATGCGCAAGCAATCGTTTTGCACCGCGTAAGTTCCGCTCCCCAAAGACGAGCGCACCGCGCCTATCGATTTCCACCAATAGTCGTGATTGCCGCGTATCATTACCTTTTTGGCGGGAAGAGAAGATATGTAATCGAGGTCGGTTTTTGCGTCGGCAAGGTTCATCGCCCAGCTTATATCGCCGGCTATGAGAACCACGTCGTCCTCGCCCGCCCTGTCGCGCCAGTCCGCCTCTATCTCCTCGAGATAGTTAGCCCACGAAGCTCCGAATATATCCATTGGCTTTGGATTGTTACCCGACAAGTGAAGGTCGCCGATTGCAAAAACTTTCATAAAAACATTATAGCATTTCCGACCGAAAAACGCAAGAGTATCGAGCAATTTGTTTTCGGTCAATCGGGAAAGAGCGGCAACCCCAAAAACGCGTTGCACGTGTTTTCTCCGCAGTCGGTGCAATCGGGATAAACGCAACGCCCGTATGTGGGCACGAGGATATCGGTGGGCACGATAACCTTGGCTATGAGCACGTAGCACGCGTTAACCGACACCGCCGCGGGACTTATAAAGTTTCCTATAGTGCTCAAAAACGCAACGAAAACCTCCAACGAATACGGCACGATGGAATTTGCGGGAGTTCCGAGTGCGAACTCTCTGAAAAATCTCACGTTACTCGTAGCTGTATACCTGTTGCCGAGCGAGTCGGCAAAGGTAACTATCACGGGTATGGAAACCTCGCCCGAAAAGCAGGTTTTGCCGTTCGCGAGATTTTCTTCGTCCGAAAGCGTGAACACTGCGTTTCCGTGGCTTTCGGCGCGTATAAAGGTGAGCGGCGGAACGGCTTGCGGCGGTATTCCGTTTAGCTCCAACGTGAAATTTTGATTGCTCACGCTTTCGCGGCAACCGTCGAACACCCTTTTAACCTCGATGCACATGCGCTCGCAAAGTCCCGCCGCGGGGTCGCCCGTTATGCGCCCCGCTCTCAACGTGTTTGCCATATAAAAAGCCTCCCTCGATATATCCGTTCGGATATATTTATGCGGAAGGCGTCAATTGCGTTACTCGCTTTGCGCTATATTTTCAAACAGTTCTTCCACCTGCGCTTTTCCTTCTCCGCTTACGCCCGAGAACACGATTATATTATCGCGCCCCACGGAAAGCGAAGTCGCCACGGTTTGCACCGCTTTGCCTATCTGCGATTTGGAAAGTTTGTCGCACTTTGTGGCAACCACGGTAAACGGCAGTCCGCAAACGAAAAGATATTTGAGCATCTGCTTGTCGAGAGCGGTAGGCTCGTGCCTGATATCCACGAGCGCGAGCACACGCTTGAGCTTAACCGACGAGGTAAGATACCCTTCTATAAGCTCCGCCCATTTCGCCCGCTCCGACTTTGGCGCGGCGGCGTAGCCGTAGCCCGGCAAATCGGCGAGCACGAGAGAGCCTTTGTTTAGGTCGAACAAGTTTATAAGCCTTGTTCTGCCCGGCGTAACGGACGCCTTCGCGAGCTTTTTTCTTCCCGTCACGCAATTTATAAAGGTTGACTTGCCCACGTTGGAACGCCCCACAACGCACACCTCGGGGCAGTCGTAACGCTCCGCCGCTTCCTTGTATTTGGGGAGCGCGGCAACGCTTGTTATAAATTCCGCGGAAACTATTTTCATCTGTATCCTTTTATACGAGCGCGGCGGCAAACACGTCGTCTACGGTGTCCGCGCATATTATTTTTACGTTCTTCTTTACCTCGAGCGGAAGCTCGTCGGCGTCTTTGCGGTTCTCCGACGGAATTATGAGAGTTTTCACGCCCGCGCGGAACGCCGCGAGCGATTTTTCTTTCAATCCGCCTATGGCGAGCACCTTGCCGCGCAAAGTCACCTCGCCCGTCATTGCCACGTTGCGGTCCACCTTTTTGCCGCTGAGCGCGCTCAATACGGCTGTAGCCATGGTAATGCCCGCGCTCGGTCCGTCTTTGGGCGTTGCGCCTTCGGGCACGTGAATGTGAATATCGTATTTGTTGAACATCTCGGGCGGTATGCCGTACTGCGCCGCCCGCGAGCGCACGAGCGTAAGCGCGGTTCGGCACGACTCTTTCATTACGTCGCCCAAACTGCCCGTGAGTATTATTTCTCCTTTGCCGTCGGGCACTACCGCAACCTCTATGCTTAGAGTAACTCCGCCCACGCTCGTCCAGGCAAGACCGGTGGCAAGCCCGCACTCGTCCGCTTCGTTTTTGCGGTTGTCGTGATATTTTATTACGCCGAGATACTGTTTTATATCCGCTTTTGTTACGTCGTAATGCTGAGGAACGGAAATCCCGTTTTCAACCACTTTAACGGCTATCTTGCGTATCACCGTGCCTATTTCCCTCTCGAGGTTGCGAACGCCGCTCTCCCGCGTGTAACCCGATATTATGTGCAACAGCACCGCGTCGGGAATGTTCACCGTTTGAGCGTTCAAGCCGTTGGCTTCGAGCTGTTTGGGCACGAGATAGCGTTTCGCTATCTGCAATTTTTCTTCGTAGGTGTACCCCGAAAGCTCAATCACTTCCATTCGGTCCAAAAGCGGAGCGGGAATTGTGTCGAGCGTGTTCGCGGTGGTTACGAACATAACTTTGCCGAGGTTATACGGCACTTCGAGATAATGGTCTTTGAACTCGCCGTTTTGGTTGGGGTCGAGCACCTCGAGCATAGCAGAGGCGGGGTCGCCGCGAAAATCGGACGACATTTTGTCTATCTCGTCGAGCAAGAACACGGGATTTATCACCTCGGCTTGCTTCATGCCGCTTATTATTCTGCCCGGCAACGCGCCTATATAGGTGCGGCGATGTCCGCGCACCTCCGCTTCGTCGCGCACGCCGCCCAAACTCATGGAAACCAACTTGCGCCCGGATGCTCTCGCTATGCTCGCCACAACCGAGGTTTTGCCCACGCCCGGAGGACCTACGAAACAAAGTATGGGACCTTTGAGGTCGTTGGTGAGTTTGTGCACCGCAAGATACTCTATTATTCTTTCCTTAACCTTTTTGAGCCCGTAATGGTCCTCGTCGAGAATTTTACGCGCCCTCTCCAAGTCGAGATTGTCGTCCGACTCCTCTTTCCACGGCAAATCGAGCAAACACTCTATATACGTGCGACTCACTCCCGCCTCGGGCGAAGTGGGGTTCATTTTCTCCATGCGCGAAAGCTCTTTTTCTATCTTTGCGCTTACCGCCTCGGGAAGTTCGCGCGATTTGGCGCGGGCGCGGTATTCTTCTATTTCGTCGGCGTTCTCGCCCAGTTCGTCGTGTATCGCCTTTATCTGCTCGCGCAAATAATATTCGCGTTGATTTTTATCGATGTTTTCGCGAACTTTTACGTTAATCTTCTTTTCCACCGCCATTATTTCGCATTCGCGCACCATAACGGTATATATATCTTCGAGCTGACTGTACTCGTCGGGAGTTTCCAAAAGTTTTTGCTTTTCTCCGTCGCTTTTGTACAAATACGTGCCCATTGCGCCCACGAACGAGCGCACGTCGTTTACGTCGAGCGAGCGCACGGCTTCGGCGGGCATCTTGTTATCAAGCTTTTTGAATTTCTCGAGCTGTTCGGAAAGTCTGCGCTTTACCGCTTCAACGAGTATATCCTCGCTCGGGCGGGCGGTGAATTCTTTGAGCACCGCCTCGAAATAAGGAGTTATGCTCGAAAAACTTTCAATCTCCATGCGCTTGGTGCACTGCGCTATCACGCGGAACGTATCGTTGGGCAATTTGGTTATCTGCTTAATTCTTGCCAAACACCCCACCTTGTAAATATCTTTAGGGGCGGGATTTGCGGAATTGGCGTGTTTTTGCGCAACCAAAAATATTTCCTGATTGCTCTCCACCGCTTTGTTGAGCGCAACCACCGATTTGTCGCGCCCGAGGTCAAACATGGCGGTTTGCCCGGGAAAAACCACAACGCCTCTCAAAACTATGGTTTTGAAAGCCGGTTTAATGGGAGGAATTCCGTTTTTGGTCAAATCGTTATAAGTCATTTCGTCCATAGCTATATCTCCACAAATATATTATATCATATCGGAGCAAAACATACAAGCGGTTTTTCGGTCAAATTTATTCACCGTGTTTTCACTTTATATCATAAAAGGAACCGAATATTCGGTTCCTTTTCAAGAGTTTCCTATATTTATATGCGATTAAGCAGACGCACGTTCCCTCGCCCGCATTATGTGGTCGGGCATTATTCCGCTTTCTACGCACTCCCTGTCTATAACCACTTTGATTATGGTCTTATCGGTGGGCACTTTATACATAACGTCGAGCATGCAGTTTTCCACGATTGCCCTAAGCCCTCTCGCGCCCGTCTTAAGCTCTATGGCTTTTTCGGCTATAGCCGACACGGCGTCGTCGGTGAACACAAGCTCCACTCCGTCCATCTCCAAAAGTTTCTTATACTGTTTGGTGAGAGCGTCGCGCGGCTTTGTGAGTATTTCCACAAGCGCAGTGCTGTCGAGGTCGTTAAGACTGACGGTTACGGGCACTCTGCCCACGAATTCGGGAATAAGCCCGTACTGTATGAGGTCTTGCGGCTGAACGTCTTTGAGCCACTGCGCCGAGTCCTTTTCGGTTTTGGAAACGATTTCGCCGCCGAACCCGAGCGAAGCCGCGTTTGCGCGTTTGGAAATTATCTTATCCAGCCCTACGAACGCGCCGCCGAATATGAACAGTATGTTCGTGGTGTCTATGGTAAGGCATTCCTGTTGCGGGTGCTTTCTTCCGCCCTGCGGAGGCACGCTCGCAACGGTGCTCTCTATTATCTTCAAGAGAGCCTGTTGCACGCCCTCGCCCGACACGTCGCGCGTTATGCTCACGTTTTCGCTCTTGCGGGATATTTTGTCTATCTCGTCAACGTATATAATACCGCGTTGCGCACGCTCTATATCGTAATCGGCGTTTTGTATCAGTTTTAACAGTACGTTCTCCACGTCTTCGCCCACGTACCCCGCTTCGGTAAGCGTAGTCGCGTCGGCAACGGCAAAAGGAACGTCCAAAATTTTAGACAATGTTTGAGCCAAAAGAGTCTTTCCGCAACCGGTGGGACCGAGCATAAGAATATTACTCTTTTTAAGCTCTATATCGCGTTTTGCGCCCTTGCCCTTGAGCGGGTGCGCGGCGTTGTAGTTAATGCGCTTGTAGTGGTTGTATACCGCCACGCTGAGCACCTTTTTCGCCACGTCCTGCCCGATTATATATTCGTCGAGCTCTTTTTTTATCTCCTCGGGCGAAGGCAGTTTCACGGCGGCGCGTTCGGCGGATTTCTTTATCCTGCCCGAGAGTATCTCGTTGCAAATACCTATGCAACCGTCGCAAATATACACTCCTGTAGGACCGGATACGAGTTCCACCACCTGCGACTGTTCTTTGCCGCAAAATGCGCATTTGGATTCGGGTGTGTTTAAGTTCAAATACTACCTCCGTATATTACGCGCGTTTAACGAATATTTTGTCTATAAGACCGTACTTGTGCGCTTCTTCCGCAGTCATATAATAGTCTCTGTCTACGTCGCGTTCTATCTTCTCGAGCGGCTGTCCGCTGTTTTCGGCGAGAATTTTGTTCATCTTCTTCTTGGTTTTGAGAATATGCTCCGCCTGAATTGCGATATCGCTCGCCTGACCTTGCGCTCCTCCCAAAGGCTGATGTATCATTATTTCGCTGTTGGGAAGCGCGAAACGCTTTCCCTTTGCGCCGCTGCTCAAAAGGAACGCGCCCATGCTCGCCGCCATGCCCACGCATATGGTGCTTACGTCGCACTTAATGTAATTCATAGTGTCGTAAATGCCCATACCCGCAGTTACGCTGCCGCCGGGGCTGTTTATATACAAACTGATATCTTTGTCAGGGTCTTTGCCCTCGAGATGCAAAAGCTGAGCTATTACGAGGTCGGCGGTTATATCGTCTATTTCTCCCGTAAGAAAAACTATGCGGTCTTCGAGCAAACGGGAATAAATGTCATACGAACGTTCGCCTCTGTTGGTTTGTTCCACTACCATTGGTACAAGACTGTTTTTTATCATACTATTTATTTATATCCTCCCCGGCATTTATTTATTCCGTCGAAAATTATTCTTTCTTGGCGGCGGGTTTCTTTGCCGTAGCCGTCTTTGCGGAAGTCGTCTTCGCAGTTGCGCTCTTTGCCGCCGCGGGCTTTTTCTCCGCGCCTTCTTTGGTTTCTTTCTTTGCTTCCGATTTCTTTGCTTCCGCCTTGAATTCGTTAGCCTTTACGAGTTCGTTGAGCGTCTTTTCCACGGTTACGTCGCTCTTTATGTGCGTAAGCTGATGTTCCGAAACGCTCGGCTTGTATTCCTCGAGAGTCTTTCCTTGCTGTTCGGCTATTTCGGCTATGCGCTTATCTATTTCCTGCTCGGTAGGTTCTACCTTTTCGGTCTTTATAATAGTTTCCATAACAAGACGGGTTTTCACAGCCTTTTCCGCTTCCGACTTGCGGTCTTTGCGGAAATCCTCTCTGCTGCTTCCCGTGTACTTAAAGTAATCGTCCAGCTTCATGCCGCCGTACATATAACCCAAACGGTACTCGAAATCCTGCAACATGTAGTCGAGTTCGCTCTCTATCATGCAATCGGGTATATCCACGCTCGCGTTAGCCACGATTGCGTCTATCATGTTGTTTTTGTTTTCGTTGTCCGCTCTGCGTTCTGCGCTATCGGTCAAACGCTTTTTTACGTCCGCGCGGTATTCCGCCACAGTTTCGAACTTTGTGGTGTCTTTCACGAAATCGTCGTTAAGCTCGGGAATTTCGCGGAACTTAATCGAATTGAGTTTTACCGCAAACACGGCGTCTTTGCCCTTGAGGTCCTCGGCGTGGTAATCGTCGGGGAACTTAACTTTGAGGTCTTTTTCCTCGCCTATCTTCATGCCCTCAACCTGCTCTTCGAAGCCGGGGATAAAAGATTTGCTTCCCAACGTAAGCTCCTGCTTTTCCGCCGTGCCGCCGTTGAATTTCACTCCGTCTACGCTGCCGCTGTAATCTATGTTTACGGTGTCTCCGTTTTTAGCCGCGCGGTCGGTTATATCCACGAGTCTGCTCTTTGCTTTAAGACTGCGCTCTATATCTTCTTCCACGTCCTTGTCGGTAACGGGATACTCCGCTTTTTTAACGGTGAGTCCTTTATACTGCCCGAGCGTTACTTCGGGCTTTACGGTTACCGATATACCGAAAACCATGGCGTCGGCGCCGAAATTCTCTATATCCACTTTGGGCTCGTCTACGGGATAGATATCCTCGTTTTCGGAAAGAGCCTTGCCGTATGCCTTAGAAGCGCAAGTATTAAACGCCTCGTCGAAAAACACGGTAGGTCCGTACATGTTTTCTATGAACTTGCGAGGAGCTTTTCCCTTGCGAAATCCGGGGATATTGTATTTGGCTTTCGTCTTTATATAAGCGGCGTTAATTTCCTCGTCCCACTCTGCGTTAGGCACGGTAAAAACGAACTTTACGCTGCCCTTTTGTCTTTCAATTTTGTATTCCATTGTAACCTCCAAAAAATCGTACCTAATTATGATAACACACGCGGTAACTTTTGTCAAATTGTATTGACTAATTACCCGAACTTAGTTTATACTTGATAGTAAGAAAATTACGGGAGAATTACCATGCCCGCCGACGCACTGCACATAAGCATAATTGCCGCCGAACTGAATTCCGCGCTCGGCGGCGGCAGAATAGACAAAATTACCATGCCCGAGCCCGACGAAATAGTGCTTTTCGTCCACTCCTCGGCAAGGCACGCGCTTATACTCAGCGCGAACCCCTCTTTGCCGCGCGTTCATCTTTCCGACCGCGCACCCAAAAACAATCCGCTCAACGCTCCCGCGTTTTTGATGCATCTTCGCAAACATATAGGCGGCGCGGTGATACAAAGCGTTTCTTCCATGCACGGCGAGCGCATTCTATTTTTCAAGCTCAAAGCACGCGGCGACCTCGGCTACGAGGAAGACAAAACTTTGGTGTGCGAAATCCTCGGCAAATACGCCAACGTGATACTGTGCGACGAAAGCGGCAAGATATCCGAGTGCATAAAACATATCTCGCCCGCAAGCAGTGAAAAACGACCCGTTTTGCCGGGGCTTAAATACTGCGCCCCTCCGCCCCAAAACAAAATCGACGTTTTCGACAAAAAGGCGTTTTCAAATCTACTGAACAAATTCGAAGGCGGCAACTTGAGCGGCTATATTCTCGCGGGCGCGGCGGGACTCGCTCCGGCTACGATAAAAGCGATAACAGAGAAAACTTTGGGCGGAGTATATTTCGACTCGCTCGATAGCGAACAAAAAGAAAAACTTTGCGCCGCGTTCGATTTCGACTCGCTCGCAAATAATCTTCGCCCCTGCATAAGGCGCGGCGACGACGGAAAGTCCGACTTTTGGCTCGCGCCCTTTTCAGACGGCGGCGAATACGCATATTTCCCCACTCTCAACAAAGCCATGGACGAATACTATTTCGCGCTCGACCGCGACAGACGCATACAGGAAAAAGGGCACGTACCCAAAACCGTCGTGCGCAACGCCATAGCTCGCGCCGAGAAAAAGCGCAAGCTGTTCTTAACTCGCAAAGAGGAAGCGTCGGACGCCGAGCACGACAGACTTTGCGGCGAACTGATAATAGCCAACATATACAAAATCAAGCAAGGCATGAAAACTTTGGAGGCGGAAAACTACTACGAAAATCCGCCGCAAAATATCGCAATAGCACTCGACGCAAGCAAATCGCCGCAATACAACGCGCAAATGTATTTCAAACGGTACGCCAAAAAGAAAAAGACTCTCTCCATGGTGGAAGACCAAATCGCGCAAACCGAAGCGGATATAGAATACTACAACTCGGTGCTCGACAGTTTCGCCTACACCGACGAAGAAGGATTGGAAGAAATAATATCCGAGCTTGCCGCGGCAAATCTGATTCGCGAACAAAAATCCAAAAAGAAAAAAGAAAAGCTCGCGGCGGGCGGCGAACTCAAATACAAAAACTGCGTGATACGTTGGGGCAAAACCAACACGCAAAACGACCGCGTTACAAAATCGGCTCGAGCCGACGACCTTTGGCTACACACCCAAAAGACTCACGGCAGCCACGTAACGGTATCGGGCGAACAAATAGACCAAAGCGTGATAATCCGCGCCGCGCAGATAGCCGCTTACTACTCTAAAGCACGGCTTGCCGACAATGTGGCGGTAGACTACACTCTCAAAAAGTTCGTAAGCAAGCCCAAAGGCGGCGCACCGGGCAAAGCGATATACACCGACTACAAAACCGTGTTCGTCACCCCCAAAGACGAACGGGAATAAAGCATGAAAAAAGAGCGTTTCGGTTATAGAAACGCTCTTATGCTTTTTATCTTAAAATTACACCAACGCGTAAATAAATCCGAACAACGCAACGAGGAATATCACGCCCATTATAACGGTGTTTATAATTGCGTTTTTATACTCGGGCGACCTGCGGTTTATCTTGCTTGCGAGCACGAGCACGCTGCGCACTATAGCCAAAGCGGAAGCCGCAAGATATATGCCCAGCCCCACCGCTATTACGAGGTCGCTCACGAAAATGCCCACCAAAAGCACAATCGCGCCGCCGAGCATGAGCAAGTCGCATATCTGACGAATTCCGAAATTCGAAAAATAAGCCTGAAGAAAATTACGTTTTTTTGCCTTTGCCGCCATACTTAAAAACTCCGTTTTGCTTTTTGATTAGTATATATCACAAAAATTTTTTTATGATTGTTTAACTTATTTAAGACCTCTGCTGCCCGGTTTAACCGCGGGAGTTTTTCCCTCGCGGCAAAGAGGACACTCGCTCGCCTCGTAGCTCTTTACTTCCATACTGAGAAGCGCACAGTACGGCACGCCGAAATCCACCTGTCCGCCGCTGCGGTCCACAACCGACGCCACGGCTACAATCTCCGCGCCCGCATTGCGGCAAAGTTCCATAACCTCTTTTACCGAACCGCCCGTGGTAACAACGTCTTCCACCACTATTACGCGCATGCCCGCTTTTAACGCAAAGCCGCGGCGAAGAGTCATACTGCCGCCCTCGCGTTCGGCGAAAAAGTTGGGAACGCCGAGCTGACGGGCAACCTCGTAGCCCATTATTATGCCGCCCACTGCCGGCGAAACCACTATTTCCGCGTTAAACTCGCGCAGTTTTTCGGCAAGCGCTCCGCACAAATACGCGCTCTCCTCGGGATGAACGAACAGTTTCGCGCACTGCATATACGTATCGGAGTGCCGACCGCTCGTGAGCACGAAATGCCCGTGAAGTATACCTTCGGTCTTTTTGAAAACTTGTAAAATCTGTTCGTCGGTAAGAGCCATAAAGTTCCTTTTCACGCAAACCGATTATACGGAAAGTGTTCCCGTAAGTTCGCGCACATTATTTATGTTACACCTTTTCATAAGATTTGTCAACTCATTGACAAGGTTTATGCCCGCGCAAGGGTCGAAAATATTTGCCGAGCCTATCTGAACCGCCGCCGCGCCCGCAACCATAAATTCCATTATATCGTCGGCGGTGGTTATTCCGCCCATGCCCACTATGGGAATTTTTACGGCTTTGTGCGTTTCGTAAACCATTTTAAGTGCAATGGGCTTTATCGCGGGTCCGCTCAAGCCGCCGCACACGTTTGCGAGCACGGGCTTACGCGTGCGCCAATTTATCGCCATGCCCCCCACCGTGTTTATGAGCGACAGGCAATCCGCGCCGCCGTTTTCCGCCGCGCGGGCGTTGTCGGCAATGTTGGCTACGTTGGGCGAAAGTTTCACCATAAGCGGCTTTGCGCAATGCTTTTTAACCGCTCGGGTTATCTTCTCCACGCTCTCGGGCAATACCCCGAACGCCATTCCGCCCGCCTTTACGTTGGGGCAACTTATGTTAAGCTCCACCATTTTAACGCACTTGCACGCGCTTATCTTTTCCACGGCGTAGCAGTAATCCTCTTCGGTTCTGCCCGCTACGTTTGCTATCACAACGCAATCGAGCTTTTCGAGAAAGGGCACGTCCTCGCGTATAAATCCGTCCACGCCGGGATTTTGCAGTCCCACGCTGTTGAGCATGCCCATAGGCGTTTCGGCAATTCTCGGCGACGGGTTTCCCTCGCGCCTTTCTTTGGTTACGCCCTTGGTGCAAATGCCGCCGAGCTTGTTTATATCGTAAAATTCGGCATACTCCTTTCCGAAGCCGAAAGTGCCGCTTGCCGTTATTATGGGATTACGGAACTTTACTCCGCAGATTTCCACCGAAGTGTCTATGTTCTTTTCTTCGCTCACAGTATTATTTCCTCCAGACTGAACACAGGTCCGTCAACGCACGCGCGTTTGTTCACAATCTCGCCGTTCTTTTGCTTTACGGCGCACGCGCACACCAAACACGCGCCCACGCCGCAACCCATGCGTGTTTCGCCCGACATGTACGCGGGTATCTTCGTTTCGGCGGAAAGCCGAGCCGCCGCTTTAAGCATGGGAGTATTGCCGCACGTGAGTATAACGTCGGGTTTTATCTTTTCCACGTCTTCACGGAGCACGTCGGTAACGTATCCCTTGCGCCCCGCGCTTCCGTCGTCGGTGCAAAGCACCGTTTTGCCGAACGCGCCGAAATCCTTTTCGAACATTACCGCTTCCGAATTTGCGAAACCTATGTAAGAAATATACTCGCGGTCGGGATAGGTCAGCGGCACGGTTACGAGCGGCGCACACCCCACGCCGCCGCCGAGCAACAATATTTTGCGGTGCTCATTGCCGAGCGTAAATCCGTTGCCTATGGGAAGCACCGCTTTCACTTTGTCGCCCGCCTTAAACTCGGCAATGCGACGGGTGCCACCGCCCACCACAGCAACTATCAAAGTTACGCTGTGCGAGTCGAATTTGTAAATGCAAAACGGTCGACGGAGCAAAAATTCGCCGCCTACTTTCAAGTGCAAAAACTGTCCGCAACGAATTTCGGGCAGTTGTTCGCTTGCAACGAGTTTGAGTTCTAGCACGCTCTTAGTAAGAAAAATGTTGCTCTCTACGGTAAATTCTATATCTTTCACTTTTTATCTCGCTTTGCCCGCTCTCTTAAGCGCGCCGAAAATATCTTCGCGCATCTCGATTACCGCGTTTTCCGCCGCCTGCGCGTAGGTCTGCCCGTTGTATTTGTCCTTTTTGTAAGCGCAGATAATGCCGCGCGAATTGTTTACTATGCCGCCGAGTCCGTTATTATCGAAACACACGGCAAGACCGTCCGCGCTTCCGCCCTGCGCTCCGTAGCCCGGAATGAGAAAGAACAAACTCGGGAACTTTTTGCGCACGTCTTGCGCCTGCGCGGGATGAGTCGCGCCTATTACCGCGCCCGCGCTCGAATAGCCGTATTTTCCCACAAGGTTCTTGCCGCACTCCACGACGAGTTCCGCCATGTTTTCGTACAAAGTCGCGCCGTTTTCCATGCTTTTATCCTGAAGCTGACCGCTCGACGGATTGGAGGTTTTCACGAGCGCGAATATGCCCTTGCGGTATTTTTCGCAGTCCGCAATAAAGGGATTGAGTCCGTCCGAGCCGAGATATCCGTTAACGGTAAGAAAATCGGCTTCGAACGGCGAAAATTCCTCGCCGTTTATATTCGTTTTTCCGAGATACGCCGCACTGTAGCAAGCCGCAGTCGAGCCGATATCGTTGCGCTTACAGTCGGCTATAGTGATGAGTCCGCTCTTTTTTGCGGCGGCGAGAGTGTCGGCAAACGCCTGCATTCCCGCAACTCCGTACATTTCGTAATATGCAACCTGAACTTTCACCGCGGGTACGAGTTTGTGCAACCGGTCTATAAGCGTAAGATTGAATTCGGTTATCGCCTTTGCCGCGTCGAGCGGCGTGCGGCAATTCTTTTTCATGTTGTCGGGCAAATAGTCGAAAGAGGTATCGAGCCCCACAGCCGTGGGGTTTCCCGTACTCTTTATGCCTTCGATGAGCTTATCTATCATAATTTTTTATCTCCTTTTGCATGCCGTCCACTATCACGTATTCCACCGCGCCTTTGAGTTTCCAACCGTTGAACAAGCTGTTCTTGCCCTTGGATACAAACTTGGAACTGTCCACCGTGTAGCTCTTTTCGGGGTCTATCACCACTATATCGGCGCGTTCGCCCTCTTTTATTTCGCCCGAACCTATTCCGAGTATCTTGGCGGGGTTCGCGCTCATCAGTTTGGAAAGAGCCGCGATATCTATAATATCGGTTTCCACCAAATTGGTATAGGCGAGCGAAAACGCCGTTTCGAACCCGCTCGTGCCGAACGGCGCGAGATTGAACTCGAGATTTTTTTCGTCGGCATGATGCGGCGCGTGGTCGGTGGCGATTGCGTCAATCGTGCCGTCGCGCAGTCCTTCTATTATCGCCTCCACGTCCGACTGCAGCCTTAGCGGCGGATTTATTTTGGAGTTGGTGTTGTAGTTGAGTATTTCGTCGTCGGTCGCCGAAAAATAGTGCGGGCAGGTTTCGCAAGTAACCGCTACGCCCCGCGCCTTTGCCTGCCTTATTATTTCCACGCTTCCGCGCGTGCTCACGTGCGCTATGTGTATGCGTGCGCCGAGCGTTTCGGCAAGTATCACGTCGCGCGATACCATGCACTCTTCCGCCGCGCGGGTTATGCCCTTAAGCCCAGAAACGGTGGAATTGAGTCCCTCGTTAACCACTCCGTCGGCGGCAAGCTGTTTGTCCTCGCTGTGGCTTATTATGAGCGTTTTGAGTCCCGAAGCGTATTCGAGCGCAAGCCGCATTATGTTTGCGTTCTCTACCGGTCTGCCGTCGTCGGAAAAGGCAACCGCTCCGTTTTCTTTCATAAAGCCCATTTCGGCTATCTCTTTGCCCTGCTGGTGCTTGGTGATACAGCCTATGGGATAAACTTTCGCCCTGTCCACCTCGGCGGCGCGGGTAAGCACGTATTTTACGAGCGCGGCGTTGTCTATGGGCGGAACGGTGTTGGGCATACACGCAACGGAGGTAAATCCGCCCCGCAAAGCCGCCGCACTGCCGCTCGCGATATCTTCTTTGTATTCCTGCCCCGGCTCGCGCAAATGACAGTGCATGTCCACAAATCCGGGCATTACTATTTTGCCGCTCGCGTCTATCACGTTGTCGGCGGCGCAGTCGAGGTTCGCGCCGATTTTAACTATCTTGCTTCCTTCCGCATATACGTCGGCGTCTACGGTTTCGTCGCCGCAAACAACCATGCCGTTCTTAATAAGCAAACTCATTTTTCTCTCTGTCTCCGTTTACTGTTGTTTGGCTCTCGTGAGCAGGAATAATACCGCCATGCGTACCGCAACGCCGTTCGTAACCTGCCGCAAAATATACGACTGCTCGCAGTCGGCTATATCGCTGCCTATCTCAAGCCCGCGGTTTACCGGTCCGGGGTGCATGAGTATGGCGTCGCCGTCCGCTTTGTCGAGCCGCGCCGCGTTCAATCCGTAATAGGCGTTGTATTCCGCCGCGCTCGGGAAAAGCCCCGCCTGCTGGCGTTCGAGCTGAAGCCTTAATCCCATTACCACGTTTGCGCCCGCTATGCAGTCGTCCAAGTCGGTGCTCACGCTCACGTCGGTTTCTTCTATTCCCGCGGGAAGCAAGGTTTTGGGGGCGCACACCGTAACTTCCGCGCCCAACTTGCGCAGACCCCATATGTTGCTGCGAGCAACTCTCGAATGCTTTACGTCGCCCGCTATAACCACCTTAAGCCCCTTGATATCGCCGAACTTTTCCTTCATGGTGTAGATATCCAAAAGCGCCTGCGTGGGGTGCTCGTTCATGCCGTCGCCCGCGTTTATCACGCTCGCTTTCACGTTTTTGGCAAGCAGATGCGGCGCACCCGACATGGAATGCCGCATTATTATAACGTCGGTAAGAAGAGCGTCGAGGTTTTTGCCCGTGTCTATAAGCGTTTCGCCCTTTGTCACGCTCGAGGTCTGCGCCGATATAGAGGTTGTGTTCGCCCCCATTATCTTCGCCGCGGTTTCGAACGAGGTGCGCGTGCGAGTGCTGTTCTCGTAAAACAAAGTGGTAACGCTCTTGCCCTGAAGGTGCGGGGTCTTTTTCACGTTTTGGTCAAGTATCTTTCTCATCTGCACCGCGGTGGAAAGTATTTCTTCCATTTCCTCGGCGGTTATATCTTTAAGCCCGAGCAAATCTTTTCTTTTTAGCATTTCAGATTACGTTCCTTTTTAGTCCACGCTGTAAATATCTACGCCGTTTTTGCCGTCGGTTTCCGCAACGCTCACCGATACGAGCTCGCTTCGCGACGTGGGAAGAGTTTTGCCCACGTAGTTCGCGCCTATGGGCAGTTCTCTGCCGCCCCTGTCTACGAGCACCGCAAGCTGTATGCTCTTGGGTCTGCCCATTTCGGATATGGCGTCCATAGCCGCCCGTACCGTTCTGCCCGTATACAGCACGTCGTCTACGAGCACCACGTTAACTCCCGTTATGGAGAACGGCAAATCGGTGCCGTTAATTTGCGGGTGGTCGCTTATGAGCGAAAAATCGTCGCGGTAAAGCGTGATATCGAGGCTGCCGCAAGGCACTTCTACGTTTTCCACGTCTTTCACTATCTTGCATATTTCGCGCGAAAGCGGCACGCCACGCGTTTGTATGCCCACGAACACAAGGTTTTCCACTCCGCGGTTTCGCTCGATGATTTCGTGCGAAATGCGAATGAGCGCACGACGCATTTCTTCTTCGTTCATTACCGATGCCTTAAATCTCATATATCAACCCTCCCGGTTTGTTAACTTTTGAATAATTCTTTGGAAATAATCGGGTATCGGCGCGGAAAAGGTCAGTTCTTCGCCCGTTGCGGGGTGCTTGAACGTGATTTGCCGCGCGTGCAACAACTGCCCTTGCAAATCGTATTTTTGTTTGGCGTAACCGTAAGTTTTGTCGCCCACTACCGGATGCCCGAGATACTGCGCGTGCACGCGTATCTGATGAGTTCTGCCCGTTTTTATATCGAATTCCGCAAGGCAGTTTTCGCGGAAACGCTCCGTTACTCTGTAAAAAGTAACGGCCTCTTTGCCGTGCGGCAACACCGCCATTTTTTTGCGGTCGCGCGGACTGCGGCCTATGTAGGTGCGAACCTCTCCCGAGTCGAGTTTGAGATTGCCTTCGAGCAAAGCTACGTACAGCTTTTTCATCTCTCTGCGGCTCAGTTGGTTTGATAGCGACAAGTGCGCTTTGTCGTTTTTGGCAACGAGCAACACTCCCGAGGTGTCTTTGTCAAGCCTGTGCACAATGCCGGGGCGCACTTCGCCGCCCGCGCCCGAAAGCGTTCCGAACCTGTATAAGAGAGCGTTTACGAGCGTGCCCGATTTTATTCCCGCGCCGGGGTGCACGCTCATGCCCTGCGCTTTGTTTATTACCGCTATGTCGGAGTCTTCGTAAATCACGTCGAGCGGAAGCTCCTGCGGCTCGGCGAATATTTGCGCGTCCTCTTCGATAACGAGCAGTTCGTCGCCCGCCTTGAGAATTTTTCCGCTCTTTTCGCGCTTGCCGTTGCAAAGAATATTGCCGCCGTCGTTCAGTCGGTTTATGTGCGAACGGGTTTTATCCGTTGCCGCCGCGAGATAAACGTCCAAACGCTCGCCGCCCTCCGCAACCGTGTACGCCGACTTTGCGCTCATTTCCCGCCTTCCTCGTCGGGATTTTCCGCCGATACCGCCGCCACAGCGGTTTGTTCCGCGTTATCTATAGGCTCGGGCGTTTCCCGCTCGCCGCGTTCGTCACTCTCTTCTATGGCGGAGGTATCAAGCTCCGTTACCGTTTCGGTAGGCTTTGCGGTTTTGGGCTCTTTGTAAATGGCAATGAAATAAACGAGGAACAGCACTACTCCCACCGTAAGTCCCATATCCGCCACGTTGAACACGGGAAACGCCGTACCGAGCAACGGCAAGTCGCACCCCAAGAACTCGAACGCTATAAAATCGCGCACGTAATGATAAACCAATCGGTCGAAAAAGTTTCCGAGCGCACCCGCTATGATGAGAGCGATTGCAACACGCATGAGTATGTGTCTGCGGCGGCAACGGTACAATAGATAGGCGAACACGCTCACCGCAAGCACGGTGATTACCAAGAAGATTATGCGTATCGCGTCGAGGCTTAGCACCTTTTCAAGTCCGAACGCACTGCCGAACGCCGCTTTCGTGTTGCGCACGTATCTTATATACAGCAGGTTGGGAATTAACTGTATCGACTCGCCGAGATACATGTTATTTCCCACTATGGCTTTCGTTATGAGGTCCAAAGCAAAAAGAGCAACCAAAACTATCAGTTCTATTTTGGCGTGCTTTATATAAGCCCAAGCCGCTTTGAAAAACTTTATTATTGAGTTATCGGCGTTATCTTGCTTCATAAGGTACGGTAATTCCCACTCCTTCGGGCGACAACAGGAAAATGTTGCCCGCAATTCTGTGCACGCTTCCGCTCAGCGCGTAAGTCGCGCCGCTCACGAAATCGAGTATGCGCTGTGCGGCGATAGGCTCTACGTTGTCCAAATTAACCACCGCGGGTTCGTGCTGTTTTAGGTAGTCTATGAGCAGTTGCACGTCTTCGGGCGTGCGCGGCTCGTAAACGACCACGTTTTGAAAATACGGCGTAGACATGAACTTTTGAGTAAACGAAGCCGTTTGTTTCATTGTGGGCGTTTGAGAGTATTCGGGCATCGCGCTCCCGAAATTGCCGCCGCGGTGCGAGTCCTCGAAATATTCCATTTTATCGTCGCCGCCGTAATTTCGGGCGTTTCTCGCCCAATCTTCGTATTTCATATCTTTGCTCCTCCGCAGTGTTTCTCGTTTATACGCGCTCGCCGAACAGCACTCTGCCCGGTCGAACCATGGTTGCCCCGCATTTTACCGCAAGCTCGAAATCGCCCGACATACCCATGGAAAGCGTATCCATGCCTTTATATTTGTTTTTCAAATCGCAAAACAGTTTATACATATCTTCGTAAAGTTTTGCCGCCGCGCCCACGGGCGGAACGCTCATAAGCCCTCTTATTCTTATGCCGGGCAGGCTCGATATGTTTGCAAGCAGTTCTTCCGCTTGCTCCGGCGGCACTCCGCTCTTGTTTTGCTCCGCGCCGATATTCACCTCTTGCAATATATCGGTTACCACTCCCTTTTTCACCGACAGCCGCGATATCTCCCGAGCGAGCGACTCTCGGTCTACCGACTGTATCATACGCGCTTTGCCCACAACGTATTTAACCTTGTTGGTCTGAAGCGCACCTATAATATGCCAGTTAAGTCCCGAATTTTCGCGGTACTTTCGAGTAAACTCCTGCACTCGGTTTTCACCCGCCTCGGTAAAACCGAATTTCGGCAAATTCAGCACCGTTTCTGTCGAAACGCACTTTGTTGCGGGCACAACGGTAATATCCTCTTCGCACCGTCCGCACTCAAGGCACGCCTTTAATAAACGCTCGCGGAACTTTTTTACGTTATCGGCAATTTCCATATACCGCCTCCGCAATGTAATCGACAAACGCGGGCGCGAGTTTTATGCCCAAGCGTTCCGCGCTCTGCATGTACACCGAACCGTTGGCTTCTATGAATACGGGCTTGCCGTCTTCGCAAATAAAATCCGCCGAGCCGTATTCGAGGTTAAGCGCGTTAGCCGCGATTTCCGCAATTTGCTTAAGTTGCGGCGTAAGTTCGGCTATGCGCATTTCGCCGCCCATAAACACGTTGGAACGAAAGTCGGTGGTGTTCAAGCGTTCTACGGCGGCAACCGCCCGCCGCCCCACCACATACACTCTAATATCCGACCCGGCGCGTTCGCCACGCACAAATCTTTGTATCAAGTGCGGCTTGCGCATAAGTTCGGCGTGCAATTTTTCGAGCTCGGAGCGGTTGTTCGCAAGATACACCTGCCGCCCCTGACTGCCCGAGTTTTCTTTTACGACTGCGGGATACCCCACCGCGTTTTGAACGAAATCCAAAAACTGCCCGTCGTCGCCGCTCGACACGTCGTACACGAGCGGAGCGCAAACGGTTTGCACGAGTTCGATTTTGCCGCAAAGAGCCTCGAAAGTCTTGCGCTTGTCGTCGCACAGCTCAACAGTGCGCGCACTGTTGAAAAGCCGCAATCCGCCGTATTCGAGCCGCTCGGCAAGGGCAACGTCTTTGTCCCAATACACGCCGAAATCGTAACTTAAGGTTTTTTGAGGATAGCTCGCATAAATATTGCCTGAAAGCTCGAGCGTTATACCGCGACTGCGAAATTCTTCCGCAAGCCGCTTATAAACGTACTCCATGCCCGAGTCGGTGTAATATTTGTTTTTTACAAAAACGGCGCGTTTTCCCATAAACTATCCTTAAAGAATATTATACAACACGCCGAGGAATTTTGCAAGCTATTTTTTAAGCGCATTTGCAAATAAGTCAAGCGTTTTCAAACTAAAAAAAGAGGAAAAGCACAAACTGCCTTTCCTCTTAATTACGCGCTATAATTTACGCGTTGTACGGTATTATGAATTTTCCTTCGCCCGCCTCGAGCGAGAACTTGTATACGCCGCTCGGAATTTCCACGGTTTTGCATTCGCCGCCTTCGTAAACGAGCGCGTGACTCGCGTTGAAAGTCATGCTTAGCGTGCCCGTGAGTCCGTCCATAGGGTCGCTAACTCTCGTTACCATGTAGCCTTTGTAGCCGTTTTGGTCGTGGAACTGCCCCACAAGCGCGTCTAAGTTGGAGGTAACCTCGAAATCCTCGGACTCGGTCATGCAATCGGAAAGCAGGTCAAACCCCGTTGCCGATATATCGTTTATCACAGTGCCGTATACGGGCATTACGTTGTCCCAAGTAAATTGAAGATACGCATGCGCAAACGACTGGATTTGTTCGTTAGCCTCTTTTACGTAATAGTAGTTGGCGGTCTTGTTCAGTTCCCTGTCAAGCATGGCGGGTCCGAACTGCTCTTTGCCGTCGGGCGGCGTGGTAAGGCTGAAATACTGCAAGCCGCGCGCGCCGTAGCACATGTTCACATAGTTTTGAAAAGTGATATCCGCAACGCTCTGCGGCGCACGGTTGGTGTTGTTGAAATCCATGCACTGAATAAACACCCAAAAATCTTTGCCCGCGGATTTCGCCGCGCCCGACATCGCTTCGAGCGAAGCAAGCCAGTTTCCGTTCAGACCGTGCGACAACACCGTGCCGTTGTCGGTCTGCCCCGCAAGCGGATAAAAGTCGTAAGAAAGCATATCCACCGAGGAAACCGTTTGCGCGAAACCGTTCACGTAACCTTTGTAAGTACCGTCTTTTCCCACTCCGAGCTGTCCGTTTGTGGCGTAGTTGGGCAAAAGATTTACGTACCCCGTTTTATCGGGATAATCTTTTGCATACGCCGCCGCCGATACCTCGAGCGACTCGAACCTATCAACGCTCGGTTCGTCCCAAAAGTTGAAGCCCAAAAAGAAATCCTTTTCCATATACGGCAACAGCTCGCTATAGACGAGTTCGGTGTTTTTCACGTCCGTATAGCTAAGCCCCGAAAGATTAACGAACGTTTTCATGCCCGATTTTTCTATAGCGTCCATTGCCGCAACGAGAGCTTTTCGCCCCGAGCTTGTGTCGGTGTAACGCGATATGCGCACGTCGCACAAAAATTGTATGCCCGCCTCCGACGCCGCAGAAAGCTCTTTTTCCGTATACACGTAGTTAATGCTCGGCGAAGAATTCCATGCGCCTATTGGCATAAGCTCGCCATCGTGTTCCGAATAATCGGGCGCACCCTTAACCGAGGCGGTAAGATGCGCCCCCGCGTGCACGGGCGGATTAGTATCGGGGCCGGGCAGTTTGCCGCCGCCCGACTCCTTATCGCAACCCGCAAGAGCAAAAGCCATAACAATCGACATAAGGATTGCGAAAAATTTGTTTTTAGTCATTGTGTTTGCTCCGACTTACTTGTTTGCCGCGTTCTTCTTGCGAGCAAAGAGCACTACTGCCGCACCGAGCATAAGCACGCTTGCGGCGATAGCCGACGTTCCGAGCACATTAGAGCCGCAACCGCCCTCATCTTTCGTTTCGTCGCCTTTGTTGTCGGTGTTATCGTCGGGACCGGGCGTGGGCGTAGGGGGATTTTCTTCTTCAGCCTGCAATACGTTTACGGTAACCTCCGCGGTTTTTCCGTCGGCTGCCGTAGCCGTAACTTTGGTGCTGCCCTCCGCTACTGCGGTAACTTTGCCGTTCTCGTCAACCGTGGCAACGGCGGGATTAGCCGAAGTCCAAGTAACCGCCTGAGACGCCTGACTGCCGCCCTCTATGGTTGCCACAAGCGTGTAGGTGTTGTTCTCGTCGCCCGTGTAAAGCGTTATATTGCGCTTATCGAGAGTTATGCTCTTTATTTCGTCGTTGCGCACAACGGTTACTTCTGCGGTTGCATACGTGCCGTCGGCAAGCTCCGCTTTTATAGTGGCAGTGCCCGCCGCAACGCCCGTAACAACGCCGCCCGCAACGGTTGCAACGGCTTCGTCATCCGAACTCCACACGGGAGTGCTCGCCTCGCCCGAAACGAATTTGCCCTTTTCTACGTTTGCCGTAATGGTATCGTTTGCGCCAACCTCTATCATGGCTTCTTTTTTATCGAGCGATATAGCCGTACTGAACTGGTCTATAGACCACTTTTCGCCGTCGAACGTGAAGAACTGGTCGCGATTTATATAGTTATCCGCTCCTCCCTCGTAAGCGGTAGCCCAGTTTGAGTTACCGTCCTTACCAAGCAAGTAAAGTCCTTCTTTCAAATAGAACGTATCGCCTGCAACAAAATCGACGTATTTACCCTCTTCGTCTTCGGCACTCTCTCTAACTCCCTTAAAAATTTCGATATGGTCAGGTCTTACTTCCGTTTGGAACAAAAAACCATCCGTCTTTTTGTTTTCACCCGACATTAAATCATACAAACTTTTGCCGGCAAGTTCCGTAGCCGTAGGCGCAGCGGTTGCACTCTCAAGGTCAAAATTTTCCAAGAAGAAAATATCCTTAAAAAAGAAATTAGTATTGCCGCCGCTATCCTGATTGTCTATAAAGCGTTCGGCACGAGTCCACTCCGCATCCGCCGTAGCAACTCCGCAAACTTCATTTGCGTTAAATTTAAGCCACATTCCTTGTTTGGGATTGTTCTCGTCTTTCATTGCACCCGTGAAAGTAAATTTGTTATCGTCCACGTGAACAACTCTATACAAAACACTTAAACTTTTTCCTGTTAAAATTTCACCGTTTCCGGCTCCGTCCACATGGCAAGTACAAGGGTCTTTGGTATGCGTTTCACATTTAGAGCTCAAAGAACTGCTCGTTTTGAATTTTGCGGTAATAACAGTCTCGCCCGTCTTAAATCTTCCGGTAGAGTCTCCTTCCGCTTTGTCTCCCTGTTCTACATAAAGTCCGCTGTAGCCGCTTGTGTTATTGGTTTTGAATACGCCAATCGTTGTGTCTGTAGAAGTTAATGATAACCCTTTTGAATACTTAAAATTACCGCCGTTAACATTCTTGCCGGATTGAGTCGTAATATTCCAAACAATTTCATCGGTATTATTGAAAAACAAGTTACTGCTTTGACCTTTCTTTACCATCCACCAACCTTTGGTATTATCAACTACAGTCATAACATAATCATAAGGGGTTCCATCGAGCACGCCGCTTTGTTTTTCGATTTTGTAACCAAGTGTGTTGAATTCGTCCACCTCTTCCAAAATTAGCTTGTTGGGGTCGGTTTCCGTTTCCCCCTCTGCTTTTGCGCCCACGACTCCCGCCGCGGTAAACGCAACCGTTGCCATGCACAGGCACATTATTGCGCCGATAAGCATAGCAAGTAGTTTAGGCATATAGCCTTTCTTTGTCATTTTTCTACCCTCCAAAAGTTTTTTTATTTGCAATCGGCTTTGCGCCGTTATTGCCGGTTTTTATTTTTCCGTTGCTTTGCTGTACTTTCCTCATGTGTGGGATTGCTTCGTCGGGCTTCGCCCTCCTCGCAATGACAGTGGAAATGTACTTTCCTCATGTGTGGGATTGCTTCGTCGGGCTTCGCCCTCCTCGCAATGACAGTGGAAATGTATCATGTCATTGCGAGCGAACGCAGTGAGCGCGGCAATCTCCTGCATGGAGCACGTACAGTTGCTGTACTTTCCTCATGTTTGGGATTGCTTCGTCGGGCTTTGCCCTCCTCGCAATGACAGTGGAAATGTACTTTCCTCCTCGCAATGACAGTGGAAATGTACTTTCCTCATGTAATTACAATGTTGCGTACCCGTCAGAGTTCTTCGCGTATTTCCACTTTTACGTTTTCGAACGGAACTATCACTTTCAAAATTCCGTCTTTGCGCGAGTATGCCGACGTTTTCACTCCGTTTACGTACACGCCGTACTTGAATTCGGGCACGCGGAACGAAACGCTGAGTTGCGCTTCCTCGGCTGAGTTAGCACCGTATTGAGCTATTCCCGAAATTTGCACGAAATACTTGCTTGCCGTCACGTCGTAATAACAACCCGAATACACGAGATTTTCGAGCCGCCACCAATCGAGCGCGGAAGGCATATCGGGCTTAAAGCAAAGAGTGCCGTTCGCCTCGGTGCTCATTCCGAAAAACGCGTCGGGCACGCCTCTGAACAAAAGAGCCGCTTCCAAAAACTCGCAGTCAACGCCCACAAGTCCGTTTATATCTTTGCCGTTGTAGTTGCCCTGAAGCGGTATATCGGTGTTGTTGTAATACGCGCGGTAAAACTCTTTGCCCTTTCCGCCCGCCGCCTTTATCTTTTCAAACCAAGCCTGCAACGCCGTAATACGTTCGTATCCTTTTTGCACGTTTCCGATACTTTGCGAAAGCACGTCGTAATACGCAAGGTGGAGCGCAGTGCCGCCGTTTTGTACGTTGCCGTCCCAACCGCAACTGTATTTCCACACAAAGTCGGGGTCTATGTTTTGAGTGTTGAAACGCGGCGCAAGTTCGTAGTAGTATATATCTTCGCCCGTGCTGTCGTCGCCGCTTACCGTGCGCTCGCCGTTAATCCACTTGAGTATGGACTCGCTCTGCTCTTTCGTGGCTATACCGCTCGTAATCATTTGCTGATTAAACATAACGTAGCCGTGGTCTTGCACCTCGTCGCTCCCGTCGTATTTGCCAACGTGGAAACGCCCCGTTTCTTCGTTCCAAAACTCGGTTTGCATGCGGCGTTTACATTCTTGTATATAATAGCCGAGGTTGTCTTTAATCGCAGTGCCGTAAGTATCGAAACCGTTCATTTGCGCGTTCGCGGTTCGAACCTCTTCAAAGGCTATGCCGTAACAGTCCGCCATATCTTCGAGATATTTCATGGCTACGAGCGCGTTGTAAAACGATATGTTGCAATAAAGGTTAAGCGTGGGAAAGGCGTCAACGTCCCAATATCCGTTGCCTATGCCCGTGCCGAACTCGTGCAAGCCCTCGTTGAAATGCCCCACGAGATACTCGGTGCTTATAAGTCCGTCTTTTCCGCCCAAAGTATAGAGTAAAAAGTTCATTGCCTTGCGTGCGTTGGGGAGCACCGTTTTAAGCAGTTCTTCGTTACGCGAAAACTCGAGATTGTTTTTTGCCGCAAGTATGTAATTGCAATTGTTGAGCGGCTGTCGGTCGTCGAAATCGGAAGCAACAAAGTCCAAGCTCAAAGTGCCGCGAAACGCCTTTTTACCCTTGAGCGTGATGCGCAAACCCGTTATCTTGCGCGACGAGCCGAATTCCGCGCCCCACTTATCGCACAAATACATGGGAAACGCGTAATCTTTAAGTTCCACGCTTGCGCTCGGCTTAAATCCGCGCACGCAAAAGTCGGAGAATTTCACGCATTTGTCCGCGCTGTACTGCGGCGAATCGGAGGTGGTCCACTCCACATACAAATCGTCGAGTTCCACTCCCGCAACGGTGCTCGAAAAGGAAAATCCTATTCTGAGAAATGGCGCGTATGCGGGAGTTACGTTGAACTTATCGGTTTCCAAACTGATTTGATTTACGGCGTTTACCGTTGTTATCTGCAATTTGCTCGCCGCAATTTTCGCTTCAACGTCGTTGCCGCCCGCAACCGTCCAGTCCGCAAGCTCCTTCGAACCGGTAAAATCCCACGCCTTGCCGCCGTCTTTGTGGTCGGGGAACGCCCAACCCATGCCCCAGCTGTTGGCAAAGTTTGTGGACGCCTCGCCCCAAATATATCCTTGATTGTCTGCAATCGAACGCGCCGCGGGGAAATTAACGCCCACGGAGTCGTCAAGCTCCAACCACTTGTTCACGGCGTCGTTGGTTGCGAAATTCTCGGTCATAGTTCCGTTTTGCGAGGACGCGTCCCACCAGCCGCCTATCATGCTGTCCCACTCGCGCCAAGCGGCTCGCGTGGAATTACCCACCGACGCCGTACCCACGCGGGTGTCGGGATTGTCGCGCATGTGCCGCTCGGCGTACTCGTTCAAAAAGGAATCGAGTCCCGAAGACGGACTCGCAAAGTTCACAAAGCGAGTTTTCGAGCTGTGCTCTGGCGTGTAGTCCACGTACTTGTATTCTTCCGCAGGCGCGGGCGGCGGGTTTATTGTGCCGCCGTTGTTATCGTTATCGCCCTTTTTGAAATCGCACCCTATAAGCGCGGCGCAAGCCATAAACGCACTGAGCGCAATGCAAATAAATTTTCTCTTTTTCATCTCTTATCCTCCGATACGCTTGTTTCAGCCTTTAAGACCGGTTACGGCAACGCCCTCTATGAGATACTTTTGGAAAAACACGAACAACGCCACGCAAGGTATAGTCATTACCACGCCCGCCGCCATTGCGGAATTTGCGTACGACGTGTCGTTCACCGGTCCGTAGTCGTTATACATGCCGAGCGCGAGCGTGGAAAATTTCGAACCCGCGTCTATGTAGGTCATAGGTCCTATAAAGTTGTTCCACGCGCCCACGAACGACATATACCCCACGTAGAGCATAATGGGAACGCACAGCGGCAGTGCGATAGTGAAATACACTCTGAATATGTGAGCTCCGTCTATCTTTGCCGCGTCGAGCAGGTCGTTGGGTATGCCGCGCATGAACTGCCGCATCAAAAATATGTTGGTTGCGCCGCCGCCGAACAGGCTCGGAAGCCACAGCGGAGTGAGCGTGTTGAGCCAACCGAATTTGGCGTATATCGCATAAAGCGGTATAAGCGTGATAACGCCGGGTATCATGAGCGTTGCAAGCACTATGGCGTACACCGCGTCTCTGCCGTGAAATTTGAGTTTTGCAAACCCGAACGCGCAGAGCGACGAAACGAACGGCACGCCCACGGCGAGAATTACGGCGACTATAAGCGTGTTGCCCAAGTATCCGAGATATTTAGACCCGCTTGTGAATATAGACAGGTAATTGCCTATTTCTATAGTGCCGCTCGGCGAAAACACGACTTGCTGGAACACGTCGGCGTCGGTAAGCAGACTTAAGCACACCATGATGAAAAACGGAAACAGGAAGAAGCAAGCAAGCGCGAGAAGCACAACGTATACGCCCGTTTTCTTGGCGGCTCGCGCCGCGATTTCTTTGGGTTGCCGCTTCTTTTGCCCGCGACTCGGCATAGTAATCTGTGCCTGCATGCCTCAGCCCTCCTCTCCGTAGTAGGCGTTCTTCGAAAAGCGCATAACAACCAAACTGAGCGCGGCGGTTATGAAGAACAAAATGAAACTCAACGCGCAACTGTATCCGAACTGCCCCACGCGGTACTGATAAATATTAACCACGTAAAACAGCATCGAGTTTTGCACGCCGCCCATGTTCACGAGCGTTGCCACCAAGTCGTAAGTTTGCAGAGTGGCTATTATGCTCATTACAAGGTTGTAGATTATCATGGGGGCGCACATAGGCACTGTTATTTTCACAACCTGAACGAACTTGTTCGCGCCGTCTATACGCGCGCTTTCATACAGCGATTTGGGTATGTTTTTGAGCTGCGCGAGCCAAAGTATCATACTGCCGCCGAGGTTGAACAGTCCTATAAATATGAGCGACGGCATACTCGACGAGGCTTCGTTGAACCAGCCCCAGCCCTCTATTCCTATCGCCGTGAGTATGCTGTTCATTACGCCGTAGTTAACGTCGGTAAGTTGGTTCCACAGTATGCCGCTGCACACGGGCGGAATTAGCACGGGCAAATAAAACAAAGCGCGAATGAATTTCATTCCCCGCATTTCGCGGTTTAGGAGCAACGCGAGCAAGAACGACAGCGCGAGTTGCAAAGGCACGTTGATTACGGCGTACACCGCAGTTACTTTAAGCGACTGCCAAAAGCGCGACGAATACGCGTACGTGGTAAAGTTACGGTAATAGTTTTTGAGTCCTACGAACGTGCCCCACTCGGTAAAAGAAAACTCGCGGAGCGGCGTTTCGAAAAAGCTCTCTATAAAGGCGTAAACGAGGGGCGTGGCGGTGAATATCAGCACGCCCAACACTACGGGCAGAATGAACAACCACCCCACAACCTCGTCTTTCCATTTGATTTTCTTTACGGCTTTAACCATTTACTGTTTTTTGCAACCTATCTTATTCCCGTAGAGCTTTCGTAGTATTCTTTGAAATCCGCTATCGCCGAATTCCAACTCGCAGAGTTTGCGTTGTTCCAAAAACCGAGCGCACCCGTTACGAGATGTCCTTGATTTGTTGTAGACTTTAGTCTGCCCTGAAAGTTTACGTCAAGCCCTTGCGTGCTCTCGGAAACATAGGCGTTGTAGTTTATAACCGTGCCGCCCACGTCGTAATTGAGCCACTCGCCCATTGTGCGCATGCTTTTGAGAGCGGGACACAGCACGCCGAGTTCCGCAACCTCGTTGTAACCTTTAAGCGACATGCAATATTTCAAAAACTCCCATGCCCATTTGAGTTTGGTTTCATCGGTGCAAGTAGTGGTTATGGCGTAACCGCTACAACCTACTCCGGCAAATCCCTCGCTTCCGCCTTCTTGCACAAAGTTGGGGAACGCCGCTACGTCAAGTTCCCAATTGTTCATTTCCGCACGCGTCGCGTAGTCGCTCAAGTTTGCGTAAGTGTCTATCATCATTGCCGCGGCGGGAGTTGCCGCGCTTTTATTGCTGTACGAACCGAACGTACCGCCCTGACCGGTAAGCGCAACGCCATTCACCCAATTTTGGTACCACTCATAGCAGGCTTTGCCTTCCGCGCTGTCAAATATGAAGCGTCCGCTGTCGTTTATGTAATCCGCGCCGAAATTTTTAACCATGGTGTAGTGCACGGGCGCCCAATTTCGCCACTCTATAGCTTTTTTGCACTTAACTCCGTTTGCACCCGCAACGAGCTTGTCGCAAGTATCGGTGAATTTTTCCCACGTCCAATCGTCGGTAGGCATATCTATACCCATTTGCTTGAAAACGGTTTTGTTATAATAAATCACGAGCTTGTTATAGTCGCGCGGAACAAACCAAATGCCGTTATCTTCGCTGTTTATGTGCGTTGTGTCTATGAGTTCGTCGTAAAATCCCGAGAAGAATTTCGCGCTTCCCTCAAACACGGTTTCGTCGGAGAGGTCTCTGAAATATCCCATGTTTTTGGGGTCGGAATATTCTGCGTGCTGGTCGCCCGCAGTCCAGCAGATATCGGGCAAAGCGTTAGCAGTTTTGTACCCAATGAGTGCGTCCATCGAGCTGTATTGCTTGCTTATGGTTATGCTAACCTCGGGGTGCAACTTTTGAAACGCGTTTATCCACGTTTGCATAAGGTTTTTTTCGCTTGCCCGTTGCAATACGCCCACGTTGAGAAATACGCTCGCCTCTTTGTTGTCGTCGGGTTTTACGTCGCCGTCGGGCTTTTGCGTATTGCTCACCTTGCAACCCGCAAACGAAAACGCCGCCGTAATAACCATCAGCACCGTTATTATCGCACTTGCTATCTTCTTCATTTACCTCTCTCCTTTTCCATGCGGAATTATTGAAACGCCGTTGCGGTACACGTGTAACGATTACCCAAAGTACACGAGTACCGAAAACGAATTTATACATCTATTTGCTTAATAGATGTATAAATTCAAAATAAGAAAATTGCCGCGCTCGATTTAATCGAATGCGACAATGTGGTTTTAATGCGGTTTTATGCGGTTTTGAGTGGAATTTGCAAATTTTTTTGTGAAATTTTCAAAAACCCTCTTGACTTTATGCAACTTTAATGCTATAATCAACACAGTAAGAGTACATCTATTAAGCAAATAGGCGTACTTTTTTTATATGCTCAAACGCAATAAAAAGGCAGGCTACGCTCTAACCTGCCCATACTTTTTATTACAAACAAAAAAAACGGCTTTTATGCCGTTTTGGTAGGAATGAGTGGACTCGAACCACCGACCCCCACCTTATCAGGGTGGTGCTCTAACCTGCTGAGCTACATTCCTTTATGTGTTTGTATTGTTTCCTATCGCCCCACCTTATACTCGCTTCGCTCGTGCTACGTAGCAGTCGGTGGTGCTCTAACCTGCTGAGCTACATTCCTATAATGTTTTATTAAAAATAAATGCTTTCGTTTGCGGCGATGAGTTCGTGGTGGAGGTAAGCGGATTCGAACCGCTGACCCCCTGCTTGCAGGGCAGGTGCTCTACCAGCTGAGCTATACCCCCACGTTTGCCGCAAACGACAGCTTAAATATAATATCAAATATACGTAAAATTGTCAAACGATATTAAGCGATTTTGAGAAAAAAGCATAAAAAATTTCAAGAGCGGTCTTTGTGCGGCTTGTGCTTATGCTTGCGGGATTTGTTGGTGCCGTATTCTTCTGCTTTATCTTCGCTACGGTGCGGCTGTTCTTCCAAAATTTCCACGTCGGCTATTTCCACCGACTCCCTCTCGAACTCGTCGGGAATATAAATCTCGTTGCCGAAATCGTCGTAATATTTGGGGTCGTATTCGTATCCGTCGGGCTCGTCGTCGAAAAGTCCGAAACCGCCGAACAATCCTCCGAATATATTGCCGAGATTGCCGAAAATACTGCCGCCGAAGATATCTTCGAAAATACCGCCGCCCGAACGCGACATACGGACGTTTTTGGGGTCTATTTCGCGGCGTTCCTCTGCGGACTGCTCGTGTTCGATTTTATCGGGCTCTACGGGAATTACGGCTTTTACCGTATAGCCGCAACGCAAACATTTCGCGCTCTTTCCCATATCGTGTCCGCATTTGGGACATTTCATTGCTTCGGCTCACTTCCTTGTACTGAACTTACTGTACAAAATATAGTACCACTTCGGCGCGGTTTTGTCAAGGAAAACTAAACCGAGAAAAAACGGAAGCCGCTATTTTACGGCTTCCGTTCCTATTTTTTTACAAACTTGTTTATTATTCGAATTTGGTGCGCTTCGTGTATTTCGTGTGCAAAACCTCGTGCGCCTTATGGCTGTTGGGTTCGCCGAAATATTCTTTATACAAAGTCTTTACTATCGGGTTTTCGTGGCATTTGCGCAACGCGGCTTTTTTATCCGACTTGTAAATGGCTTTGGCTCTAAGCGTTTTAATATCGGTCGTGTTAAGCGTTTTAGCCGAATGTATGGGCTGACCGCCGCCGTTTACGCAACCGCCGGGACAAGTCATTATTTCAACAAACTGATAATCCGCCGTGCCCGCCTTTATCTGCTCCATTATAACTTTGGCGTTCTGCAGAGTGTGCGCAACCGCAACTTTCACTTTGGTGCCGTTCATATCTATAACAGCCGTTTTAATGCCCTTTGTGCCGCGCACAGCCTTAAACTCGAGCTTTTCGGGTTCTTTTCCCGTTACAACCTCGTAAACGGTACGAAGCGCGGCTTCCATAACGCCGCCGGTTGCGCCGAACAAAAGCCCTGCGCTGCTGCCCTCGCCTATGGGGTTATCGAACTCGCTCTCAGGCATTGCCGCAAGGTTTATGCCCTGAGCTTTGAGGAGCTTGGCAAGCTCGCGCGTGGTGAGCACTATATCTATATCGGGATAGCCGCTTGCCGACTGACTGTCGCGCGTGCGTTCGAATTTCTTCGCCGTGCAAGGCATAACAGCAACCACAACCATCTTTGCGGGGTCTATGTCGAATTTCTCGGCGTAGTACGTTTTCATTATCGCGCCGAACATTTGTTGGGGCGATTTGCAGGTGGAAAGGTGGTCTATGAGTTCGGGATAGTAGTATTCTATATAGCGTATCCAACCCGGACTGCAACTCGTAATCATGGGCAGTTTGGCGTTGGGATTTTTGAGCCTCGAGAGCAGTTCGTATCCCTCTTCCATTATGGTCATATCCGCCGCCATGTCTACGTCAAACACTTTGTCCGCACCGAGAGCCTTTATAGCCGACACCATTTTGCCCTCGACGTCCGTGCCTATGGGATAACCGAATTCTTCGCCCACCGCCACGCGCACCGACGGAGCAGTGCCGATTATTACGTATTTGTCGGGATTGGCTATGGCGTCGAGCACCTCGTGCGTGTTGTCGCGCTCGGTAAGCGCGCCCACGGGGCACACGTTTATACACTGACCGCAGGCAACGCAAGGAACTTTATCCAAAGAACGCTCGAACGCACTGCCTATATGGGTATTAAAGCCGCGCCCGTTAGGTCCTATAACGCCCACGCCCTGTATCTTGTTGCACACGGCTACGCATCTGCGGCACAGTATGCACTTGTTGTTGTCGCGCACCAAATACGGATTGTTGTCGTCAAGCTCGTACTTGTTGGTTACGCCCTCGTAAGCCACGGGGTCGCAGTTGTATTCCTGACTGAGTTTGCTCAGTTCGCAGTTGCCGTTGCGCACGCACGAAAGGCACTTTTTCTCGTGGTTGGAAAGGATTAGCTCTATCGTGGTTTTTCTCGAGTTTCTCACCTTGGGGGTGTTGGTAAACACCTCCATGCCGTCGCGAACCACGGTGGAACACGACGCGGCGAGATTGCGCATGCCTTTTATTTCCACCACGCAAACGCGGCAGCTTCCGTCGTTGCACACGTCTTTGAGATAACACAGCGTGGGTATATCGAAGCCCGCGGCGCGAGCCGCGTCGAGCACCTTTGTGCCCTCGTCTACCGTAACGGTTACGTTGTTTATTTTAAGTGTAACTTGCTTTTTCATGAGTTCCTCCCTACTTCTCTATCGCGCCTTTGGGGCAACGTGCGATACATGCGCCGCACTTAATGCACTTGGCAGGGTCTATAGAGTGCGTTTGTTTAAGCTCGCCCGAAATGGCGTTTACGGGACAATTGCGTTTGCAGAGCGTGCAACCTATGCACTTATCCGGATTGATTTTGTACGAAACGAGCGCTTTGCATACTCCCGCGGGGCATTTTTTATCGCGCACGTGCGCCACGTATTCGTCGCGGAAATATCTGAGAGTGCTCAAAACGGGATTGGGCGCGGTTTGACCGAGTCCGCACAAAGAGTTCTCTTTTATGTAGTAGCAAAGCTGCTCCATTTTTTCGAGGTCTTCCATTTCGGCGGTGCCTTTGGTAACCTTATCGAGCATTTCGTAAAGGCGTTTGTTGCCTATGCGGCAAGGCGTGCACTTTCCGCAAGACTCGTCTACGGTGAACTCGAGGAAGAATTTGGCGATGTCAACCATGCAGTTGTCTTCGTCCATTACTATGAGTCCGCCGCTGCCCATCATAGAGCCTATGGCTATGAGATTGTCGTAATCTATCTTTGTGTCTATGAGCGACGCGGGAATACAGCCGCCGCTCGGTCCGCCCGTTTGAGCCGCCTTGAACTTTTTGCCGCCGGGTACGCCTCCGCCTATCTCCTCTATTATGGTGCGCAGAGTCGTGCCCATGGGTATCTCCACGAGTCCGGTGTTTATAATCTTGCCGCCGAGCGCGAATACCTTTGTGCCCTTGCTCTTTTCCGTGCCCATAGAGGCGAACCATTCCGCGCCTTTGAGTATTATCTGCGTAATGTTGCCGTAGGTTTCCACGTTGTTTATAAGCGTGGGCTGACCGAACAATCCCTTAACCGCGGGGAACGGAGGTCGCTGACGAGGCTCGCCGCGCTTGCCTTCGGTAGACTGCAAAAGAGCGGTTTCTTCGCCGCAAACGAACGCGCCCGCGCCCAAACGAAGCTCTATATCGAAATTGTGACCCAGTCCCATGGCGTTCTTGCCGAGTATGCCGTATTCGCGAGCCTGACCTATCGCAACTTCCAGTCTATGCACCGCTATGGGATATTCTGCGCGCACGTATATGTAGCCCTGCTCCGCGCCTATGGCGTAGCCCGCTATCATCATGGCTTCTATAACCGTGTGCGGGTCGCCCTCGAGCACCGACCTGTCCATGAACGCGCCGGGGTCGCCCTCGTCGGCGTTGCAAACAACGTATTTAACCTTGGATACCGAGTTGTGCGCAAACTCCCACTTTGTGCCCGTGGGGAAACCGCCGCCGCCGCGCCCGCGCAATCCGCTCTTTTTGATAACCTCTATAACCTCTTCGGGCGACATCTCTTTGAGAACTTTCTCGTATGCGAGATAGCCGTCGCGAGCAAGGTATTCGTCTATGTTTTCGGGGTCTATGAGTCCGCAGTTGCGGAGCACCACTCTCTTTTGGCTCTTATAAAACGACGTTTCGTTTATGGCTTTGGCTACGCCGCTCGCGTCCTTCTCGCTGTGCAAAAGCCTTTCGACGGGCACGCCGCCCTTTATGTGGCTTTCCACTATTTCGCGGGCGTCCTCGGGTTTAACGTGAGTGTAGAACGAACCGTCGGGATACACAACCACGATAGGACCTTTGGCGCAAAGACCGAAACAGCCCGTCATGATGAGCTTTACCTCTTTTTCGAGTCCGTGCTCGCCGAGCGCGGCTTTAATCTCCTCAGCAATCTTCACGCTGTTGCCCGAAGTGCAACCCGTACCTCCGCAAACGAGTATGTGCTTTTTTATTTCGGGGTCCGCGCCCATATCGTATTCGCCCGCCATTGCTCTGTTGCAAAGACAAACTTTCATACGGTCGCGTATTTGCTGTAACTGTTCCAATGTTTTCATTATGAAATTTCTCCTCCGTCTATGCCCGCTCAGTCGTTGTATTTTGCAAGTATCTTGTCAACGTCGTCAACCGTAACTTTGCCGTACACCTCTTCGTTTACGGTAAGCACGGGCGCAAGACCGCAACAACCTATGCAACGCGTGGCGTCGAGCGTAAACTTGCGGTCGGGCGTGGTTTCGCCCGGCTCTATGCCGAGTTTCTCTTTGAATTTATTGAGCACGTCGCCGCTGCCCTTTACGTAGCATGCGGTGCCGAGACATATGCCTATCGTGTATTTTCCCTTGGGATTGAGATTGAATTGCGAATAGAACGTGGCTATTCCGTATATCTCTTCGAGCGGAACGTCGAACTTGTCCGCAATGCGCGTTTGCACCTCTATGGGCAGATAACCGTATATTTCCTGCGCCTTTTGAAGCGCTTTCATAAGCGGTCCGGGAACGGTTTCAAGCTCGCACAAAACTTCGTCGAACGCTTTGTCTTGCTCGGGCGTACCCACAAAATTGTTACTCATGTTACCCTGTATTCTCCTGAATTTTATTTGTGCCCTCTCGCATAAAAAAGGGCGCGACGCGCCACGCCTATCCCATCATTTTCGGATGCCGTACTTCGTCTATTTAATCATAACACAAATATCGTTTTTTTTCAAGTATTTACGACAAGTTTTTGGATTTATTCGCAAACTCTTCGCTTCTTACGCAGATTATATCCGCTATTTCGCACAAAGTATATTTTACCGACTGCGCCACGTTCTTTTCCGTTCTCGCGAGTTTGTCGAGCGACTCCGATATTTCGCCCAAAAGTTTGCTCAAATAAATGCAGGCTCTCTCCTCATGCTCCGAACATTTTTCGGCATAGCTCGCCGCCGTAACGCTCATTTTGAGCACGGCATACAAAGCAGCCGCTTCGGATATTTCTTTCGTGTCGGCTTTGACCGACACCGCATACAGCTCGTCGAACAGCTCGTCGGGCTTGGGAAGCATTTCTTTGAGAAGGGCGGCTATCGCTTTGCTTTTGGGCTTTTCCGCGCTTATCGCGGGGCGCGACGCAGTAAAAACCTCGGCGGTTTCGCCCGCGCTTACAAGCCTTGCGCACACCTCGTCGGCGTCCGACTTGTCGGCGTAGCAAGCCGCCATAACCTTGTATTCGCTCTTGCCGTACAGATAACCCGCGCCGCCCGATTTTATCACGTCGTCGGCACGCTTCGACGCGGCGGAGATATCGCCGTATTTTCCCATGGAAACATAGCGGTACTCGCGAGCCGCAACAAAAAGTTTTCCGTCCGAATACGAAAACCACAGCACGCCGCCGATTACGAGCAAACAAATTATCACAATCGCGGCTATAAGTCTGCCCGCGTAAATTCTGCGCACCGTTTTATATTTGGGGCTTTTTCTTTTTTTCTCGATTATATACGGCTCTTCTTGCATATCGGTTTCCTTTATGGTATAATATCCACACTAATACCGATATGCCGAGAGGAGCTTCGATATGCAATATCACATACAAACCGAGCCGATTTGGGAGGCATTCCAAAGCGATTGCGACTGCCCCATGTGCCGCATTTACGAAAAGAGCGAAACCAGACTCGTGGAACAGTATCTCAACGAAGCCGTAATGGAACCCGACTACCGCGTGGAGGTGAACAAATACGGATTTTGCAAAGAACATCTGCGCAAACTCTTCGCGGGCAAAAACAAGCTCGGACTCGCTTTGCAGTTGCACACCCGCACTTTGCAAGTGCGCTCGCAAATCAAGCCCTGCTCGAATTACAAACAGGCGTTGAAACAAGCCGTCGAGCTGGCCGAAACGCTCGACAGTTGCGTTATATGCCGAAGCGTGGACGAAATGATGAAACGCTACGCCTACACCGTAGCGCAAATGTACGCGCTCGAAGAAGATTTCAAGCACGCGTTCCAAAAGTGCAACGGCTTTTGCATGCCGCACTACACCCTCTTACTGCGCGAGAGCAACAAAGCGGGCGGCAAAACGGCGGCATACGTTACCGAACTCGTATACGTGCAAAACCGCTCGCTCGACAGAGTTTGCAACGACCTCGACCGCTTCGCCCAAATGTTCGACTACCGAAACGCGGGCAGCGCGGTGCGCCCCGACCCCGAAACCGTGCCTTCGGCAATACGCAAACTCAAAGGCAGAATTTTGTAATACGGAGGCATTAAATAATACAATCACTCCGTCATGATTTTTTTGAGCGAAGTTTTCTTTATCTTGAGAGAATACGCAAACATCATGAGTTCGTAAACGGCTACGAACAACGGCAAGAATATCGCAAGCGCGACAAAATCGAATCCGTAGCTTGCGATATTTTGTATATCCGCATAAACTAAGCTCATCATTATTTTGAGCAGTCCGTACTGATACAGAGTGCCTACGGCAAACCCGATATAAGAAACGGGTCGGTAAGCTCCGAGCACCGCTTTGGAACGCTCTTTGGGAGTATAGCCGAACGCCTCGAGCAAAGCGACCGTTTTGGCGTGCTCTTTCACCACGCTCGAGAGCGACAAAAACAGCGTAACGAAAGCGAGTACAAGACCTATGGTTATCATTATAAACGCCATTTGCGCCGAAGCGAGTTTTTTCATGGAAAACGACATTTGAGTCATGGCGGAAAAGCAAAACGCCGAAAATGCAATGAAGAACACCGCGCTCTTTTTGCCGCGCAAAGTGTTCGAGCGCAATTCGCTCAAAAACGAACGCTCTTTGTCGCTTTGCTTGTTGCGTTTATTTTTGATTTCATGCGCGTTTTTCAATAATTCGAGCGGCGGCTTTTTCAACTTATACCACGCATAGAATATCGCGAGGAGCGAAAACACCGCCGACGGCAAAATCACAAGGCACAGAAACAGCGAAAAATGAAACTTTACGGCTATATCGGGAAAGAGCTTTTCGGCGTTCTGCAATTTGTAAAAGGCGGGCAAATATAAGTATGCCGCGGCGAACCCCGCCGCGCAACCTGCGAGCACGCTCAATCCGAACACCCAAAATCGCAACGCCGTTTTCATATTCGAACACCCCAAAGCCTTGAGTATGCCCAAATCGCGCCCGTGAGAGTCGATATAATTTTTAACGTAAAACAACAGCAGTACCGCCGAGGTTATCACCAAGCAACCGCCCGCAACTGCGGCGGTCACCTTTCCCGTGGTTATCAAAGCGTTATAAAGCGTAACGGCGGCATCCGACGAAAGAGAGTCTTTTATGCCCGCGATATCCATGTTGTAGCTCAAAAAGAGGGTGCACACGAAAGCGGCGCAACACATAACTATCGAAACTCCGAACAACTTCAATAACGATTTTACGTTTATAAGCATAGGCTCACCACCCTATTTCGTATGCCGATTTGGGCGCGGGATTGCTCTTTATCTCGGCTATAACGCCGCTGTTCATTCTTATAATTCTGTCGGCGGTTGCGGCAATGTTTTCGTTGTGAGTCACGGCAACCATGGTAAAGCCGAGTTCGCGCTTAAGTTTTATTAAGTAGTCGAGCACCTGTCTGCCCGTGGCTTCGTCGAGTGCGCCCGTCGGCTCGTCGAGAAACAGTATGCGCGGCTTTTTGGCGAGAGCGCGGGCAATCGACACCCTTTGTTGTTCTCCGCCCGAAAGCTGTGCGGGATATTTCTTTTTCTTGTTTTCAAGCCCTACCGCCGCGATAATCTGCCCGTAATCTTTATTGTCGGCAAGGTCCGCGCCCATGCGCACGTTTTTCTCCGCGGTCATATCGGGCAACAAGTAATACTGCTGAAACACAAAGCCCACGTTGCGCCTGCGAAATGCGGTAAGTTCTTCGTCTTTGAACGCGGATATATCTTCCCCGTCGTAAAACACGCCGCCCGAGGTTGGCGTTTCCAAACCCGACGTCACGTTCAAAAGAGTGGATTTGCCGCTTCCCGACGCACCGAGAATAACAACGTACTCTCCGTCGTCCACCGTTACGTCAACGCCTTTGAGAGCTTCGGTTTTGCTCTCCCCGCTCCCGTACGATTTATATACGTTTTTAAGTTCTATCATGTTTTTTGCTTCTCGGTTCAAACGCAATACGTTTCGCCTTCGCGAGCAACGGTTACGAGCGGCGACGGGCTTACGTAGTTTAACGCGGGATTTAGATGCGTAGCAATGGTTTGCGCCTTGAGAGTTTTGGCTATAAACGCCGCCTCGGAAAGCGACAGGTGCGGCGCGGGCGTATTTTCCGCCCTGCCGCAGTCGAGCAAAAGCAAATCGCTTCCCGCCGCGATTTCGGTAATTTCGGGGCAAAACGCCGTGTCGCCGCTGTAAAACAGCGTTCTTCCGCCCGAGCTTATACGCATGGAATAGCTCTCGAGAGGGTGTCGCATTTTTTCAAACGAAAAATCGAACTCGCCTATCCGCATATTCGGCTTAATAAACTTTATGTCGAAGCCGTCGAGGTCGTCTATGATTTTGCGCTGAAAGCAGTCGGTATCGGGCATGATAAGTTCCACCCGCTTGTCCTTAGCTTTAAGACAGTAGCTGAAAGGAAGCAAGTCGCAAATGTGGTCGTAATGCAAATGACTCAAAACAACGGCTCGCAAATTCTCCGCCGCAACAAAGCGAGCAAGCCTTCCGAGCGCACCGCTTCCGAAATCGAGCGCAACCGCTGCGCTCTCGCCCTGCAAAAGATAACTCGACGTGCCGCCGCCGGCCGCGGGATACGGTCCGTATTTTCCGAGTACGGTCAATTTCATGTTAAAACGCCTCCTTGCAATATTCTTTCAATACCACAACTTTGCGAATTTGTCAATACCTTTTACAAAAATTTTCGCAAAAAAATTTCTCGATAATGTATTGCTTTTTGCCCGAACATGGGATATACTATGGGTGTAGGAAACGAAAGGTTGTTTCCTGCGGTGTTCGACGTGGCGTGTAATATTTAACCACAGAACTTAAAAGGGATTGCTTGTATATGCGTAACATGTCGGGCCGCAACCGCGGACTTGAGCCATGCGGTTTCCCTCCAAATATAAATCCGGAGCGAACAGCGGAAGACAGACGACGCAATCGGCTTGCCCACCTGCCAAACGGCGGGTTAAGATTGAGCGCACCGACGGCATTGTGGGGCAACTTTCGAGTAAGACGGCGTTTACTTATGTAACCGCCGTTTTCCTTTATATAAAAACTCATATGTAAAAAGACTCAATCGAGATTTTCGAAAAATGCCTTTACTTTTTCGGTAAGAGCTTGGTCGTCGCAACCGCACAAAAATTCGTTTACGTATTCTTTTTCGAGCTTTGCGGCAGGCTCGCCCCGCTTTTTGGCTATGCGGGCGCGTTTTACGAAAACCTCTTCCGCCTCGGCTATATCCGAATACATTTTGAGCGCGGCTTGCGCTTTGGCTATATCGCCGCTCTCTATATAGCAATCTATAAGCGACGACAGCACGTCGTCTTCCTCGCACAGCCTAAACGCCGAAGCGAGATACCTTTCCGCTTTGGCGTACTTTTTTTCGAACAGGTAAGCGAGTCCGAGATAGTAAATATATCGGGCTTCGTCGCTCTTTCTCAGCATTTTACCGTAACGCTTTGCAAGCCCCCTGTCGCCGCCCGCGAAAGCGGCTTTTATGAGAAGGGCGTAATATTTTGGCGAGTCGTTTATGTTGCGGATAATGTGCACGTACCCCGCCGCCGCTTCGTCGTATTCGCCCATTTCGGCATACGCCGCGGCGCGAACGCTGTAGCCGTATTCGGTTCGGGGAAGCGACTCCGTGTACCTCGTAGCCCATTTCACCACGTTTTTGTAGTTAAACAGCAGGCTGTCGAACTCTATCAGTTTTTCGAGTGTATTCAAATAGTCGGGATTAACGTCGAGAGCCTTCATTGCGTCCACATACGCCGCCGCAAAATCGTTGTCGGCTATGTGAATAGACGAGCGGATATCGTAATATATTTCGCTCGCTCTGCCCTCCAAAAGATAGGAATCGAGCACCTTGAGAGCTTCGCCGTATCTGCCGAGAAAGGTAAGGCATGTGGCTTTGTCGAGTATGGACTCGTTCAGTTTGAACTCGTCTATCAGCACGTCGAGGTCGAGTATCGCCTTTTCGTACTCCTCGCACGCTATATATATTTCGCTGCGCTTTATATACGCCGACGGGTCGCGCGGTCGGGCGGCAACCATCTCGTCCGCCGCCTCGAGAGCCTTTTTGTAATCTTTGTTATCGCGATACACGTCTATGAGTCCCGCATACGCTCCGCCGTAAAAGGTGTCCGACACCTTGCATGCGTCCGAATACAAATTTATCGCGTCGTCGACCTTGCCGGCGTTGCGGTAGATATTTGCGGCGTTATCGTACAAAGACCATGCGTGCATCAAAAAGTTTGCGGCGTTTTCCTTTTGTCTTCCCAGCTCTATGGCTTTGAGATAGTCGCCGAGAGCTTCGTCGTATCTGCCCGCGGTGTGATACGAGTATCCGCGCCGCGAGTAGGCGTTGAAAAGCGCGACGGCGTCGTCTTCTCCGCTCTCAATCACCATAGTGCAACGCGCTATGCCGTTTTCGGCGTCGCTCTTTTTTGGGTCGGGTATATACAAATCCTCCGCCGAAACGTCGAATTCGAATTCTTCGGTTTCGCGATTGTCTTTTTTCTTTGCGGGCTTTACCATGGCAAAGTCGCAAATCAGCCCCTTAATTTCGCCGTCTTCGCCTATGCCCAAATAACTGCTGTAGTTGCCTTCGCCCCAGCCCGTGTTGAACGTGGGCAACAAAACGTCTTTAAGTTTGCATATCTGCGCACAGCCGCCGTCCATATTCACCGCTCCGTCGAGCGGGTGGAAAGTTTGTTCGCCCGATTTTACAAGCTCTGCGAAATCGCCGAAAGTTTTGATATCGCACAGTGCGCCGAACCCGCTGCTCACCGTTACGCCCACCGTTTCGTCGGGCGAGAGCAGTTTAAGAGCGTCGCGCTCGTCTGTAAAGGCGAGCCGCCACACCGCGGCGTTTTTGAGTTCTCCTCCGTCAAGGCCGGCAAGCGCAACCCTGTCGCCGTTCGACGTGGATATCATCAACATAAACGGGCGGTATTTCCCCGTGGGAAAACGAGTTGCGAACGGTCTGCCGCGCCCGGGATTGTAGGGGTCGAAAAAGCAGACCGCTCCGGTGGAAATTTCTATTTCGCCCGGCTCAACGCGCGTTAGCTTGTAGCCGCCGAAATCTCCACCGCACAAAACCGCGGAATAATCCGCGTTTGCATACAGTCTGCTTTTGCTGATTTTATATACCTTTTTCAAGCGAATACTTTTTCAAACCTCCGCATTGCTTCCGCCGTATTCTCCTCGTCGTTGAAAGCGGTTAAACGGAAAAAACCCTCTCCGTTTCGCCCGAACCCCGCGCCGGGTGTGCCCACCACGTTAGCCTCGGCAAGCAGTTTGTCGAAAAAGTCCCAACTGTTGCCGCCGCACTTGAGCCAAATATACGGCGAGTTTACGCCGCCCGTATGGTATATTCCCATTTTTCCGAGCGTGGCGGATATGATTGCGGCGTTCTTTTTGTACACGCCTATATTCGCGCTTATCTGCTCGCGCCCCGTCGCGGTAAACACGGCTTCCGCCATGCGCTGAACCACGTAGGAAACGCCGTTGAATTTGGTTGACTGCCGCCTTAGCCACATTTTGTTCGGTTTTCCGAGCGCATGCGGCACAATCGCGTAACCGCAACGCGTGCCCGTAAAACCCGCCGTTTTGCTTAGCGAGCAAAATTCAATCGCGCACTCTTTCGCGCCCTCTATTTCGAAAATCGAACGGGGCAATTTCGGGTCGGACACGAAAAACTCGTAAGCCGCGTCGAAGAGAATTACCGCTTTGCACTCGAGCGCGTAATCCACCCACTGTTTGAGCTGAATGCGGTTGTACGCCGCGCCCGTGGGATTATTGGGCGAACAAATGTATATTATATCCGCTTTGCGTTTTTTATCCGGAAGCGGCAAAAATCCGTTTTCCTCGCACGCGTCGGCGTATATTATTTTCCTCCCCTGCATTACGTTTGTGTCCACGTAAACGGGATACACGGGGTCGGGCACCAAAACGGTGCAATCCTCCGAAAACAGGTCGAGAATATTCCCCACGTCCGACTTTGCGCCGTCGGATACGAACACCTCGTCTTCGGATATTTCTATTCCTCGCTCACGGTACGAATCGGCAATCTTTTGCGTTAAAAAGGTATAACCGCGGTAAGGTCCGTAGCCGCGGAAGGTCTGCTTAACGCCCATTTCTTCAACGGCGCGTTTGCCCGCTTCCACAACCGCGGAGCAAAGCGGCAACGTAACGTCGCCTATACCTAACTTGATTATGTTTTTGTCGGGGTTTAAGCGTTTGTAAGCGGATACTCGGTTTTCCACCTCGGCAAAAAGATAGCTGTCCACAAGATTGTCGAAATTCGCATTGAGCTTCAATATTTTAATTCTCCTGCTTTTTATTTTTCAGCGACGCCGCTATAAATTGCACGAACAACGGGTGCGGGCGGTGCGGACGGGACTTGAATTCGGGGTGATACTGCACGCCCAAATGGAATTTTTTGCCGCGCACCTCCACCGCCTCCACAAGCGTGTTGTCGGGGCTCGTGCCCACGATATCGAGTCCGAGCTCGTCGAATTTTTCGCGGTACGCGTTGTTAAACTCGTAACGGTGACGGTGGCGTTCCATTACGCTCGCCTGCTTGTATGCGCGGCTCAGTATGCTACCCTCTTTTATTTTGCACTCGTACGCGCCAAGCCGCATGCTGCCGCCGGTGTTTTCGTAGCCTATCTGCCCTTCCATTATGTCTATAACTTTGTTTTGCGACTCCATATCGAACTCGCGACTGTTGGCGTCGGCGAGTCCCGCCACGTGACGGGCAAAGTCTATAACCGCTATTTGCATGCCTAAGCATATCCCGAAATAGGGCACGTCGTTTTCGCGGCAGTAGCGGGCGGCGTTCACCATGCCTTCAATTCCCCTGTCGCCGAAGCCGCCGGGCAGAATTATGCCGTCGCACTCGCCGAGTATTTCTTTCGCGGTTTCGGGGGTTATGCGCTCGGCGTCCAGCCACTTTAAGTCTATCTTCGCGCCGTTCTCTATGCCCGCATGCGTGAGAGCCTCCACTATGGAAAGATACGCGTCGTACATCTTTACATATTTACCGACAAGCCCGATTGTTACCGTTTTATTGCGGGAATGCGCTTTTACGAGCATTTCTTTCCACACGGTAAGGTCGGGCGGGTTGTCCGGAAGCCCGAGTTCGCGCGATACTATTTCGGTAAACTTGCTGTCTTCGAGCATTATGGGCGCTTCGTACAAAATGGAAACGTCACGGTTCTCTATAACGCAATCGGGCGGCACGTTGCAAAACATGGATATCTTTTTGCGAGCCGCTTCGTCTATGGGTCTGCTGCACCTGAGCACTACGAGATTGGGCGTTATGCCGAGACTTTGCAGTTCCTTAACGCTGTGTTGCGTGGGCTTGGTCTTCATTTCGCCGCTCGAGCTTATCACGGGCGCGAGCGTAACGTGAATGAACAGGCAGTTTTCGCGCCCCGCTTCGTTGGATACCTGTCTGATAGCTTCCAAAAACGGAAGACTTTCGATATCGCCCGTAGTGCCGCCTATTTCGGTTATTACCACGTCGGCGTTAATCTTCTTGCCCACCGAATATATGAATTTCTTTATTTCGTTGGTTATATGCGGAATTACCTGCACCGTTTCGCCGTTGTAAACGCCCTTGCGCTCGTTGTCGAGAACGTTCCAATACACTTTGCCGGTGGTGAGGTTGCTGTATTTATTCAGGTTTTCGTCTATAAAACGCTCGTAATGCCCGAGGTCGAGGTCGGTTTCCGCGCCGTCTTCGGTAACGAAAACTTCTCCGTGCTGATACGGACTCATAGTGCCGGGGTCCATATTTATATACGGGTCGAGCTTTTGAGCTATTACTTTGAGTCCTTTGGCTTTGAGCATCATTCCTATGCTCGCCGCAGTTATGCCCTTGCCCAGTCCCGAGACCACGCCGCCGGTAACGAAAATATATTTCTTTATCATAAACGCACCACTCCTTTGAATATCTCGCACGCTTCGCCCGTCATGTATACGGTGTCTTGCGCGTATCTTATCGTAAGTTCGCCGCCCTGAAGTCTTACCGTTATATCCGCGTCGCGGTCGCAGTGTCCTGCGAGCACCGCCGCAACAACCGCCGCGCACGCGCCCGTGCCGCAGGCATACGTTTCGCCGCTTCCGCGCTCCCACACCCGCATTTTGAGGTGCGTGCGGTCTATAACCTGCACGAACTCCACGTTAACCCGCTCGGGGAACAGCGCGTCGCACTCTATGGCTTTGCCTACCTTTTCCACGTCCGACTGCCCCACGTTTTCCACGAACATAACGCAGTGCGGATTGCCCATGGATACGCAGGTTATTTCGCGTTCCTTGCCGCCAACCGTAACTTTGCGCCCCACAACCTCGTTTCCGTCGAGTTTAACGGGCACGGCGGAGGGCTTGAGCGCGGGCGCGCCCATATCCACCCTTGCCGAATTCACGTATCCGCCGCGAACGTAAAGCCACAGCTTTTTAATGCCGCTTTTGGTTTCTATCGAGAGTTCTTTTTTATCTCCAACTTTTCCGTAGTCGTAGAGGTACTTTGCCACGCAACGTATGGCGTTGCCGCACATCATGCCCTCCGTTCCGTCGGAATTGAACATGCGCATTTGCGCGTCGGCAACTGCGGACGGGCATATAAACACAACGCCGTCGCCGCCCACGCCGAAATGGCGTTCGCTCAAATTCACCGCCACCGACTCCATGTTGGTTATGTTGCGGTTAAGGCAATCGATATATATGTAGTCGTTGCCGCAACCCTGCATTTTAATGAAATTGAGTTTTTGCCGCTCCGACCGCATGTTGTTTATATCCACAAGCTCGGTGTTGTAAGCCGAATATCTCGACTTGAGCGAATACGCGAGAGCTTTCGCGGTGTCTATGCTGGTAAGGCAGGGCACCGATAACGCAACCGCTCTGCGCCTTAGTTTCACGTCGTCTTCGGTGGGTATTCTTCCCTTTGTGGAGGTGGAAATGAGCAAATCCACTTTGCCGCTCGAGAGAAGCGTCATGGTGTTTTCTTTGCCGTTTTCGTTTATCTTTTCCACCTCGGTTACGGCAAAACCGCTCTTGCGTATTATTTTTGCCGTACCGTGCGTGGCATATATCTCGTATCCGAGTTCGCTGTACGCCTTTGCTATATCGGCTATTTCGGGCTTGTCGGCGTCGCGCACCGATATGAGTATGCCGCCCGATTTCTGCATTTTGTAGCCCGCCGCAAGCAGTCCTTTATAGAGAGCTTCGTCGAGCGTTTTGCCTATGCCGAGCACCTCGCCCGTGGATTTCATTTCGGGTCCTAAGTGAGTATCGAGGTCGGCGAGCTTTTCGAAGCTGAAAATGGGCACTTTTACCGCAACGTACGGCGACGACTTATAAAGCCCCGTGCCGTAGCCGAGCTTATCGAGTTTTTTGCCGAGCATGCACAGCGTGGCAAGCTGTATCATGGGCACTCCCGTTACTTTGGAAATATACGGTATGGTACGCGACGAACGGGGGTTCACCTCGATTACGTATATCTTATTGTCGGCGATTATATACTGTATGTTTACAAGCCCTTTGGTGTCGAGCGCGCTCGCGAGCTTGCCGGTGTAGTCTACGAGCTTTTCGCGCATTTCGTCGGTTACGTTGTGGGCGGGATAAACGGCAATACTGTCGCCGCTGTGTATTCCCGCGCGTTCTATGTGTTCCATAATACCGGGTATGAGTATGTTTTCGCCGTCGCAAATGGCGTCTACCTCTATCTCCGTACCCATCATGTATTTGTCTATGAGTATGTTGTTGTCTTTGTTCTGCGAAAGTATTACTTTCATGTATTCGCGTATATCCGCTTCGGAAAACGCGATTATCATGTTTTGCCCGCCGAGCACGTAGCTGGGGCGCATGAGCACGGGATACCCGAGCGACTCGCCCGCTTTGAGCGCTTCCTCGAGGGTTTTAACCGTAACTCCCTTAGGCCGTGCTATGCCGAGCTCTTCGAGTAACTCGTCGAACCGCTCGCGGTCCTCCGCCCTGTCTATGCTGTCCGCGCTCGTGCCGAGTATGCGCACACCGTTGTCGGAAAGGTGCTTTGTGAGTTTGATTGCGGTTTGTCCGCCGAACGCAACCACCACTCCGTACGGCTTTTCGGTTGCTATAACGTTGTCTACGTCTTCGGGCGTGAGCGGCTCGAAATACAGCCTGTCCGCCGTGTCGAAATCGGTGGAAACCGTTTCGGGGTTGTTGTTTACTATGGCAACCTCGTAGCCCGCTTCTTTGAGAGCCCACACGCAGTGCACCGAAGCGTAATCGAATTCTATACCCTGACCTATGCGAATGGGACCCGAGCCGAACACTATTACTCTGCGCTTGCCGCTCTTGCGCTCCGCCATAAACGCGGCGGCCTCGTTTTCGTTGTCGTACGTGGAATAGAAATACGGCGTTTCGGCTTTGAACTCCGCTCCGCAGGTATCAACCATTTTGTATACCGCGCGGGCGTGCCGCGTGAGTTTGCGCCCCGTTATGTTTTCAAGCGCTTTATCGGGATATCCGAGCTTTTTGGCGCGAGCATAGGTTTCGGAGTCGAGTTCCTTGCCCTCTATGCTCTTTTCGAAGCGCAACAAATTGTCTATCTTGTTTAAGAACCACCTGTCTATAAGCGTTTTGTCGGCGATTTGGTCCACGGTGAAACCGCGCTCGAGCGCTTCGTACAAAAGGAACAGGCGGTAATCGGACGCGGGCATCAAGCCCTCGAACACCTGTTCGTCCGTCCACTCGGCAAACCTGTCCGATTTGAGAGTGAGTTGATTTTCCGCGCCGCGCACAGCTTTTAACAGCGCCGCTTCGAAATAGGGCGCAATCGCCATAACCTCGCCCGTGGCTTTCATCTGCGTGCCGAGCGTACGTTTTGCGTACACGAATTTATCGAACGGCCACTTGGGCAGTTTTACAACGATATAGTCTATGGTGGGCTCGAAGCAAGCGCACGTTTTCTTGGTAACGGCGTTGGGTATTTCGTCGAGCGTGTAACCGAGCGCCAAAAGCGTGGAAACCTTTGCAATGGGATATCCCGTAGCCTTGCTCGCAAGCGCGGAAGAACGGCTTACGCGCGGGTTAACCTCTATAACCGCGTATTCGAAACTGTTGGGATTGAGCGCGAATTGGCAGTTGCAACCGCCCACTACGTCGAGCGCGTTTATGATATCGAGAGCCGCGCTTCTGAGCATTTGAAATTCTTTGTCGGCAAGCGTAACGGTGGGCGCAACCACAACGCTGTCGCCCGTGTGAATACCCACGGGGTCGAGGTTCTCCATACTGCATATGGCTATGGCGTTGCCCGCGCTGTCGCGCATTACCTCGAATTCTATTTCTTTCCACCCGTATATGCTCTTTTCCACGAGCACCTGCCCTATGGGGCTGAGTTCGAGTCCGCCTTTGGTGATTTCACGCAATTCGGTTTCGTTATCGGCTATGCCGCCGCCCGCGCCGCCCAAAGTGAACGCGGGGCGTATTATTATGGGATACCCTATCTCGCCCGCAAACTTTACCGCCGACTCAACGTCGGTAACCACAAGCGACGGCACGCACGGCTGACCTATGGAAAGCATGGTGTCTTTGAACATCTGCCTGTCTTCGGCTTTGTCTATGGTGTCTACCTTCATGCCGAGCAGTTTCACGCCGCGGCTCTCCAAAAAACCCGACTTTGCGAGTTGCATGGAAAGCGTAAGACCGGTCTGACCGCCCAGTCCCGGCAAAATGCTGTCCGGCTTTTCAAGGTCTATTATGCGCTCGAGCGTGGTAAGATTGAGCGGCTCTATGTAAATCGAGTCCGCCATGGCTTTGTCGGTCATTATTGTGGCGGGATTGCTGTTAACGAGCACCACCTCTATCTTTTCGGACTTGAGCGTGCGGCACGCCTGAGTGCCCGCGTAGTCGAATTCGGCGGCTTGCCCTATGGTGATGGGACCAGAACCGATAACCAAAACTTTCTTGATATCTTTATTCTTCGGCATAATTTGCGTACTCCGTATTTATTATTTCATTAAGTCCATGAAGCGGTCGAACAGCAGATTTGTATCGCGCGGTCCTCCGCACGCTTCGGGGTGAAACTGCACCGAAAACGCGGGCATGTCCGTGTAATCGATTCCCTCGGCGGTCTTGTCGTTGGCGTTGGTATACCTAAGCACGGCTCCCTCGGGAAGCGTGGCGGGCACAACGGCGTAGCCGTGGTTCTGACTCGTTATGTAAGTTCTGCCGCTAACGCAGTCGCGCACCGGCTGATTTGCGCCGCGGTGTCCGAACTTTAACTTGTGCGTTTGCGCCCCGCGGCTGAGCGCGAGCAACTGGTGCCCCAAACATATGCCGAACGTGGGCAACTTGCGCTCGTTAAGTTTTTTGAGCTCCTCTATCACGGCTACGTTTTCCGCGGGGTCGCCGCCGCCGTTGCTGAGGATTAGTCCGTCGGGACCGAGCGAAAGTATTTCTTCCGCGGTTGCGTAAGAGGGCACGCGTATCACCGTGCAGTCGCGCCTGAGAAGCTCGCGCTCTATGTTGAGCTTAACTCCGAAATCCCACAGCACAACCTTTTTACTTCCCGTGCCGAGAGTGATAACTTTGTCGCACGTGGTTTCGCGAACGGCGTTTAGCACTTTATACGCCTTAATCTCTTTGAGTCTTTGGGGCGAAACGTTCTTTTTGTCGGTGATAAGACCGTTCATTACGCCTTTACTGCGTATCTTTTTGGTGAGCGCGCGGGTGTCTATATCGCACAGCCCCACAATGCCCTCTTTTTTCAAAAACTCGTCAAGCTCGCTTTCCATGCGGAAATTGCTCCCCTTCTCGCACAGCTCGCGCACTATGTAACCGCGCAACGCGGGCTTTTCGCTCTCGGAGTCGGGCAACATTGCGCCGTAATTGCCTATGAGCGGAAAAGTTTGCGTAACTATCTGCCCGTAATAACTCGGGTCGGTGAGAGTTTCCATGTAGCCCACCATGCCGGTGGTAAACACCACCTCTCCGAGCGTTTCGCCTTCCGCGCCCATCGCTCTGCCTTCGAACACGCTGCCGTCCGACAGTATCAAATACCTTTTCATTCCGTTCGCTCCTTAATTATCGTCGAATTTGTGTTTGTCGCCGCCCGATACCTCTATGGGATATTTTCCCGTAAAACAGCCGGTACAGAATTTAATTCCCTTTTTCGCCCCTATCTCGGTAAGATTATCCATATCGAGATATTCGAGGCTGTCCGCGCCTATCTTTTGGCAAATCTCGTCTACCGTCATGTGATTTGCAATCAGATTTTCCGCGCTGTCTATATCCGTTCCGAAATAGCACGGGTGCTTAAACGGCGGACTGGATATGCGCAGGTGCACCTCTTTTACGCCCATATCTCTCAGCGGCTTTATCATGCGCTCGCTCGTAGTTCCGCGCACTATGGAGTCGTCTACCAGGATTATGCTCTTACCCTCTATCTGCGCTCGCAAAGGATTGAGTTTCGCGTTTACCGTGCGCTCTCTTACCTGTTGCGACGGCTCTATGAAACTGCGCCCCATATATCGGTTTTTCACGAACGCGGGCGCAAACGGTATTCCCGACTCGAGGCTGTAACCGAGCGCGGCGTCCAGCCCGCTGTCTGGCACGCCGCACACGAAATCCGCCTTTGTGGGTTTCTGCCGCGCCAGCATACGCCCCATTTCAAGCCGCGCGTTATAAACGCTCAAGCCGTCTATGAAAGAGTCGGAACGGGCTATGTATATCATTTCGAAAACGCACAAACCTCGGCAAGAGGTGTCTTTCTGCTTGAGTATCTTTTCCTTGCCGCTCCTGTCTATGCTTATGAGTTCGCCCGGCTCTATATCGCGCACGAAATCCGCGCCTATGCAATCGAACGCGCAACTCTCGCTCGCAAACACGGTGGCTTTGCCGAGCTTGCCCATACATAGCGGACGAAAGCCGCACTTGTCACGCGCGGCTACTATTTTGTCGGGCGTGGCAATCACGAGCGAAAACGCGCCCTCGAGTATGTTCATTACGTTAAACGTCGCCTGTTCGAGATTACGGCACTTTATCATCTCGTCTATGAGCAACATGTTTATTATCTCGGTGTCGTTGGTGGTGTGAAACACCTTGCCGCCGCGGTTAACCATCTGACCGCGAAGCTCGGCGGCGTTGGTTATGTTGCCGTTGTGCGCGAGCGCGCACGTAAGGCGGGAATGAACCGTTTCTATGGGTTGCGTGTTTTCCACGGTGTTGTTGCCCGTGGTGGAATAGCGCACGTGCCCCACGGCTACGTTCGTGCAGGGAACGTGGCGCAAAAAGTCGCGAAACACGTCGTTCACAAGCCCTACGTTTTTATGGCATATGAGAGTGTCGTCGCTGTAAAACGTGGCTATGCCCGCTCCCTCCTGACCGCGGTGCTGAAGCGCGAGCATTGCCGACGCGGCATATCCCGCAGCCTGCAACGGCTCGGGACTAATTATACCGAATATTCCGCATTCTTCGTTAATCTTTCTCATAACTTTTTTTGTGCGTCAAACCTCGTACGTCTTGAGTATATCCATTGCCACCTCGGCGCGAGTGCGCCTTAAGTCCATGGCGCGTTTTTCTATGTGGCGGTGCGCCTGTTCTTCGGTAAATCCCATGTTTTGCATGAGTATCAGTTTTGCGCGGGTAACGAGTCGCATATCGTCTATCTTTTTTAAGAGGTCGCGCTTTTCCTCGAGTAGACGCGCTATGCGACAGTTGGTTGCCCGCACCATTTTAACGGCTCTGAAAAGCTCCGTATGGCTCAAAGGCTTTCCGAGCACTATTATGCCGTCGTCCTCCAATCTCCGCGCTATATCGTCGGCGTCTTTGCCGTCTACGATTATTATTACGCCGCCCGAGCCGCGAGCCGCGAATATCCTCGCAAGCTCCACGCCGCTGCCGGAAAAACTGTCGGAATACACAACGGTAAGCCCGAAACTCCGCTCGCTCGCCATGCGTTTCGCCGCAACGGCGTCGAATGCGAGAGCAATGTTCTCCGCGCCCGAACGACGTACCGCAGACGCCAAAGCCGAAGATATCTGCTTGTTTGACGCTACGATAAGTGCATTCATTCGGCAATCTCGCGCTTTGCGGCTACGTATTCGCCGAGTACTCCCTCGCCGAGCACCGACTTGAGCCATTCCGACTTTTCGGCGTTGTCGAGAGCGCGTCCCAAACTTATGGGCAGTTTGTTTCCTTTCACGTCGCCGCCGTGCTCTATTCCGTATATTCCCGCTTCGAGCAAAAGCGCGAGCATCAAAAACGGATTGCTGAGGCAGTCGGCGGAGTTGAGTTCTATGCGGCATTTGCCGCCCGCCGACGGCAATGCGCGAACGAACGAACCGCGCTCGTGATTTATTCCGCGTGCGGGCGCACGGCGTTCGTCGAGCAGTTTGTAACTGTCGGGCACGGAGTTGGAAAAGGCTATGAACTCGTCGGCTTTGCCTATAACTCCCGCAGTAAAGGCGTTCAACGCGTCTTGCGAAGCCTTTCCGCCTATTCCCTCGAGCGTGACGAGTATTCTCAGTCCGCTTCCCACGTGTTCGCGGAGCGGCTTTGGCTCGAACGAGGCGTGCATGCCGCTCAGTCTGCAAATATTCTTCACCGCCGACTTAAAATACAAAAGATTGCGTGCGGCGGCATACGGCTCGGTGGGCATAAAGTCTATTTCGTTCTGCCCCGGTCCCATTTCGTGATGACTCGCTGTAGGCACTATGCCCATATCTTCGAGACTGAGTATTATATCCCGCCTGATATTTTCGCCGCCGTCGTCGGGCGAACTGTCGCAGTAGCCGCCATTGTCTATGGGCGTATATGTGGGATTTCCCTCGCTGTCGAGCTTGAATACGTAAAACTCGCACTCCGTGCCTATTTCGCAGGCAAGACCTTTCTTTGCGAGCTTTGCCGCGGCAACCTCGAGTATGTGCATTGCGTCGCTTTCATAAAAAGAGCCGTTCGGGCGTTTGATGTTGGTGAGAACGCTTACCACTTCGCCCATTTGCGGTCGCCACGGCAGAACCGAAAGCGTTTTGGGGTCGGGAAAAAGCAGTAAATCGTCGGCGCAACTCATAAAGCCGGGAACGGCGGAAGAATTGAATAGGTATCCGTTTTCGAATATGCTCGGTAATTGTTGCGACACTATCGATACGTTTTTTTGCCGTCCGAACAGGTCGCAAAACGTCAGCTTGACGAATTTTACGTCGTTCTCTTCCACATATTGCAACACGTCTTTGGCCGTACTTTTCATACCGCTCCTCCTCCAAGGCATAAAATATGCGCCCGCCATTTTTTATCGGTCACGACGGACGCCCTTTACCTTCCTATCTCGGACCTTATCTATATTACTATAAGTCGGCGAAAAAGTCAATCGCTTTGGGCACGAACGAATAAAAAACCTTCCGAAACATTCGGAAGGTTTTTGTCAAGTCCGTTTTTTTACCCGTCCACCTCGGGGAGCGTAACGGTCACGTCATCGTATTTGAAATTGTGAGTCATTTCGGCTTCGGTCATTGTCTGCCCGTTCATTTTCATGGTAGCGGCAAAAACCGTCTTTACTATTTTGTCCGCCTTTACGGATATTTTTATGCTGCCCGTCATTGTCAATCCCGCGGGCGGCGCGTCCATATCGGGTGCCATAGCCATATAAATATCGAGCAAATCGCCGCTGAACGTATACACTTTCGCGCCGTTCGAGTTTATTCCGCCGTCGAAATCGTCGGCAACGGCAACGAGCTTAGCCATGTACCGCTCTATTATTCCCACAACCATGAAAGACTGGCTAAAGTTGCCCGAGTGAGCGCCCTCGCCGTACGTAAATTCGTAACTACCGTCTTCGTCCAACTCGGTTTTCATTTTCACGTCGTTCGGCGCGGTGTGGTATATGTACCATTTGTCGCCCTCGTGCTCGAAATACTCGGTTATAGTTTGTTTTTCGCCGCTACCGGACTCGGTAAACTGCGACTTGCACATGTACTTGTTGCCGTTGCGGCGGTATGCCGAAACCGACTCGTTGGTCACGCCCTGCATCGTGGCTTTATCCGTGATATCGATATGCACGTTTTTCATATCGTCGGACTGAAGCATTTCTTTCCAAGTCCGCGTTGAACCGGAATTATCCCCATCGCCGCTCGGCGTTTCGTCGCACGCAACGAACACGCACGCACACAAGCACGCGCACAAAACGAACGCAATACTTCTCAACAACTTTTTCATACACTTTTCTCCTTTATAATTAAGATAGCAAAAGTGTACCCCCCCCCGCCTTTTTGTCAAGCGAATTTGCGCATATTTTGTAATTTTTTGGTTTTACGCGAAGATTTTCTCCGTTTGAGCGAACATTTTCGCGAATATCTCTTCGTTTTCTTTAGGAGTGCTCGCCGCCGTAAAGTAAAGTTTTATGAGAGGTTCGGTGCCCGACGGGCGAACTATGAGTTTGCTTCCGTTTTCGGCTTCGAAAGAAAGCACGTTGGACTTTGGCAAATCAAGCTCGGTTTGGGTGAGGTAGTCCACCGTGCGCACTATTTTACTGCCGCCGAGCTCGGAAGGCAGATTTTTGCGCAAATCGGAAAGTAACGCGTTCATTTTCGCGCTTCCTTCCGCGCCGGGATATTCGTACGATTTGAGCTTGTGCTCGTAAGTACCGAAGCGAGCGTAAATTTCTTCTATGCGGTCAACGAGAGTTTTGCCCGACTTAAGATAATACGCCGTCATTTCGGCAACGAGCATGCTCGCAACAACCGCGTCTTTATCGCGCACGTAACTGCCCGAAAGATAGCCGTAGCTCTCCTCGTAGCCGAGCACGAAACGCTCGGTTTGCCCCTTACTCTCGAGTTTTGCTATTTCGCCGCCGATATACTTAAAGCCCGTAAGAACGCTCACGAATTCCGCGCCGTATTCCGCCGCCACTTTTTCGGCAAGCGACGTGGAAACAATGGTGCTCACAATCACGGGCTTAACCGGCAACGTGCCGTTTTCCTTGCGGCGCGAAAGCAAATAGTCGGTTAAAAGCACGCCTATTTCGTTGCCGCTCATAAGTCGGTATTCGCCTTTATGGCGCACCGCCGTGCCTATGCGGTCGGCGTCGGGGTCGGTTGCTATCAATATATCGCTGCCGCTCTTACGCGCAAGTTCGAGTCCGAGCTTGAGAGCTTCGGGTTTTTCGGGGTTGGGATAACTGCATGTGGGAAAGTTTCCGTCCGGCATAGACTGCTCGGGCACTACCACTATTTCGCTCACCCCCGCCCTTTTGAGTATTTCGGGCACGAGTTTGTATCCCGTGCCGTTGAGCGGCGAGTAGCAAACCTTGAGTCCGTCGGCGCGCCCTACCGAGCGCGAAGCCACGCACGCGAGATATTTTTCGGTTATTTCGTCGGGCGCGAATTCTATAAGCCCGCTCTTAACGTAAGAGTCGAACGAGTCCGCTTTAACCTCGAAAGCGTCTACCGCGTTGATGTAGCCTATCATTTCGGTTGCGGGTTCGTCGGTGAGCTGGCAACCGTCCGAGCCGTACACCTTGTATCCGTTGTACTTTGCGGGATTATGGCTCGCCGTTATCATCACGCCTATATCGGCTTTGGTTTCGCGCACCAAAAAGGACAAAAAGGGCGTGGGCATAAGCTCGCGCGTAACGTATGCCTTAATGCCGTTTGCCGCCATAACGCTCGCAACTTTCTCTTTGAACACGTCCGAATTTATTCTGCTGTCGCACGATACCGCAACCGTCTTTTGTCCGCACTTCAGCATGCGGTCGGCTATGCCCTGCGTAACTTTGGCAATGGTAAGCACGTTAAGACAGTTTGTGCCCGCGCCGAGTTCGCCGCGCAATCCGCCCGTGCCGAACTCGAGGTCTTTGTAAAAGGCGTTTTCTATGGCTTTCTTATCGCCTTTCATCGCCTTAAGCTGTGCGGAAATTTCCGCGTCGGTCACTTTCTCACACCACAATTCGTATTTTTCGGTAGCCGTCATTATATAAAAACTCCCTTTTGATATTGTTTTCAGTATATCACCGTTCGCATAAAAAGTCAATCGCGTTTTATGCCGTTTCCTCGTACATGGTGTAAAGCGACTTGTAAATTCCGCCCGCCGCCATAAGCTCGGAGTGCGTGCCCTGTTCGGCAACACCGTCTTCGGTAATCACGTAGATTTTGTCTGCGTTGCGAATCGTAGTGAGTCGGTGCGCTATAACTATGCTCGTTCTTCCCTTGCAGAGCTCGGAAAGCGATTTTTGCACAACCCGCTCGCTCTCATTGTCGAGTGCGCTCGTGGCTTCGTCCAAAATGAGCACGGGCGGATTTTTGAGAAACAGCCGCGCTATGCTTATGCGTTGTTTTTGACCGCCCGAGAGTCGCACGCCTCGTTCGCCGCACTCGGTATCGTACCCCTTTTCCAGCTTTTCTATAAACTCGTGAGCACCCGCCGCCTTCGCCGCCGCAATCATTTGCTCCTCGCTTGCGCCGGGCTTTCCGTACAATATGTTTTCCCGCACCGTTCCGTTAAACAAATACACGTTTTGCTGTACTATGCCCACGTTTTTCCTAAGTTCGCCGAGCGGAATATCGGCAACCGACGCGCCGCCTATGGTAACCGCGCCGCCTTTAACGTCGTAAAGCCTCGGAATTAAATTCGCTATGGTGGTTTTGCCCGCGCCCGACGGTCCCACGAGAGCGACGCTCGTACCGCTTTCCACAGTTACGTTCACGTTACTCAATACGTCTTTGCCGTCTTTGGAGTATGCAAAAGTTACGTTTTCGAGTTTTATATCGCCCGAGTAGTCCGTGTCCGTAACGGGACTTTGCGGCTCGGTAAGTTCGTTCGGCGTATCCATGATTTCGGCAAACCTGTTAAATCCCGACTTGCCCATTTGGAACTGCTCGCTGTACGTTATTATTACGTCTATGGACGAATAGAGCGTTTGCACAAACAAGACGTAAGTCATGAGGTCAACCCAATCCAGTCCGCCTATTCCCTTGGCTATAAAGATAGTGCCCGCCACAATGGTGAGAATATATAACAGTCCCGTGGAAAATGTAACTTCGCCGAAAAACAAGCCCATTATCTTGTAGGATTTGCTTTTAACCTCTATGAACTCGCGGTTGTCGCGCTCGAACTTTTGCATTTCCACGTCCTCGTTGCCGAACGAGCGCACAACGCTTATGCCCGAAAGCGCGTCCTCTATGTTGGCGTTTATTTCGCCCACCTTTTTGCGACGCGCCTTAAAGTTTTCGTCTAATTTTCCGTTGAGCAAAAACGCGAGCGCGATGAAAAGCGGCAACGATGCGAAAATAATGAGCGTGAGATACACGTTAATAAACATAAGGTACACGAATATGCCTATTATTCGCACGCCCGCTATAAAGAGTTCTTCGGGGCAATGGTGCGAAAATTCGGTGATATCGAATAAATCGTTGTTAACGCGGCTCATTAAATCGCCCACTTTGTTGCGGTCGTAAAACGACGCCGGCATTGTCATGAGTTTGCCGTAAAGCTCGCGCCGCAAATCCGCCTCGAACCTCGTTCCCATTATGTGCCCGAGCGTAATCATTACGTATCGGCATGCCGTTTCGAGCAGTTTAACCGCAACCATAACCGCACCGAGTATTAGCACGGCGGAAATCGCAACCGAGCCGTCGGACGCCAATCTGTTCAAAAGCTCGCGGACTATAACGGGAAAGGCAAGCCCCGAGAGCGAAAACAGCAGGGCGCAAAACAAGTCGAGCGCGAGCGTGCCCGCATACGGCTTGTAGTACGGCAAAAATCTTTTCAAAAATCCTTTTTTGTTCTTCAATTTATTCACCAATCCTGTTTGCGCAACGAAGGCGACTTCACGTCGTCGTAAAAATCAAAATACTTTTTCTTAAGTTCCGCAAGCTCCTCGGGTTTGCAGCCGAGCATTTCCTCGAGTTCGTCGGGCGCAAAGTCCGACATGGATATTTCGCCGTCGTATTCTTCGAACAGTCTCATCAAATCGCGTTCGGTCATACTCTTTCTCCTTTTGGTCTTCGCTAAAGATTATATCAAAAATATCGAAATATTTCAACCGAAAGCAAACATTTTTTCGCATCGCTTGCAAAAAATAGCAACGCGCTGTATAATATACGCATGGTAGTACTTATTACGGGCGCGACCCACACCGGAAAAACCGCTTTGGCGCAAAAACTGACAAACAAATACAAAATACCCTATCTCAGCATAGACCACTTGAAAATGGGACTCATACGAAGCGGTCAAACCTCGCTTACTCCCAACGACGACGACAAACTCACGCCATATCTTTGGTCTATCGTGAAAGAAATTATAAAAACGGCAATAGAAAACAGCCAAAATCTGATAATAGAAGGCTGTTATATCCCCTTTGACTGGCAGAAAGATTTTACCGAAAATTACCTGCGCCAAATCAAATACTACTGTTTGGCAATGACGGCTCGCTACATACAAAACAATTTCGACAAAATCGTTCGCTACGAAAACGCGATAGAAAGCAGACTTACGCACAATCTCGACAAAGCCGCTCTCATAGAAGAAAACGAACGAAACCTCGAGCTTTGCAAAAGCCGCAACTTAAATTATATACTCATAGACAACGAATATAACGCAGAAATCGAACTATGAATTTTTCAACTTAATCCCCGAATACTCTATTACATATTAAGCAATTCTTGCAACGCGATAACTTTGCAACCTTTGCTTTCGTAATACCGTAGCATTTCGGGGATTTTCTTTTTATCGTAGCTCGTTACGCAATCGGATAATACGGTAACGCCGTAATTTTCTTTACATAAATTGTAACAAGACGATTTAACGCATGCAACGGCGTCCGCGCCCGTTATATAAAACTCGCCTATTTCGTTTCTTTTTACGAAATCCGCAAACTCCTCGCACGTGAGCACATTGCCCTTATATTTGGTAAAAATATCGTTTGAAACGATTTTCAGTTCGGGAACAAATTCCGCCCCGCGGGTATCGTGTTTGAACGTACGCGTTCCCGCCGACAAATTCTCGTGCCTGATATAAACAACGCGCACGTTGTTTTCCGTCGCCCACTCTATAGCCTTATTTACATTGTTTATAATTTCTTTATAATTTTTGGTTATATCGTTTTGTAAATCTATCACAACCAAGGCTTTATTTTGCATTTTCTTACTCCCTAATTTTATTTGCGTTTCATCTTTGAAAATAAAAAACGGCCGCAAATTCTTTCACAGCCGTTTGGTGCGCCATCAGAGGCTCGAACTCTGGACACCCTGATTAAGAGTTTCCTCTTAAAAACGCCCGTTTTTATATTATAATTTTCTAAGGTGTCGCGCGCGCGATTATTATTACCGCCCTTTCGAGCGGCTTTTTTATTCGGATAATCCGGTAAAAAGTTTTATTAAATCCATTTTTGCATAACGAAAGTAAAGTATTCGCAGTAGTTTTTCCTCTTCTCGGATACGATATACGAGCGTATAGTTTTTTACCGGAATATGTCTGAATTCGGGATTATCAATTAAAAAGCACGTGCAGTTTGGTTGCGCATAGGGAAACTTGCATATTTGCTCTATGGTTTCGTCAATGCTATCCAATAAATCAAGCGCGGCTTTCGGATTATGTAAGTTTTCCGAAATATACTGCGCAGCTTCGTCCATATCCGTATTGGCTATTGGCGTTAGTTTGTAAATGTATTTATCCGGCATACTTTTTCCTCAGCGCTTGCAACGTTTCCGGACCGTCAAGTAATTCTCCTCTTTCGGCTTGCGCATCGCTTTCCATAATGCGATTGTAGGCTTCTAGCTGCGCAAAGCGGCTTTCGTAAGCAGCCATACTCATTACCACCATATCGCCGTAACCGTTTTTGGTTACGTAAATAGGTTCGTTGGTAGCGTTGCACATTTCCGAAACTTTTGTGGTATCGCGTAAATCTCTAATAGGAATAATTTGCGGCATAACGTTAAACTCCTTTTTATATTAGTGTAGCATTATTATATCATAATTATGCGGCGTTTGTCAAGAGGGTTACAAACAAAAACTGCTATCCTATTAAGACAGCAACTCTTTAATGGCTTTTTGGATTTTATTTGGTGCGGAGTGATATTTGCGTAGAAGCTCGGAGTCGGAAGCCGAAAGCGTTGGAGCGGTCCGGGCATTTATCGTGTTATGACTGTTTACCGTATTGCCGTTCCCGGATACGTTCGCGAATAAAATTCAAAACCGCCCTTTCGAGCGGCTTTTTTTATAAGTTTTCGTAATGAGTCCACATTGCAAGTATCTTTACCGTTTGTTCATCTTCGTAGACTTCATATACTAAACGGTGTTGAATATTTATACGGCGAGAATATGCACGTTCCTGGTCTACAAGTTTTTCGTAAGGCGGTTGCATCGGCGTTTCTTTTAGAACTTTTAGTAACCGTAATGCTTTTTGTTTGTAGGTACTTGCAATGATTTTTTCGTAATCCTTTTTTGCTTGCTTGGTAAAAGTAATTTTGTAGCTCATTGCAATTCTTTTTCCCAATCGATTTCAACACATTCCGAAAGCGGCGTATTTATACCTTCAATAAGTTTTTCTCGCATACCCGGAATACTGTATAAATAGCAAGTTTCTTCCAAACTACGTAAATATTCTTCACTAACGAGTGCCGCATTACCGTTCTTTGTAGTAACTATAATTTTTTCGTCATTGACTGCTACTGCATCCAAATAACCAAAAAGATTTTTGCGTAAAGCTGTTGCATTGGTAATAGACATTGTTTAATCCTCCCATAACTATTATATGTACATTATAATGTACGTTAAGCATTTTGTCAATAACTTTTTGAAAAAAAAGTTGCTTTCAAATTACGACAGCAACTCTTTAATAGCTTTTTGGATTTTGTCCGGGGCGGAGTGATATTTGCGGAGAAGTTCGGAGTCGGACTCGGAGAGCTGCGCAACCGTGCGCGCGTGGATCGTGTTATGGCTGTTTATTGTGTTGCCGTTCCCGGATACGTTTCCGGACGAAATAACGACGTTTCCGAAATCGTCTTCCCTACCGAGCAAATAATCGGCTGTTACCTCAAAAAAGTTAGCTAATATTACTATTGCCGTATAATCTGGTAATCGATTGTAATTCAACCACCCACTAATTGTTGCTGGGGGTATTCCCGTCCCTCTAGATAAATCTCTTTGGGACAAATTTCTTTCATTTAACATTTCTTTAAGATGTTGTTTGAACTCCATAAAAATATTTTATCATAAAATATCTAATTAGATATTGACAAATCTAATTAGATACTGTATAATGCTTTTATATCTAATTAGATACACGTAAAAATTTTGGAGGCAACAAAAAAATGGAAAAAGAACCACCTATAGTGGTACAAGTAAAAAACTGCGAAGAATGCAATAAGAAGCTATCTGGCAATTTTTTTGTGATGTTTTATCCGACAGCGGGTGTGGCAATGATTTATTGCGACGAATGCGCAAAGGAATTGGGCTATATTGATGATTCGAAATGTACCGAATATTTATCGAGTGAAGCTAAATAGGCTTCGTAAATATCTGCTTTTAGCATCATGAACATTGTAATTGGATGTACTTCTTCATAAAATTCGTAAATTACATTTGTTTTTATGGCTTCTGCAATAAATTCCTCTTCTGTCATTTTGAGTAAAACAAGTGCTATTCTATGTGGATTACTTTTGGCGGAAAGCCATTCGATAAAATCTTGCAAACCATTTTCGGTTTCAAACATTTTAACCATAACTTTGTTCATATGTCGAATTTTACGTTGTAATTTGATACGTTCACTGGCAGTCATATGGGTTAGCTCCTTTAGAGGTTTATTTATCAGTATAACACAGTAAAACAAAAAATTCAAGTATGGAGGCAACAATGAAAAATACAGTAGAGAGATTATTGCGTGAAGAAAAAGAAAAATATCCGCAATTCACCAAGTGGCAATTATTTGCTCGAGTACGCGCTCGAATAATGAGCGAATACAAGCAAACGGAAACTGCACAGCAATTGCATATAGCATTAAATCTAATAGAAAAAGAAATTCAATTTTAGGTAGGCAACACAATGATACCCATAGATATAGGCAAGTTTCAGTTTTTATCGCATGGTGTAGACATAAAACGGTGCGGGGACGAAAGTGTGCGGTTAGT
>NZ_CALPCH010000005.1 GCF_943193005.1 Pumilibacter intestinalis
TATCTTTTACCTCTTTAAATTTATCAATAGCAACCCGAATTTCGGTGTTCATAATTTCTCGCCTCACTTGTAAATTACTGTTTATCGTACAGTCATTATAGCATATTTGAAACGAAAATACAAGCGGTTTATAATAGTGTAGCTTACTATACTTATTGCGCTTCGCTACACAAGTTTCGTTCGCCCTGTGGGGCTTTTGAGCACACGGCAATGAAACAAGAGAAAAGGCGGGGCTTTAAGCCTCGCCTTTTTTTGATTTTCCTTTTACCTATAATTCTCTATGGAAACTACGGTAAACGTGCACCGCTTTTTTTGCGTTATTACTCTTTTTTTGTAACTTACTTAAGCTCTGCGGTTGCGCCGGCTTCTTGCAATTTCTTCATTGCTTCTTCCGCCGCGTCTTTGGGCATAGCTTCTTTCACGGTAGACGGTGCGCCGTCTACGAGAGCCTTGGCTTCGCTGAGTCCGAGACCGGTTATTTCGCGAACCACTTTGATAACGGCTATCTTGTTGCCGCCGATTTCCTTAAGCATAAGGTTGAACTCGGTCTTTTCTTCCTCTGCGGGAGCAGCCGCGCCGCCTGCAGCGGGAGCAGCCACAGCCATAGCCGCGGCGGATACGCCGAATTCTTCTTCGAGCATTTTAACGAATTCGTTAAGTTCCATTACGGACATGCTCTTTACTTCTTCCAACATTTTGTTGAGGTCTGCCATAATATTATTTTCTCCTGATTTTTAATTTTGTTTTACATTGCTTGCAATGTATGGTAATTTGTGGGTTTGCTTTTCTCTTGAATGAGATTGCCGCGGGCTTCGCCCTCGCAATGACACGGGAAACATATAAACGCTCTCGCAATGACACGGGGGGGGCAAGCGCATCCTCGTCATTGCGAGGGCACTTGTGCCCGCGGCAATCTCAGGCATGGTACACGTAATGTTACTTTCTCATGTTTGGGATTGCTTCGTCGGGCTTCGCCCTCCTCGCAATGACACGGTAAAGTCGCTCGCAATGACACGGGAAACATATAAACGCTCTCGCAATGACACGGGAAACATATAAACGCTCCCGCATTAGGAAACAGTCCGTTACGCCGACTGTTTTTTGGCGATTTCGCTGAGCGCCACAGCCAAACTGCGCATGGGATTTGTGAGCATGCCGAGCAACTGACCGACGAGAACGGGTTTTGCCGGTATCTTGGAAAGTTTGTTTACGTCTTCGGCAGATGCTTGCTTGCCCTCTATGATGCCGCCCTTAATCGCTATCTTGTTGTTGGTTTTGGTTATGGTTTCGGCTACGATTTTCGCGGGTGCAACGGCGTCTTCGTATCCGAACGCCACGGCGGTAGGCCCTTCGAGAACTTTCTCGAAACCTTCGAAACCGCAATTGTTGAGTGCGCGAAGCACCAAGCGGTTTTTGAGCACCTTATAGTCAACGCCCGCGTTACGCATGTTTACGCGCATTTCGGTATCCTGCGCAACGGTGAGTCCGCGATAGTCTACTATAACCACGCTTTTTGCTTTCTTCACTTTCTCGGCGATATCTTCAACCTGCTTAGCCTTGAGTGCGATTGCTTCTTTAGACATTTTTCTACCTCCTTGTTTTATTATTTTTTTGTCCTGCAAATTTTGCGCAAACTTGCCGAACTTTTATAAAACAAACGCCCCGATTAAACGAGGCGCGTAAGGTCTTTCATTGAAAGATTTGTTTTGCACCTCGACAAGCCGCCCGCTAAAGGCATTTCAGGCGCGTTGCGCCGCTTGTTGTCTTAGGTTTATTCAGTTGCGTTATGTTTTTGAGAATGGGATTACGGTCATTGCGAGGGCACATGGAACATGTACAGCGGCTTTTGCTTTCTCATGTTTGGGATTGCTTCGCTCGTTACACTCGCTCGCAATGACAATGATATGCCGCAATAAGGCGGCGGAGAGCGGTGCAGATACGCACAACAGGCGCAGTGCACGCGCGGGGCTGTACTTCGGCGTACTGCCCCAAGTGGGCACGAGCACGTAGTGCGTAGATGTGCCGCTATATGCCGCCGTTAAACCCTATAATTAACTTTAACGCCGGGTCCCATGGTGGACGCCGAATATACGCTCTTGATGTAAGTGCCTTTTGCGGCGGCGGGCTTAGCCTTAACTATAGCTTCCATAAGCACGTTGAAATTCTCGAGGAGTTTTTCCGCTCCGAAAGATTTTTTGCCTATGGGGCAATGGATTATCGCGGTTTTGTCTACGCGGTACTCCACCTTACCTGCTTTGGTTTCTTTGATTGCTTTTTCGATATCCATGGTAACGGTTCCGGACTTGGGCGAAGGCATCAAGCCTTTCGGACCGAGTATTTTGGCAACGCGACCCATCTGACCCATCATATCGGGCGAGGTTATAACCACGTCGAAATCGAGGAAATTTTCGCTTTGGATTTTGGCGATTATTTCTTCCGCGCCCACTATGTCCGCGCCCGCTTTAACGGCTATATCCGCTTTATCGCCCTTTGCGATAACGAGCACTTTCACGCTTCTGCCCGTGCCGTTGGGGAGCACAACCGTGCCGCGCACCTGCTGGTCCGCCTGGCGGGGGTCTACGCCCAATCTAACGTGGAGTTCCACGGTTTCGTCAAACTTTGCTTTTGCCGACGCTATAACGGCGTTCATAGCCTCGTTGGGCTCGTAAGCCTTTGTAAGGTCGAGGGCTTTAACGCTTTCTCTGTAATTCTTTCCGCTCATTTTTTATGCCCTCCTCAGTCTACCACGGTAACGCCCATACTGCGCGCCGTGCCTGCTATCATGCTTATCGCCGACTCGAGATTTGCCGCGTTAAGGTCGGGCATTTTCGTAGTGGCTATTTCGGTAAGCTGAGCTTTGGTGATTTTGGCAACCTTGTCTTTGTTGGGCTTAGCCGAGCCGCTCTCTATGCCGCATGCCTTTTTGATGAGCACTGCCGCGGGCGGCGTTTTGAGCACGAAAGTAAAGCTGCGGTCGGCGTAAATGCTTATAACTACGGGAATTATAAGCCCTTCCTGTCCGCGGGTCTTTTCGTTGAATTCCTTGGTAAAGCCCGGTATGTTGATGCCGTGCGGACCGAGGCTGCTACCTACGGGCGGGCCCGGAGTCGCCTTGCCGGCGGGCAACTGGAGCTTTACAACTGCTTGCAGTTTCTTTGCCATTTTGTTTGTTCTCCTTGCTTGTTTTTATTTAGCAATCGCGGTGATAACGAACGCTCTCGCGCTCTCCCGAATTGTTTTAACGTATACTTATTCCGCGCGTTCTATTTGGTAAAGTTCCAAATCAACGGGCGTTTCTCTGCCGAACATGCTCACTATTACGCGGCATTTGCTTGCGGCGGCGTCTACCGATTCGATTTCGCCCATAAAGCCTTCGAGCGGTCCTTGAGTTACCTTTACGGTGTCGCCCACGTGGTAGTCGGTTTCAACGTTGGTGGGCTGCTCGAGGTGCATGCGCTTTATTTCGTCTTCGGTGAGCGGCAACGGATAACCTTTGGGGCCTACAAAGCCCGTAACGCCGCGCGTGTTGGTTATCATGTGCCACATATCGTTGTTGTAATACATCTTTATAAGCACGTAGCAAGGGAACATGCGGCGTTGCACGATTTTGCGCTTGCCGTTCTTCTCCTCCACCACGTCTTCCATGGGAATGGTTATCTCGAGCAATCTATCGAGCATATTGTTCTTCTCGAACACCATTCTCAGGTTGTCGCGCACCATGTTCTCGTAGCCCGAGTAGGTGTGCAACACATACCATTTTGCTTCTTCCACGGTATTATCTCCTGCCTATATTATAAGCGGCACGGTAGGCGCACCGGAAAACAGCGCGTTTGCCGTATTCTTAAATCCCGCGGCGATTTGCGACACCGCCGAAGCCGCGTCGGGCATTTTGTTGAGCTCTTCTATAAGTTTGCCGTGGGCAAGTCCCAAAAGGTAGTCCATAACAAGCAATATTACAAAGAAAAAGAGCGTTACTACGAGCACCGCGCCGGTCTGCTTCATCGTTTTGCCGAAGGTGGGCCAAGTAACCTTTTTGAGCTCGGCAAACGTTTCTTTAACCCTGCCGCGCTTTTTGGGCTTTTCACCCTGAGCGGCGTTGTTGTTCGCCATTGTTACTTCGTCTCCTTATGAACGGTGTGCTTTTGGCAGAACTTGCAATACTTTTTGAGTTCAATCCTGTCAGGGTCGTTCTTCTTGTTCTTCATATTGTCGTAATTGCGCTGTTTGCACTCGGTGCATGCAAGCGTGATACGCGTTCTCGTGGTAGCTGCCATGTTCGTAACTCCTTTATGGTCCCAACGCCTTTCGGCTCCCATAGAAAAAATAACACCCCGATTGCGGTGCCTAACTATGTTATCACATATTTAAGTGCGCTGTCAAGCGTTTTTTTGCCGTTTTCCGAATAAGCGTTAAAAAAGACGCCCTAAAGGCGCCTTTTCGCAATCGCACATTATATCAGTAATTCTTTACGTTGGATTTCGCGCTTACCGCGTTGCCCGATACGGCTATTACGTAGTAACTGCCGTGCATAGTGTCGGCTATGGCGTAGCTCGTGTCGGTAGTGCCTTTTAAGAGCATTTCGGTTTCGCCGTCTACAGTGCGGTACACGTTGTAACCCGTCGCGCTCTCCACCGCGTTCCAGCTTATCGTGTTGCCGTCTATGGAAAGCTCGGGAGCGGCAAGAACGTCGGCGTCTGACTTTTTGCCCACGAACACTTTTTCCGTGCCCTCTATTCTCTCTACGAGTTTGAAGAAGGCGTATCCGTCGGCAAGGTCGTCCGCTTTGCCCGTGTATACTATATATCCCGCGCAGAAATCGCCGTTAAAGGTGGAAGCCGTTACGTCGTCGTGCGAAATTTGTTCGCGCAGTTCGGCTTCGGTCTTTTCGCTCGCCGCCTTGTTCCATGCGGTGCGGAATATTATCGTTCCTTCGCTGTCGGTGTAGTATACGTAATCGCCCGCCACGTTAAGCACGGTCATGCCCGCGTTGCATATCGTTATAACGTTGGAGCTATCATCGTTTCCGCCCGAGAGCGCAACGCTACTCCTAAGCTCGGTGCTTTCGGTCTTTGCGCCTATCATGTATACTATGTTGCCGTTACCGTCGCCGCCCAAACGGAAGCAGTAAATCGACTTGTAATCGGAAATATTCGAGGTGGACAGTATAGTGCCGCTCACCTGCGAACGAGCGTTCGGGTCGCCCTTTTCGGCAAGCTCGGTCTGCTCGGCTTTGTACTCGGAGTCGCCGAACACTTTCTCGTCGCCATCGTTGCCCATGAGGAAATTGTGCAGGTTGTCGTACTTTATGAGCGTGTTGCCCGCGTCGTCGGAGGTGCGGTAGAAAAGCAGTCCGTCGCGCACGGCCTCGAGCGTGTCGCTCCTGCCCTGACGAAGATATACGCCGCCCTCGCTTCCGTCGGGACGCATGATTTCTATTACGTTGCCCGTTTTTTGCGAGTCGCCGTCGCCCACCGCTCTTTGCACGTACACAAAGTGGTTGAGCGTGTTTTCGTTCATGCCCTTATAATAGGTTTGAGAATACGGCAATAGCACTTTGTCTACGTTTTGCGCAATGGTAACTTTGTCGCCCGCCTTCTTCTCCTCTATGCGTATGGAAACAAGGTCTTTTCCGTCCTGCGCCACGAGGTAGGTTGCGCCGTCGTATTTGTAGAATGCGTACGCGCCCGAAGTGCTGTCGTTTTCGGTGGTGTAAATTCTTTCGGATTTGGAGCCGTCGAGCTTTGCGCGGAAGAAATCGGTCTTGTTGTACTGCACCGCGCCCGCCTTGTTCTTTTCGTTGTTGGGCGATGCGAAATAAACCCAGTCGTCGTAGATGAATATGCCGCCGTCTTTATAGCCCGACGTGCCTATGCGCTTGGGAGCTATGAGTTGCACGTTCACAACGTCTTTTTCAAAACCGTATTCGTCTATAACCTTATCTGAAGATGTTTTGAACTCGAGCTGTTTGTTAATCGCGCCCGCGTTTTGCTTTATATCGAAATCGCCCGCTTTGTCCGCGTTTTTCTCGCCGCAAAGCTCGGCTCTGTAAAGCCCGCCTTTTACCACGTCGGGCCATACGTTCTGCTTGCCGTCGGTGTCCTCGTAGCCCGAGTAGCCGTTGATAAAATAAATATAGTTGCCGTACTGCACCGCGTTGCCGCCGTTGCTGTATACGGTGTAGCTCGTGTCTTGCTTGCCCTCAACCTTTATTTTGGAAAAACTGTCGCCGCCGCAGCCGTACAGCGAAAAGCCGAACGCCAACACAAGGCACAGGAATATGGGGATTATCTTCTTTTTCATTTATCGATATGCTCCGTAGGAATTAACGTGTTTTTATATTGTATCACAATTATTGCCGCTTCGTCAAACAATTAGTCTTTTACGCGCAAGTTTATTTTTCCCGCCAAAAGACCGTCGCTCACCGCTTTTACGCATATTTTTCCGTCGCCGCCCGCTTCGGTGAGTATCGCCGCGAGAGCCTTGCCGTTGTACGCCCTCGCGATATTGTTATCCGCGGTGTGCTCCTGCGACTCGGGGTCGGCGGAACCCAAAGCGTACAGCCTGCCCGAGCCGGTAACCGAGATTTCCACCTCGCGGCTCGCGTAAGACACAAGTCTGCCCTCTTTGTCGTTAATTGCGATTTCCACGAATATCAGCTCGCCCGCCGATTTCGACTTTCGCTCGCTCGTGAGTTTCAACGCCCGCGGCGCGGTAACCGACTCGAGCGTCGCTCTGCTGCACTCCCTGCCCTTATGATAGCTAACCGCCTCCAGCTTGCCGGGATAAAAATCGGTCTTAAAGCTCGCCACGTGCTTGTTGAGCTTGCCCGCGAGCTTGCGCCCCACGAGTTTGCCGTCGCGGTAGAGCGCCACAACCTCGCCGCCCGAAAACACGTCTATCTCTATGGGCTTGCCGAGGTCGTGCGGCCAATTCCATACGCTGTGCGTTTCTTTCACGGCGTGCCCGAGGTTGTCCGTCTTTTGCTTGGACTCGGGGCTCGAAGCCGTAATGCAACTGCGGGTGCGGTCGCCGAACATTATGCTCCTGTAGCACGCGCTCGGCTTAAAGCCGTAAGTTAGGTCCAAATCGCCGCAAAACGACGCGTGCGGCGGCAATAACTTGAGTTGCTCGTTTTCGTACTCGGGCTTGCCCGCGGGATACCCGAGGTAGTCCGCTCCGCAATACAAGAACTCGCCTATCACGTTTTGATTTTTCTCGCTCTCCTCAAACGCTTCGAAAGCGCGGGAGGGATACGCCGCCGAGCCTATTATAAGGCGGTCGGGATATTCGTTCCTGTCGGACTGGTAGCGCGGATACAAATACGCGTAACCCGCCACGTCGGCGCACTCGAAAGAATTTTCGGTTAGCTTGCCGAAAAGGTCTTTTTCTCGCGCCACGCCTATCGCCGCCTTTTCTCCGTCTATATTCGCGCTCTTTATACCCGCCCTTTCAAGCTCCGCTTTGAGAGGCGCGCGTTCGCGGGCGTTAATCACTATGGGGCGCGACGGGTCGAGCGAACGAACGCATTCGGCGAGCGTTTTCGCAACCGCGCTCCCCTCTCCGCGCTCGTAAGTTTCCGCCGCGTCGTCGTTTAGTCCGTACAATACAACGCTCGGGTGCTTGCGCAGTTGGCAAACGTATCTTTCGCAGTCCGCCGCGAAATTTTCGGCAAACCGCACGTGCCCGTCGTAGGGGAACTTTCCCTGCTCCCACACTCCGAACAAATCTATCTCCGCCATGAGTCCCACTCTGTCGAGCGCGTCGAGAGCCGCCTCGCAAGGCACGCCCGCGTATCGCACGGCGTTGTAGCCTATGGATTTGAGCCGCGACAGCTTGTACTCCTCGGCGGCGGGTATGCTCTCCGCGCCGAGTATGCCGTTGTCTAACGTCATAACCGCGCCGCGCAGTTTAACGCTCCTGCCGCAAAGCACCAGCCCTCTTTGGCGCGACAGCGAGCGCGACGAAATACCGAAATTACTGCGGTGCACGTCCAAAGTTTTGCCGCCGTCGTCTTTGAGCGCGATTTCAATGGAATACAAATACGGGTCGTCCACCGTCCAGGTATAGTAACGGGCGAGCCTGAATTTCAATTCGCAGGAGTTCACGCATACGTTTTTGAGTTTTACTTTCTTAAACTTGCGAGCCGTCTTTTTGCCGCGGGCGTTGAATACCGTGGCTTCGAGAGTGAGCGGCTTTTTTGCGGCGGTGCACGCGCCCGTGTAGTCGGTTATTTCGGCGGTGACCGTCAAACCCGCTTTGCCGTTTACGAACTCGGTGGTTACGTATACGCCGTCCGCGCCGATAGCCACGCCCGAGGAATATGTATGCAACCTTACTCCGCCGCATATTCCCGCGCCCACGTATCTGCCCGCCATTTGCGGAGCGCACACTTTGAGCGCAAGCAGGTTTTTAGACGAAAAGGAGTAACCCGAGGTGATATCCACGAAATGTTTGCCGCCGCCCTCTATGTGACCCAAAGTAACGCCGTTCAGCACTACGTCGGCAAACTGCGCCGCGCCCTCCACCTCGAGGATTATTTTTTCGCACTTGTCCACTCGGGGCAACACTTTGTAAAACTCTGCGGCGACTCCGTCGTAATAGCTTCCGTATATGCCAAGCGCGGTGTTGTAATTGCGGTTTTTTCTACGCAAAAGGTCCGCGGGCAAATCTATATCGTCCGCGTCAAAAGGAATTACGTTTCCGTCGCTCGAAAAACCTTCTCGGTATTTCCAGCCCTTACTGATATCTATGAGCATTTCAATTCCCTTTTTGGCACATTATACTTTATTATATCAATATACGTGCCATTTTGCAAGTCTTTTTTACCCGTGTGACTCAAAAAGGGAAAGATAAATGCTATTCTTTCACCGCTTCTTTGCCCGTTTGCGCCGACTGAAACAGCACCCAAAAGCCCTCTCCCGACTTTTCTTCGCCGAGCGGCACAAAATCCGCGCCCTCGAGAGAAGCGGGCACCGCGCCGTATTTGCCCGGCACGCCGTAGGCGATAAAATCGGGAGCGGAGCCGATTAGCCCCACCACGTAGTATCTGCCGCTCGAGTCGTAATCCACTTTTACCCAGCGGGTATCGGGCAAGGCGCGTTCGAGCGGCTCGAATTTTTCGCAGCTCGAAAACAGCTTTTCTATATCGCGCCGCACCGAAGAATAAAAGTCCGCGCCCGTTTTCACCGCCGACACCGCTTCTTCCACGGTGTAGCGCGACGCGCTTTTAACCTCAATCGTGGCGGCGGCGGATTCGTCGCGCACGCGCTTGGTTTCCGCAACCGGCTCGAGGCGTGGCTTATATGCCGCGCCCTTTATTTCCCCGAACCTGCCCGAAAGATAACGCCGTTGCATTTCGCTGGGCGACAACCTCTCGTCGTAATGATATTCGGGCTCTCGTTCGCGCGCCGAATATTCGAAATAATTAACCTCGCTTATGGCGTTGTCTTTGTATTGCGACGGGTCTATATCCAAAAAGTAATCGCCTATTTTTCTCTCGCTGTATTCGAATTCCGTCGCCGCCGCACTCTTAATTTCATTAGTAACAGACGCCTTCTTCTCAAGCCGCTCTCTCCTCAGTCCGTCCATTACGTTGGCTTCCCACAACTTTCCCGCGTCGGCGGTGCCGTAAAGCACCACCTCTTCGTCGTAAGTGCGGAACACCACGAGGTGAACCGAGGAATATTCGCCCTCGGGCAAAGCGAATTTGCTCTTTATCCGCCCGAGCGAGCCCACCTCGCGGCGATAAACGCTCGCGCTCGTCTTTACTCCGAGAGCGTACTCGCCTGCGGTTAGGTCGGGAAGCGAAAACGCGTTCAAAGTTACGAACACGCCCGCGCCGTTGCGCTCTATAAGAGCCGTCCCCTTGCCCGTTTTGCCCGACAGTATCACAAGTTTTTTCTCGAAGTTCACGCTCCGCCACCTCGTACATAAATATTCGGTTTTATTGTACTCGAATATATATGTTTCATTACGGCAGAATATGACGAAAAATGAGTATTTTGGGCTTACAAAACAGTTGCGAGCAAAACTTGCGCGTAAGCGCGAACGAGAAAATCGTTGGGGTGATTTACGTTGTTGCCCGTCATATCCCTAAAGCGTTTACGCTCGAGCAAGTCGAGATGCATGGCGGTCATATCCGCAACCGCAACGAACGGGTATTGGGGATTTTCTTCTATTTCGTACAACGCCTTGAAATATTCTTTTTGATTGCCCGAGTACCAATCGCTTTCGTTGTTGGGCACGGTGGTGGATACGAGTATTATCGCGCAGTCGGGCTTTGCCGCACGTATCGCGCCTATCATGCCGAGTATCTGCTCTTTGTATTGCTCGGTAGTAAGCGCGGGGTCGTTCATGCCGAACGCTATAACGGCAAGGTCGGGCGCGTATTTCACCACCCGCTCGCCCACGTTATCCAACCCCCACCGCGTGTTCATTCCGCCCACGGCGGTGTTTACCACGGAGATTTCCGCCCCGAACTTTTCGCGCAAAAAGTCGCAGGTCATTTTATCGAAAGAGGGAGTGTGCGGCAAGGTTTGTCCGCCCTGCGGCATGCCGCTCGCGTTGCAACCCGTGGTAATGCTGTCGCCGTAGAATACCGCGGTAACGCTTTGCTTTTTGCGCAATTTTTCTGTAAATTTCGCAAGCCTGTCGCTCTTGCTCGCGGGCACGCGCCCTTTCCACTCGCCGCCGTGAACGTAGCTTACCGCTATCTGCTTGCGCGTAAACGTGTCTTCCTCGCCGTATTTCATGTACCGAGGTTCGTTGAATTTCAAGCCCGTAGCTTTCTCTATTACGCTTATGCCCACAATATCGGGCTGAGTTTTATAGTATTCGTCTATTTCGAAAAAGGGCATGCGAGAACCCGAAAGCCGCTTTATCTCGCCGTTTTCGGTTATCTCGTAGTCTTTGCCGCGCTCGTATTCTATATCAAGTCCGTAATTGCGCACCGAAATAATTCGCTCGGGTTTATACAAAAGCGGCGCGCAATCGTTCTCTCCGACCATTAGCACGGTTTCGTTATACATTTCGTTGCCGCTCCAAAACGGCTTAAGCCAAGTTTGCAAATCGTATTCGGCGTATTTCATAACTGCATATTATCACACCACTCGCAAAATGTCAACGAGATAGCAATACTAACTTGTTTCCCGCAGGAGATTGCCGCGCTCGCACAGCTCGCTCGCAATGACAGACTAAAACCCAATGTCTTTGCGAGAAGGGCGCAGCCCGACGAAGCAATCCCAGCCGTGAGAAACGTCACCCTTCGTATTTGTATTCGCCCGCGCCCACGCGGTAAACGTTGCCCGCGAACTTAATTTCCGCGCTCGTACCGTGCGGCACGACAACGCGCAACGCAACTTTGCCGTTCTCCCGCTTCCACTCCGACACAATCCTGCCGCGCACAGTATCCAAACTGCCGCGCACAAAATCGAGGCTTTGCGCAAAAACGGGCTCTATGGTGATTTTGTCGCACGCAACGGCGTCGTCGCGCACGTTAATGCCGGCAAGGAAACGGTATAAAAACGCGTCGTAGCTTCCGAACATGGGGTGATTGAAAGAGTGCATTTCGTTTTGCATTTCGGCTTCCCAACGCTCCCACACGCTCGTTGCCCCGTTTGCTATCATGTAGCCCCAACCCGGGTACTCGGGATTGCGGAGTATTGCGATAACTTCTTCGGCATAGCCGTATTCGGCGAGCACGTAAAACACGTGTCTGTATCCCACGTTGCCGCTCGTGCAGTGATGACCGCGCTTTACGCAATCGCGGTAAATATTGTCGGCAATCGCCTGCCTTGCGTTTTCGGGCGCGAACCCGAGCGACACGGCGAGCGCGTTTTCGGTTTGCAGACCGTTGCAGTAATCGTTCGTTTCGGCTCGGAAATACTTCGCGTTGAGAGCCTTCGCGCTGTTTTCGGCGTGCTTGCGGTACTCCGCCGCGTCTGCGGAGTTGCCCGCGATTTCGGCAAGCCGAGTCATCTCTTTCAAATGCCAGTAAAGGAACGCCGACGACACATATATTCCGTCCGCCTTTATATCGGGATAGGGATATACCCAGTCGCCGTAATAGGTGTAGTTCGTAATGTACCCGTCGGAGCGCGACAGCAGGTAGTCAACCCACTTTTTAACTCCCTCGTATTCGTTTAGGCAGGTGTTCGAGTCGCCGTAATAACGGTTGGCGTACACAGCCAAAAGCGGATAAATCACGCAAACGGGGTCGGCGGGAATGCCGCCCGTGTAATAAGGAACGGTGTCGGCTATCGCGCCCTCCGCGGTTTGCGAGTCGGTAATATCGCGTATGAATTTGGGAATAAACCGCGCCATATCCACGTTGTACATGGTTTGGTAAATGCGCGAGCTGAGGTCGTTGAGCCAGCCGAACCGCTCGTCGCGTTGGGGGCAGTCGGTTAATATGGAGTGCTCGTTGTTCCGCTCGGTGCGCACCGCTATCTCGTGCAACTTGTTGAGCGTAGCGCAGGAGCACTCGAAAGTCCCCGCCGACCGCGTTGCCGTGTGCACGTGCTCGCCCACCGCTTCCAATATTTCGGCGTTGCCCTTTATCTCCGCCTGCACGTATCTGAACCCGTGATATGTAAAGCGGGGCGCCCACTCTTCCACGCCCTCGCCGCGAAGAATGTATTTGTCCGAACACCGAGCCGACCGCAGATTTAAGCGGTTCACCCGCCCGTCGTCGCGCAGTTGTTCGCCGAACTTGAGCGTTACCGCCGAGCCCCTACGGCCTTTCACCTTTATGCGCAACCGCCCCGCAATGTTCGCGCCCACGTCTATCACGCACACACCCTTTTCAAGCTCCGTGCGCTCCTTTTCGGGATAGCTCGCGCACACCTCGATAGGCTCTATCTGTTGCGCCTCGAGCTTGCCCGCGGGCGCGGCGGCGGCAATGGTGTACATCCAGCCGTTTCCCCAAGTGGGTTCGTAATCGAGCGTGTTCCAATTGCGCGGATATACGTCCTCTATGCGAGCGTCGTACACCTCGCCGCCGTATATGCTGTTGTCTACCGTGGGGCTTCCGCCCACCCACCAGCCATACGCAGGTCCGGAGTGGTCCTCGTATACGCTGCCGTCGGCATACTCAACGTAAAACTGCGCGAGCAGTTTGCGCGAGCCCAACCAGCCGTAGCCGAGTTCTATGCCCACCACGTTGTCGCCCTTGCGGAGATTTTGCATATCGTAAGCGCGGTAAAACACCCGTTTGGAGAATTCGCTAATTGCGGGGTCGAGCAAAGCGTTGCCCGCCTTTTTGCCGTTTACGAAAAATTCGTGATAGCCCAGCCCGCAAATGTACGCCCTTGCCCGCGCTATCTCTTTTGTTTGGTCTAAGGTTATTTTTTTGCGAAACAACAGCGTTCCCCCGTTGAAATTCGCGGGAACGGAAACCCAACTTCCTTTCCACTCGCTTTGATTGTATATTGCGGTTTCAAAGAAATTCTGTCCCGAACGGTACGTTTTGCCGTCTTTGTCCGTAGCCGTAACGCTCGCAAAGTATCTGCCGCGCGACTCGAGAGGTTTGCCGCCGTATTCCACGGCAACGTAATTCTCCGACTCCACAACGCCGCTGTCCCACATATCGCTCTTATCGGGCGCAGTGCCCACGGTAATGCGGTAACTCTTTTGCGCGGCATAACTGCCCGCGGGATACTGCCAGCCGAAACGCGGTTTCCGCGCCTCCACGGCAAGAGGGTTTTCTTGATATTCCGTTTTGAATTTCAACAGGTCAAACGCTTCGGTCATTTTATTTCTCCGTGTAATTTTTTGTATGTTCTCATGCAGGGGATTGCTTCGCTTTGCTCGCAATGACAGGTTTACCCAAACGGTTTACTGTCATTGCGAGCGAGTATAACGAGCGTGGCAATCCCAGGCATGAGGCACTTTCGGTTTCTTTTCTCATGCAGGGGATTGCTTCGCTTTGCTCGCAATGACGGTTAAGCCGCCCTTTTCTTTCTCACCATAAGCACGGCGGCGAGCGCGAGTATTGCCGCGCCGAACGCAATCGACGCGTATCCCGCAACGCTGCTTCCGCAACCGCAGCCCGCTTCTTCTTCCACCACAACCGTTATGGTTGCGCTGAATTCTTCGTCGCCCACCGTTACCGTTACGGTAACGAGCTGTTCGCCCAAAGTATTCTTGTCATAGCCCTCGAGCACCGCGTTCGTAAAGTCGGCGTCTTCGGTTTTGCCGGTTGCGTATACGAGCTTGCCTATGCCGCTCAAGTTCGGCGTTTCGGTGCCCTTAGTTACGGTTATCTTCTCAACCTCGCCGAAGCTGAGTTCTATTACGCCGTCTACCACGTTAAGCGTTATTTTTTTAACTATATCGCCGCCCTCGCGGTTAATGAGCGTAACGGTTATTTCGGTTGTGCCGAGTTTCTTCGCCGTAATTCTGCCGTTTTTGTTCACCGTGGCAATGCTTTCGTCCGCCACCGAATAGGTGAACGACCCCTCGGTTGCGCCTGCGGGCAAGCGGCGCGCCCCTATGTTCTTCTCCTGCCCGATTATCACGTTTAAGCCGTCGGGCACTTTCACGTCTTGCGTGGGCGCAAACACCACCCAAAGCGAGCCGTCGAAGATGTAAGTTACCTGCTCTTTGAGCACGCACTCGCGCACCGCCATGCCCGTGCCGGGTTTCATGCTGTCTTTGTTGGAGGGGTCCTCGTTGCCGAGCTTGTCGCCCGTCCACAAATAGCCCGCAAACCCCGCCTGCAAAACTATTCTGTCGCCCTCGCGGTAAAACCTTTCGTCGGTGTTAAAGTTGTTGAGGTTTATGGCGCGATTGTCGCCGTCCATTATGTTTATAAACGCGGGCAATATGGCTATGTTGCCGCCGCCCAAGTTGTAAACTCCGCTTTCCACAACCTCGCCGTCGGCTCTCGTGTACGAGAACTTGAGCGAGGAAGGTATGAACGTGGTGTCGGTTATGTTGGCGCTGTTGGTGGTGGAGTTGGGGAATTGCACGAACGACGCGAAATTGAACCACTCCACTATCGCAACCTCTTTTATCTCCATTTCCACGGGCGCAAACACTTTAAGCTCAACCTGCAAGTCATACGTGTTGCCCTCATATGTTACTTTGAGCGTAACTTTTTGCTCGCCCGCCTCAGCGGTGTTTACGGTGCCGTCTATAACGGTATTGGCTTTGTCGCCCTCGGTAACGAGCTTAAACTCTCTGCCGAAAAAGTCTTTATCGCCGTTTTTGTATACGGGCACTGCGGTGAAATCTTCGGGAACAAAGAACTCTTCGCCCTTTTCTATCCAAATCTTGTACGCCGTTTTAAGCTCCACTCTGTCCATGGGCAAAGCGGGTTTCACGTTCAACTCGTAAGTAGCGGTTTTCGCGCCGTCGCCCGAGCCTACCGTTGCTGTTATAGTGGCTGTGCCCTCGGCTACGCCCGTGATAAGTCCGTTTTCGTCAACCGTGGCTATAGCCTCGTTACTCGAGGTAAACGACGGGAACGCCGCCGCACCGTCGCTCAATTTCCACTCGAGCTGTTTTGTGGTTTGAGCAAAAAAGAAATCGTCGGTTTCGGTTGTGATTGTTATGGATTTCGCATCGTGCGTATCGGGGTCGTATTCAACCATTCGGTCGGAAGCCGCCGTAAGCACAAAAGTTTGGTCTTGCTTGAGTTCTTTTTCGAGCCAAATAAATCCCTCTTTAACTGTAATCCTCGAGCCGATTTTGGCAGGCGGCAAACCGTTGGGAGTAGCAACGAAACGCGCTCCGTTATAGTTGAAATTGTAACCCGATTTTATGGATACGCCCTGCGAATTTACTATTTCCACTTTGTCTATTTTTTCCTGCTCGAATGTTTCGCCGCCCGGAACTATTCCCGTATTGTCATCGTTTGTGAACACCACGTTAAATCCCCAAGACGTATGCCAATACCCAACCTCCGTTATAGTAAGCGCGGGGCGTTCTTTTATCTCCAAATCAACCTCGCAACTCTTTCCGTCGGTTTCAACGGTTATCTTAGTTGTGCCGACGGTATTGAAATCCGCGGGAAGATTTTTGAGCATTCCAAGCTCTACGGTAAATTCGGACTCTTCGGTGGTTCCCTCGTCCGTACCGAATATTTTCTTGCCCGTAAGTCCCGCAAGGTCGGTTTGCTTAAGCGCGGTTATTCCCTTGTAAACCGAAATTTTACCGCTAACCTCTATAGCTTTAAGCGGAGCAGTAATTTCTTCCACAGTTACCGCTACGGTTGCGGTTTTGCCGCCGTAAAGCGTGGCGGTTATTGTGGCTGTACCTTTTGCAACCGCTGTGATAGTAGCGTTAAGTCCCGCGCCGCCTACCGTAACAATGTTTTCGTCACTCGACTCATACGTAACAGGAGCGTCGGCATAGTTTCCGCCCTCATACGCCGCAACAAAATTTATTTTCTTGTTCGCACCAACCATTACGCTTTCTGCGGTTTTGTTAGCGGTGAAACCCGTGGGAGCGTAAACAAGCCATGCTCCATCCGCAGAAGAATTGCATAAGTACGAAGCGGCAGATTTTGTTTCTTTTTCACCCCACGCGAGCCCAGCTTTAACAGTTACCAAATCACCTATTTCAATTGCTGCAGATGTTCTGTTTATAATTAAATTTTCGTTCAAATATTCAATAGCTGCTGTCTGTCCGTCGCCTAAAATCGTTAATTTGTTCTCATTGTTTTTACTTATATACTCTACATATTCTTTACCATTAGGTACCCACTGACCTAAATCACTAACGCCGGAACTCGCATCCAATGTCACTAATATCGACTTTCCGGCAAACCCTAATAAATCAGATGTATAACTCGTTTGCGTTGTTTTTACCTCGGCTTTGCTTTCGTCGAGAGCCAAGGCTAAAACAGCCCCCCCCCCGACCAAAGTACACAGCATAACAAGCATTAGTATACTCGCGAGCCATTTTCTTTTCATTTTCTTTTCCTCCTGAATTTTTTATTTTGAGTCCGCGCTTTTGAATTTACGGACGCATTTTACTTAACATGTCATTGCGAGGGCACTTATGCCCGTGGCAATCTCCTGCACGGAACTCGTTCAGTTGCTATTGCTTTCTCATGGCTGAGATTGCTTCGTCGCTTTCGCTCCTCGCAATGACATAAACCCGATTATCCTCGCAATGACGGCAATCCCGCTCACAACTCTACTGCCACGGTGGAAACCACCCTGCCCAAATGGTCTTCTACCCAAATGTAGCACCAGGTAATCGCGCCGCCCGCCGACTGCGCCATTTCGTCGGTGAGCTCATACTTGAGCGTGTTGCCGCTCGGCGTGAGTCTAAAGTGCGTAAAGTCGGGTATGCGGTTAAACGCACTGCCCGTTACCGCTATATAGGCGGCTTTTAGGTTTACGCCGCTCGGCACGGATAAAGTAACGCTTCCCTTTTCGCCTTTGAGTTTTCCGCTAATCTTAATAAGTCCCGCGCCGCCCTTTACCACGGAGTCGGCAAAGGCGTAAGGCTCTTGCCGAGCAAACGCGTGCGAGTGGCTGTGCGCCCATCCTCTCACGAGCGATATTTGAGCGTTGCGGCAACTCTCCACGGTATACGAAAGACTGTCTACCAACGCGTTGGGGTCGTTGTTCATGGCGAGCAGCAACAGCGGAGTATTAACGCGGCTCAGTCCTTCGTCGTTGTCCCACACCTGCGCTTCGGCGTGGTTTTTGTAATAGCTGCCCAAATTGCAACTGCCGCTCTCCGCCAAATTGAGCGAGCAGTAAATGGGGACGGAGAACGCAAACCTGTCGTCGTAACCCGAAATAATAGAGGTTATCACGCCGCCCCAACTCACGCCGCACACGCCCACTTTATATTTGTTTACATAGGGCAGGCTGTGCAAAAGCGAGTTGCCGCGTATTGCCGTGCTCGTTGCGTAATACATCCAAGTTTGCTCTATGGGCTTGCTCGCGTCGCCGTAGTTTTGGTTGTGCGGAGCGGTATACTCGCTCTTTACGTAAAGGTCTGCGGGCATATTGTCGCTCGTGCCCGAGGGGAGCGGCACATGCCCCTCGAGGTCCATGGCAAGAGCAACGTAGCCGCGGTTTACCCACTCGCACACCCATTGCCAATACGCCGTACCTCCGCCGCCGTGCACAAGCAACACCGCGGGAGCTTTGTTTTGCTCGCTCGCGCCCTCGGGTATTCCCAAAAACGCAAAAGCATAGCTTTCCTCGCCGTTGTAGTCGCTACGGTAGTATATCGCCCGAATTTCGCCCTTTATTTTCTTGTCGGTTCGGTCGTTTTGCTCGTCGCGCTTATACTCGGGAGCGGTCCACAAACTGTCGGGGAACTCCACTCCGTCGTACACGGCATGATTTGTCATTACCCTTGTTTCTTCCGTATTATCACCTCCGTTGCCGCCGTTTTCGCCCGCGGAATTATTGCACGCGCACACGCACGCAACAAAACACAATGCCAGCGCAAACAGCGAAATTTTTTTAATCATGGTTTTTCCTCCTTTACTTTTCTCATGTATGGGATTGCTTCGCCCTCCTCGCAATGACCGTTTTATCCAAACGGTTTACATGTCATTGCGAGGGCATTTATGCCCGCGGCAATCTCCTGCTTAATACCCGTATGAATAACTCAGTCTGCCTATGGGGGCGCAGTCGCCCGATACGTAGTAGTCGTTGAAATCCTCGGGGTGCTGTAAATTGTCGCACGCCTTGATTTTCAGGTGGCAAGAGTCGGCGGTAACGCCGAGAACCGAAAGCGGTATCGAATAAACTATCACGTTGCCGTGCACCTTGTATTCGGCTTCGCCCGCGCTCTCCCAACTGTAGCCGCCCTTGCTTTTTTCTATGCTTGTTTTGCCGCTTGCGCTCGGCGAGCGGTTTATAATAAACTGCCAATCGCCGAACTTTTCGCCCTCTCCGTCGGTGCCGAGCAAAAGAGTCATCCAATTTTTATCGGAGCCGTTGTATTCGGTTATTTCTTCGCCCGCCACTTTCACGTATACGTAAAGGTTTTGCGCGTTGTGCACCACCTTAACGTCGGTAATATCGTTGCGGTTGCTGTTATCTACGTACGCGTGCGCCTCGCCTATCGCGTTTTTGCCGTCGCGGGCAAGAGCGTCGCCCGCAAAGTCGCGGTAATGCGCTTTAACTCCCTTCCACTGCGACAGCGCGGAGTCGGCTATGTTTATGTTGAGCTTTTGGTAGGTGTAGTGCTTGGGCTCGGTGAGCTTGTATTTGCGTATGTTGCGAGTCATTTGGTAGAAAAAGTTATCGCCGCACGCGCCCTTGCTCATCTCCACGTCGCGCCCGTACTCCTCGTTGTACACGTCTACAAATCCCGCGCCGTTGGGCTGTTTTATCGCCATCCATTCGTTCCAACCGCATAAAAGCACGTTTTCCACCGTTTTGCCCCGCGCCTCGTAATCGAACACCGTTTTCCACTGGCTTTCGAAATTCTGCCCCTCGGCAAAGTTCTTGTTGAGCCTTTTGGTAGTGTGGTCGTAGCCGCGGCTGCTGTGCGGATGTTGGAAACTGAACGAGCACCGTTGCGGGTCGTGCTGTGCAACCGACACGCTCATTGCCTTGAGTTCGGGGTGGATTTCCTGCGGATAGTTCCAAGTCATCCACGGAAGCGCGTTTTCGTGCTTGATTTCGCCCTGCGGCCACTGCGACTCGCGAACGTCGAAACGCTCGTAAATATCTTCGAACACAGAGTATTTGTAGCTCTGTCCGGGGCGTTGGTCGCTCGCGTTGCGGTTATCTTCGGTTATGGTAACTATCATGGGCGAGCCGTTGGGCGCAAACCAAATATCGTCGTACTTGTCGGTTATGTAAAAATCGTTGTATATCTTTTTCGCCGTGTTGCCCGCGTCCGAATTTGTGTAAAACATGGCTTTGGGCACGTTAAAGCCCTGTTCGTGATACTTTAAGAGGGTGTCGAGCACGAGCGTTGCAACCTCTTTGTAAGTAACCGCGTTTGTCGTGTCGAAACAAAGGTAATCCATGCCCGCCGCGGTTAGAAGCTCTATGTGCCGCGTTACCACCCACTCGTCGCGCATGTTGTAGTAGCCGAAAAGCGGTTCGGAACAAAAATGAAACTCGCCCGTTTTTGAAAGCTCGCTGTCGTCGAGCGACTCGACCGCCGCTCTGCCCTCCTCGGTTTGAAGGAGTTTTTCTATATCGTATATAGCCGTTTGCTGCATGGTGTGCTGCCCGAGCCACAGCGAGTACCATATGCCCACGTATTTGTTGCCGCTACGGTATCCGTCCGCTTCGGCTATGTATCTGCCGAGCGCGTCCGTGCCCACCGTATTGAGCGCGGTGTACTGCTCGGGCGTGAGCTTTCTTCTATCGAGCGAACGCTCCACAGTAGCTGTTCCGTCGCCGTCCGACGGTTTTTTGTTGTCGCATGCCGCCATGGTAAAACACATCACCCCCGCAAGTAGTATTATTAAAAGTTTTTTCATATTCTCCTCCTTAGTACCCGTAACTGTACGCGAAGCGGCCTATGGGCGCGCTGTCGCCCGATACGTAGTAATCGGTTATATCGTCGTAATGCGTAACGTTGTCCGCCGCCTTTATGCGCACGTAGCAGTTTTCTTCGCTCAATCCAAGCGCGGAAAGCGGTATGCGGTAGAGTATCACGTTGTTTTGCACCGCGTAATCGGCTTCGCCCGCGCTCGCCCAATCGTAGCCGCCCTTGCTCCGCTCTATGCTCGTTTTGCCGCTTGCGTTCGGCGAGCGGTTAATTACGTAGTTAAACCCCGCAAAGGAGTTTTCAACGCCGTCCTCCGTCTTAATAAGCAGGTTCATCCAATTTTTATCCGTGCCGTTGTATTTCGTGATATCTTCCGCGGTTTCCACGCGCACGTACAAATTTGCGGAGTCGTGCGTTACGTGAACGCTCACTATATCGTTGCGGTTGCTGTGGTCTACGTAGCGCGTTGTGCGGAAAGCGTCTTCGAAATCGCGTTCGAGCGCGTCGCCCGCCATATCGCGATATTCGCTCTTTACCTCCGCCCACGCCTCGCGAGAAAAGGAATCGAGAGCCATGGTATGGGTTCGGTACTCGTAATGCTTTGCCTCGGTGTACTTATACTTGCGGGTGTTGGTAAGAGTTTGAATTACAAAGTTGTCTTCGTAGCCGCCCTTCATGGGCTCTATATCGCGCGAATACTCCTCGCTGAACGTATCTACGAAAAACGCGTCGTTGCCGTCGTCCAACTTTTGAGCCATCCACTCGTTAAAGCCCGTAAGCAACACTTGATTTACGTACTTGCCTTTGCCGCTTGCGTTATTCTCGTGCACCGTTTTCCACTGCCCTTCGTAGTTTGTGCCCAAACTCGAATTTGCCGTATAGTTGCGCAGTTTATTCCAATCGTAGCCGCGCCCGTAGTTGGTGCGCTTGCCGTAGCTCATCTTCGCGCCGGGGTGCTGTGCGAGCGACACGCTCATCATGCCGTTGTAGTTCTTTTGCGGATAGCACCAATTCATCCAGGGAAAGCCCGTTTCCAAATTTTCGGGCGTGGTGGTGTCGGGCCACTGCGACTCGCGGAAATCGAAAAACTCGGTGCGCAACTCCTCGTAAAGCGCGGGATTGCTGCAAGTTATCGCGCTTACGCCTATTATGAGCGGCTTGCCGTTGGGCGCGTACCACAGTTCTTTGTACCGCTCGGACTCGTAATACTTAGAGTACAGTTTGAGTATCATGTTGCCCGAGCCGGTGTTTGTGTAAAACGTAACTTTGGGCACTTTGAAACCCTGCAAGCGGTACTTTTCGAGTATTTCGAAAATTTTATCCGCCTCTTTATCATAGGCTACGCTGTTGGTGTAGTCGTACACCAAAAAGTCTATATCCATAGCCATCATAAGCTCTATGTGACGAGTTATCACCCACGGGTCGTCGGAGCAGTAATAGCCGTAGAGCGGTTCGCCCCACCAATGGAACGCCTTCTTGTTTACCTCGAGGTAATCGGGCCCGAGGTAGTCGGGGTTCTCTTTGAGTATTTCGGTTATATCGAGCACCTGCCCCGCCGTTTCGTGCGCGCCGTGCCACGTGTGATAAAACACGCCCACGTCGTTGCCGTTGTATAAGTCGCCCGCCGCCGCTTCCCTGCCCTCGCGGTCGGTTGCCGTAAGGTTCGCGCGGGTATACTCGAACGCGTCGAGGTTGCGCTCGTCGGCTACGCGCGTTATAATCGGCGTTTGCGGGTCGTCGGTTTTGCACGCGTTTGCAAACGCGAACGTAAACGCCATTGTCGCGGCAAGTATTATTACGGATATTTTTTTGCGCATGGATATCTCCTTTTTAACCTTTGAGTCCGCCCATGGTTACGCCCTCTATGAGCTGCCGTTGGAAAATGCCGAACAGTATCGTGGGTATCACCGACATAAACACCGCGCCCGCCATAAGCACGTTTATCTTAGTGCCCGACGAGTTGTCGGTAATGAAATTGTAGAGTATAAGCGCAAGCGTTTTGGGCGAGTCCGCCGCGGTGAGATACACCAAAGGTCCGTAATAGTCGCCCCAATACGCGAGAAACACCTGCACCATTACGTACACCAAAACGGGCTTGCAAAGCGGCAACACTATGCGCATATATCGCGTGAATGCGTTCGCGCCGTCTATCTTTGCCGCGTTCTCGAGCTCGGCGGGTATGCCGCGCATGAACTGCACTATCAGGAATATGTACACCGCGCCGCCGCCGAACAGGTTGGGAACGGTAAAGGGCAGTACTGTATTGAGAAAGCCTATCTTGCTGAAAATTATGTACAGCGGCAACTGCGTTACGGCCGCGGGTAACATCATAGTGCCAAGCATTATGGCGAACATCGCGCTCCTGCCCTTCCATTTGAGCTTTGCGAACGAGTAGCCGATAAGCGTTGCCGAAAAGGGCACCGCCACAAGGTTAAACAGGATTATAATCATAGTCCAAATAAAACCTTTGGCGTATCCGCCCGTATCGAACACGGTAACGTAGTTTATAAATTGCGGGGTTTTGGGGAAATAGCTTCCGTACGGGCTGTCTACCTCCTCGGCGGTCATAAGACTTTTGAGTATCATGTGAAGATACGGGAACAGCAATATCGCGGCTATAACTATCATGAGCGCGTATATCGCCGCCTGCAAACATCTCTTTTTTACGCGGGCGCGTTTTCTCTGCGCCTCGAGGCGGTCAAGCTCGCTCGAATTTGCGGTGAATGTCATCTTCGCTCAGCCCTCCTCTCCGTAAAACACCCATTTGCTCGTTTTGAACAGCACGGCGGTTATCGCGCCTATCACGGCAAGCATAAACCAAGCGAGCGCGGCGGCGTATCCGCGAGCGGCGGGAATTTTGAACGACGTGTTGTAAATCTTAACGCCGAGCATATACAGCGACTGCCCGTCGCTTCCCCGTCCCGGCAGAGGTCCGCCCGAGTACATGAGCGTGCCCGTATACTGAATAGAACCTATAACCGACATTATGAGGTTATAAAATATCATGGGCGTAGACATGGGAATGGTGATGAGCAAAAATTTCTTTACCCTGCCCGCGCCCTCTATATCCGCGGCTTCGTACAATCCCTTGTCGATATTCTTAAACGCAGAGAGCCACAGGAGCATGCCGCCGCCCGCGCCCCACAGGTTGATGAAAAACAGCGAGGCTATCGCGCTCGGTCCCTCGCCCGCAAACCACCGCGACGGACTCATGCCGAACAGCACGAGCACTTTGTTGAGTATGCCCTGCGTGGCGGGATTAGCGGTAAAGCGCATGAGGTCGGACCACAGCAGCGCGGAGGCTACTGCGGGTATCATGCAAGGCAGATAGTAGAGTATGCGGAATACCTTTACGCCCTTTACCATGCTGTTGTTTACGAGCGCGGCGAGCATATAAGAAACCACAAGCCCGAGCGGCACGCTCACAACCACGTAATAAAAGGTGTTTAAGAGCACTATGCCCATTTCGCGGCTGTCTACGGTGAACATTCTTATATAGTTGTCGAAGCCGCGCCATTGCCATATGTTTATGCAGTTGGTGCTCCAAAGCGAAATATACAGCGAATAGCCCACGGGTATGAGAGTAAACACAAGCAGTCCCACGGTGAGCGGCATGTTAAACAGCCAGCCCGTGTAATTGTCTTTGAGGAACTTGCGCACCCCGTCTTTCTTTTTTGCGAGAAGCCGTCCGCTTCCCGTTCGCGTATCGTTCATCTGCTCTCCGTACTTTTTAATACTCTATCATTGCGTCGCGTATATCTCTTACAGCCGTGTTTATTATGGCGTTTAAGTCGGTGTTCTTTTGCCCATTGCTCGCGTCGGTGAAAAGCTGTTTCACGGCGCGTTCCATGCCCGCTTTCGCCGAGTATATAGTGCGCTCGAAGAAATTGGTTGCGAGTTTGTATTCCGAGCCGAATGTGTAAGCCGCAAGGTTGAGCGAGCTGTATTTTTGACCCCAGTTCGCTATCGCGGGGTCGGAAAGGTCTTTGCGGATAGAGGCGAGGTTAAGCCCGTTGAGAGCCATTCTCTGCTGTCCGTACTCGCTGAGCATAAAGCTCAAGAACGCCCAGGCAAGGTCTTGTTGCTCGCTCTTCGCGTTTATGGAGTATCCCGCAACGCCCGCGCCTATCTTGGGCGAGTCGTTGTCTTTAATGAGCGGGAAAGAAACGAGGTCCATTTTGTTTTTGAGCGCAAGCCTGTCGGCGTAGAGCGAAACCGAAGCCGACTGAAAGAGCATCGCGCTGTGCCCGTCGTCGAACGAGCCGGTAGTAGCCACGGTGGAGTCGTTTATGTATCTTTTATCCACCATTTCTTTTATCATGTTCAGGCAGGTGCGCGTAGCTTCGCTGTCTATGATTATTTCGCCGCTTTGGTTCAACACGTCGCCGCCGTAAGACACAAGCATGGGATAGCACACGCTCAGCCACGACGTAAGGTTTGCGTCTATCACGTAGTCGTTTTGTTTGCCGTTTTTGTCCATGTAGTCGCGGACTTTGGCGCACACCTCCATAAAGTCAGTCCACGACCAGCCGTTGACAACCTTGCTCATATCCACTTTCGCGGCGTTAAGTATTTCGGTGTTTATAAAGGTTACAACGGTGTCGCAACTGCGCGGCGCAACGTAGCACTTTTCGCTCGCCGTAGCCATATCGAAAAACTCGGTGTAAAAATCTTCGGAGTAGTCGAACGCTTGGGGCTCACCGTCGCCGTTAAGATATGCGGGAAGCGTTTCCGCCTTTTCGCTCGCGGCGAAAAAGGGCTTTAAGTTGAGATACGTTCCCGAGTCTATCATATCGTAAAACGCGGGCGAGTTGTTCCACACTATATCGCCGAGAGTGCCCGCGAGCTGATTTTGCGCAACCTCGTTGGCGTAGTTGTCTACCGATATGTAGCTTATGTTTACGTCCACGTTGGGAAAGAGCGTTTTGAAAGTTATTACGTCCTCGTCGACGCTCTCAATTAGGCACTCTATCATGCTCGTTTCGTTCTTGTTGCCGCCCGGCACCATTATCTCGAGCTCTCCGTGCACGTTCTTGTTGATATTTACGGTTATCGAGTCGGGGTCTTTATCGACGGGCGGGTCTACCGGCGTTGTTTCGCAAGCGGCGAACGCAAACAGCGAAAGGCACAACACCGCCGAAAGCACAAACGTAGCAATTCTCTTTTTCATTTTTTCACCTCTGTTTAATATTCGATAAGCGCGGACAGTATGTTCATGGTATACAGTCTGCTGCTGTAATCGTTTACGTGATTTATGCCGTTGCCCGTTACGTCTACGTACTTTTTGGCGTTAAGCAAAGTAAGCCCCGGATTATACATATCGAGAGTGTACGAGCGGCAGTCTTTTTTGGCGGCAAGGTCGTCAAGCTTTCTCCAATACTGCGAAAACAGTTTGGAGTCGTAGCTCACGGGATTTGCGGGAAAGGCTTTAATGAGCATAAACTCGCAATCGGGCAGTTCCGCCAACACGCCCGAAACTATGGCTTCCATGTTGTCGTAATACGAGCCCGCGGTTACGCTCGCACCGTTGTCGTTTATACCGAAATGTATCATTACCATATCGGGTTCGGCGGCTATTATCTTGTTTACCTGAGACGCCGCCGCGCCCCAATCCGATTTCATTCCGCCCACAGCCAAGTTTTCCGCAGTTACGTTGCCGTCGTATTTGCGCTCAAGTCCGTCGGCAACCTGCGTTACCCAATTATCCATAAACGGCGCGTGGTTGAAATGCCCGCTCGACGAGCACCCCTCGGCAACGCTGTCGCCTATCGCCGCGAGTTTCACGTCGTCGCCCGCTTTGAGCTTTGCTTTGAGTTTGGGAAAGCCCGACTTTGCGTAAGAGGCGAATTCTTCGGTTTTCAGGTCGGATACGTCGTAAACGTAACTGACCGAAATCTGATGCCCGTAGAAAAGCGGGCTTTCGGTATATATCGCGCTTCCCATTCGCACGTAGTCGGTGAGCACGTTTTCCACTTTGGAAACCTCGCGAAACGGCTCGGGGATATCGTTGCCCTTTAAGTTCTCGGCGGTGAGAAAAGGAAGCGCCGACCCCTTTTTTGCCGTTATCACGTTGCCCGTAACCGTAAAGTCGGAAGCGGAATATTCTTTTTCCCAAGTGTAATCGCGCACCGAAAGAATTTTTACGGGCGCATACTGCAACTTGCCGCTTATCGCGCCTTTGTCCTCAACGAGCAACACCGTTTCGTTGTAAATCACGTTGCCCTTGAAATACGGCGCGGTCATTTCGTCGAAATCGAATTTGTATTCTGCTTGCTCGGGCTCTACGTAGAGCGGAAACTGCGACAAGTCGGGCTCGGTCTTGCCGCCGTTCTGCGAAGAATTATCGCAAGCAAAGCAACACGCGGTCATAACAATCGCAAATAAGCACGAGAGTATCTTCTTCATTTTGCCCCTCCGAAAAAGTTTATCTTTTCAAACTCATTATAAATCCATTTTCTTTGTTTTACAATGGCAAAAGCACGGATTTTATTGCACTTTTTACAGTTTATTTGCACGCGCTTGACATATCGCGCCGTATTGTGCGATAATACCGCTATGGCTAACCCATTTCTTACCACGAATTTGCGGCTCACCGAAACCGACTACACCACAATCGGCAACAATTGGAGCTATCTCGCAACCTATTTTCCTTATTACCGCATATATTACATAACAAGCGGCAGTGCGAAGATGTTTTTGTTCGACGAAACCTTGGAGCTAAAGCCGCGTCATTTATACTTTATTCCCGCCTACTCCATTACGGGCGCGGAGTGCAACGACTCCATGTCGCACTACTGGATGCACTTTAATCTCGATGCCACCACCGCGAGTTATCTCACCATATACAAGCCGCTGCATTGTCTGCCCGCCTCGCAAGAAGACGAAACGGTCTTTCGGCTTATAAAAGAAAATTTCGAAAAATCCGACAACGGCAACGACTCGCCGCGCACACTCGCGTGCGTAAGTCTTGCCAAATACCTGTTTTCCAAATTTTTGCCGAGCGAAAGCATTTCAGCCGAAGCCGCAAACTTTTTGCCCGTACTCGAATACATAGACGGACACCTAACCGAAAAGATAACCAACGCGCAACTGAGCGACATTATGTGCCTTAACGAAACGTATTTTTCAAACGTGTTTTCCAAGCAGTTCGGCGTTTCGCCCAAGCAATACGTTTTGCAAAAGCGGATAGGCGCGGCGGCAAACATGCTTATAGAAACCGACAAAACGGTAAAAGAAATAGCGTTTCGCTTCGGATACGAAAATGAAATGTATTTCAACCGCATGTTTCGAAAGCTCGCGGGCACACCGCCGGGAGAATATCGCCGCCGCTTTCGAAGCAAATAGACCGTAACCTGTAATTTATACACTAAAATCTAAAATTTTTACATTGACACGGCGCGAATAAAGTTTTATAATTAAAGCAGCATTTAACCTATAAAAAACAGGGAGAACAATGAACATGAAAACAGTTAAAGACAAACAACTGCTCGTAGGCGCGGATTTCGCGGGCTTCCCTCTCAAAGAAGCGGTGTGCGAGCACCTTCGCAAAAAGGGCTGGACCATAACCGACGTGGGCGTAAAAGCCGACAGCAATCCCGCCGACACCGACCTTATGTTTCACCGCGTGGGACTGCGCGTAGGCTCCATGATAGCCGAAAAGGAATTCGAGCGCGCGCTCATATTCTGCGGCACGGGCATGGGCATACACATTGCGGCTTCCAAGTGCCCGCACGTGCACGCGGGAGTTGTGGAAAGCGTTCCCGCCGCGCTTCGCGCAATCACGGGCAACGGCGTAAACGTGCTTGCCATGGGCGCGTTTTACGTAGCTCCCGCCATGGGTTGCGATATAGCCGACGCGTACTTAAACGCAGAGCTCGGGAGCGGTTACGAATGGTGGCACAATTTTTACGAGTTCCACAAGCTCGCCATAGACGAACTCGAAGCGTTCGACTACTCCGAATACAAGAAGAACGGTTTCAAAGTGAAAAAACTCGGGGATTTCGACCTCAAGCTCGAAACCAAACCCGAATAAGCGAATTACCGATAAAGTCATATTACGATAGCGCAAAATTTTTCTTGCGCTATTCGTTTTTTAGTGGTACAATTAAGCGGTGGATTACCGCAAATACATAAAGGAAACAACAACATTGAAAACTATAGACAAACTTATAAACGACCTGTCGAATCCCGAATACGTTCGCGATTTCCGCCCCGTTCCGTTTTGGAGTTGGAACGACAAACTCGAACCCGAAAGGCTGGTTAAACAGCTCGAATGGATGAACGACTGCGGCATAGGCGGATTTTTCATGCACGCGAGGGGCGGACTCATTACCGAGTATCTCGGCGAAGAGTGGATGGAGTGTTGCGACGCGTGCTGCGACAAAGCCGCGGAGCTGGGCATGGACGCGTACATGTACGACGAAAACGGTTGGCCGAGCGGATTTGCGGGCGGCAAACTGCTCGAGGACGAAAACAACCGCGACCAATGGCTTTCTTACGAAATCGGCGATTTCGACCCCGACTCGTTCGTAAGCTACAAGATAGAGAAAAAATCGCTCGTTCGCGCCGACAAAGCAGAAAAGGGTAAGCGTTATCTCAACGTATACCGCCACATAGCGGTATCCACCGCCGACATATTAAATCCCGAAGTTGTGGAAAAGTTCCTCGACCTCACCCACCGCGCGTACAAAGCGCGTTACGGCAAAGACTTCGCCAAAAAGATAAAGGGCTTTTTCACCGACGAGCCGCAATATTTCCGTTGGCACACCGCTTACACCCCCATGATTGAAAAGTATTTCCGCGAGCAACTGAAAGAGGACCTTTTGGACTCGCTCGGACTGCTGTTCGCCGAAAAAGAGGGTTACGAGGCGTTCCGCTATAAATACTGGAAGGGCATGCAGTCGCTCATGCTCAAAAACTTCGCCGAAAAAATATACGACTTTTGCGAGGAGAACGGCGTTAAACTCACCGGCCATTACGTGGAGGAACATTCTCTCGGCGGTCAGATGTGGTGTTGCGGCGGCGTTATGCCCTTTTACGCGTACGAACACATTCCCGGCATAGACTGGCTCGGGCGCGGACTCCCCGGCGAACGCGCGGTAAAGCAGGTGTGCAGCGTTGCGGCGCAGACCGGCAAAAACCGCATACTCACCGAGTCTTTCGCCTGTTGCGGCTGGGACGTAAATCCCCGCGAACTCAAAAAGATATACGATTATCAGTGCCTGGGCGGCGTTAACGTGCTGTGCCACCACCTGCTCCCCGTGAGCGAATACGGGCAGCGCAAACGCGACTACCCCCAACACTACACCCCGCTCAATCCCTGGATAAAGTTGCATTTCAAACGCTTTAACGAAAACTACACCCGCCTCGGCGCACTGCTCGGCAACAGCGTCGAAGAGGTTAACGTGTGCTTGCTTTCGCCCATATCGAGCGGCTACATAGACTACAAACGCGAAGAGCGTTGCGAGGAGTTCGACGCTCTCGAGCGCAGTTTCCACAACGAAACCGAAATGCTCGGCAGCGAACACATTCCCCACCACTACGTAGACGAAACTTTGCTCGCGCAAATGGGTAAAGCGCAAAACGGCAAACTGATATGCGGCGAATGCGCTTACGACTATCTCATTCTGCCCTCTATGAAAAACATGGCGAAAACCACCTGCGAGCTTATAGAGAAATTCACGGCGAGCGGCGGAAAACTGCTTATGCTCGGCAACGAGCCTACGTTACTCGAGGGCGTAAAGCACAAATTCGGCTTTAAGTCAAACTGCACGCTCGAGCAGATAAAGGCGGTTCAGCCCTACAGAATAGACAACCCCGAGCTTCGTTCGAGCATGCGGGTATGCGAAGCGGGCAAATTCGTATACGTGATTAACTCCACCGACAAAGAGCAAAAGTTCACGCTCAAAACGGCGGACGCCAAAAGCGTGCGCATTTTAAGCACCGATACTCTCACCGTAACCGAGCCGCTTCCGCTCTCGCGCTCTCTGCGCCCCCTGCAAAGCGCGATACTCTTCCCCTCGAGCGAAGAGCCCGTAGCCGAAAAGGAAACGCCGGTAATAAAACTTTCGGGCGTTCAGCGCATGGTAAAGCGCACTCCCAACACCTTCATGATAGACTCCGCACGCATAGCGCGGGAGGGCGAAGATTTCGGCGAAAACTTGCCGCTCGTGAAAATATTCTCGCAACTTTTGGACGAACGCTACAAGAGCAAGCTCAAACTCAAATACGAGTTTGAAACCGACGCTATTCCCGCCGACCTAAAGCTCGTTGCCGAAGATATGAACACGCTCAAAATCGAACTGAACGGCGCGGAGATACGCAAAGAGAACGCGCTCGAAGACGAGCCGCACACCTTTGTTTACAACGCCGCAAAGCTCGTTAAAAAGGGCAAAAACGAAATAGTTATAACTCTCGATTACTACCAAAGCGACAGCGTATACTACGCGCTTTTCGGCGAAGGAGTCACCGAAAGCCTGAGAAACTGCATGGTATACAACACCGCGCTCGAAAGCGTTTATCTTATCGGCGATTTCGGAGTTTATCCCGTAAACCTGCGCGGCGGCATGACCGATAACACCGCCGTAGCCGACGGCTTCGTGCTCGGCGCGCCCAAAACCGAAATACGCGATTTCCTCACCGACGGACTCGCCACCTTTGCGGGCAGCGTAACTCTCGAGAGCGAAATAGATATGGGCGACGGCAACCGTCTGCTCGAAATAGGCGGCAGATGGCAGACCGCAACCGTTGAAATGAACGGCAAAACTCAAGACTTACTGTTCGACACCGCCGCCGACGTATCGGGCATGGCGCATGGCGGAGTAAACACCGTGCGAGTAACGCTCACCACCTCGCTCCGCAATCTTTTGGGACCTCATCACTTTGCGCCCGACGACGAACCCGTAGCCATAGGACCCGGCGAATTCGACTTTGCGGGACAATGGCAAAACGGCGAATGCGCTCTCTTCCGCCCCACCTATTCCCTCGTAAAAACAAAGTTTTAACGACTCTTTCGCAAAAAATCATGAAAAAAAGAGCAGCCCGATAGGGATTACATAAACGTAAATGACCGAGCGCAAGACATGCAAAAAGGGCGCAAGACGCGCCCTTATATGCTGTTTGTCTACACTACACGAAATGAACCCCTATCCATTCCATATAAAATCGACTTATGGACACTGTTTCCGCAAGCATATTGTAATTATATCAAATTTAACTATGTATAGCAACTTTTTATTCAAACAAATCTTTTTATCTATCCTATAATATGCATAATCCATTCTGCAAGTTGTTTGGTTAAATCAGCATAATCTTTCCATTTTAATATTTGTTTTTGAGCTATATCAAAATGCGGTTTAGTTGCCACTTGTTTATAATAACAATTTTTGTCAAACTCACAAGAAAAATCTTTTTGCTCCCAAACATCTTGCCGACACGTTATAATAACTTCTTTTCCCAATCCTTGCGCATAACCCGCCTCATAATATGCTCCAAAATTAGGCTGTGTTATATCCATAATCATAAATCGCGTTTCTTTTATTAGACGTAACATTTCCGGAACAATTTGATGATTGTGCACTACCTCATCCATTAAAAGTGATGAGTATTGCGCATCCTCTATTCCCTGCTTGATTGATTTTCTTATAGCATTTGCCGATTTATGAAAAGACATCGCCACAAACACTTCTTTATTTGTCACATGAGTCTTTTGCAAATAATAAACTTGTGCCAAGCCTTTGGGGGTAAGCATAATGTGCAAAAAAGTCTTTGAGGACATCATACTCGATTTGATATTATCCCAATCATCAACCGATATATAATTTAGTTCAATTAAAGCTTCTATTAAGAATTCAATTTGCTGTTGCGCAACTATATCTTCATCTACTTCTTCTGAACAATCTTTTATATGCACAAAGAATAAGGCTTTTGCCTTGCTAAAACTAACACTTATCGTATCACCATCATAACGCGACAAGTCTTTAATTTTCAATATAACTTTGTCAATCTTCTCATCAATCGTTTTAGGATACCAACTTTCAATATCAGCAACTGCTAAAAATTTAGCCTTTGAATGGGAAACATCTTTTTTATATGAATTAAATCTTGCTTCTTGCCCCAAGAAAAAAGGATATTCCGTGCGTTGATTATAAAACATATAAATTGAAGTCTTTTCCGCATCATAAGGGTTTCCTATATATTTAACATCAAAAAGCAAAGGATTGTAAAGCGGCGCGATATAGCAGCCACATATTGGGCAATGCAAAACACGCAATTCCTTATTACCATTTTCTTGATAATCACTACATGTCCTATTGCACATAATACAATTGTGCTCTGCCATATTTAATGTCACTCCTCTTTGAAATACATAATTTTATTATACAATATATTGTCATAAATTGCAACCCTCTATCTAATACAAAAACAATTCCGAGCCGTTCCCCGACTCGGAATTATTTATAAGTTTTCTTCTATTTGCATCCCGCCTTTGAAAGTAATGATTATTTTGCCCTCGCTCATCACCCGTATGTATTCAACCATTTTACGTAGAATCAATTCGTCGGGTAAATCGAAGATGTTGTCTATATTTTCAAACCGTTTCTTCAAACGTTCTATTTCGGCGTTCACTTTTTCGCTCGATGCTATTACCGCTTTTGCGGTTTCAAGTTGCCCGCGAAGCGCAGTTATCTTTTTCTGTATGGTTTGTATATCCGCCTTATACCGTTCCCTATCGCCCTCGGTAGACGCCATAATCGCAACGTAGCTTTTCATCGTTTCGGTCAATGCCTTTATTTCCTGTTCTATTGCCCCGACGTTCAACACCTCGTCATCGCCCGTTACTGCATAAGACAGTCCCGCCATAATCAAATCCATTGCGTCCTTTTGTTCCGTAACTTTCCGCATAGCTCTGTGGATTGCATCGTATAGCTTTGTTTCTTCAACGCTAATCGAATGCGGGCAAAATTCCGTTCCATGTTCCAATCTGCTCATACAACGCCACATCTTTTTGCTTTTACCGTTTTTCGCCCACGTCCTGCGCCTATAAGCGCTGCCGCATTCACCGCATATCAACAAATCCGTTAAGGCAAATTTGCCGCTGTGCTTTCCTTTGCCCGTGATACTCTTATCGGACTTTACCCGTTTATTGCTGCGTCTTGCCATTTCCATTTGAACGAGTTTGAACATATCTTTCTCTATAATGGCGGGGTGATTGTTCACCACCAAATATTTCGCCATTTCTCCGCGATTCTTTTTTACTTTCTTCGTCAAGCAATTTTCGGTAAACGTCTTTTGCAAAAGCATATCTCCCGTGTATCGCTCGTTGGTAAGAATATTTTGTATGGCGTGTTTTTCCCAAACGGAATTACCGCGCGCAGTCTTTATGTGCCGATCTTCCAAATATGCCTTGATTTGGTCTAAGCTGTTGCCGTCCAAAAACAAATTGTATATTTCTCTTATGATTTCGGCTTCCTCCGGCACGATTTCGGGTTCGCCGTTCTCTCCCTTTTTATAACCCAAAATGTTATACCGAAACGCAAACGTACCCGATTTCATTCGCTGTTGTATGCCCCATCGCACATTCGCGCTTATGTTCTCGCTCTCCGCCTGCGCCATAACGCTATGGAAGCCTATAAGCATTTCGCTGTCGGTTTTCAGCGAGTCTATATTCTGTTCTTCAAAATATACGCCTATTCCCTGCGCCTTTAACTGCCGCACGTAATTCAAACTGTCCACCGTATTACGCGCAAACCGCGCTACGGATTTCGTGAGTATTAGGTCTATTTTCCCTTTGCGGCAGTCGCGTATCATTCGCAGAAAATCCGGGCGCTTCTTTGCCATAGTACCCGTGATACCTTCGTCTGCGTAATTACCGTATGGGGAACAGTTTCTACGCCGTTTCGGTCTACAAAATAGAATTTATATCTACCTTATAAACCAGTTGAATTACACGCGGCTCGCCGTTAGGCGTAAATTTCTCGCCTATGATAATCCGATCGAATAGTTCGAGTACCATTTCGCGCGTTATAACGGTAACGTCCAAATACTTTTTGATTCGGCTCATAAAGTCGTCGATATTCTCGCGCATGTCCTTTGCCTGTTTCAAGCCGGCTTCCAAATCCGCGACTACCTTTTGCAACGTCGCTTGCTCGGCAGTATATCGATCGATAAACTTCACACAAAGTTCTTCGGGCATTTTACCCAATAGTTTATCTTCGTATGCCTTGCTCATCAAGCCGTCCAAGGTAGCGATTCTCGCCTTTTTCGCTTGTATCGACTTAACCGCCTCTTTATCCGATTGTTTCGCAAGCAGAGCGTTGCGTTCGATAAACCTTTGGCGAATTCTATCCTCGTCCTCGGCTACGATCTTTGCTTTCGAGCGTATATCTTCGAGAATGATTTTATCTATCACTTCCCCGTTGATATAATGGCTCGTGCATTTGTCCACGCCGAATCGATTTCTTCTACCGCATTCATACGTCACGATAACTTTACGCCTTTTGCCGCTTGCCGTCCTATGATACTCCATAGCGCAACCGCACGTCGAACACCGCATGATTCCCGAAAGCGGCGGCGTAACCCGCTCTTTCGTCATCTTGCCTTTACTTGCCGCCGTTTCTACTTCCTTTACCTTATCCCAAAGCTCACGGCTTATAATCGGCTCGTGATTATTCGGAATTACGACTTGTTCTTCCTGCGGAACTTTTACGACTTTCTTGTTCTTATAGGAAATGTGCTTGACTTTCTGCTGTACCAAATCTCCCACATAAAGCGGTTGTGCCAAAATGATTTTCACCGACGCGGCGGACCATAGATTCCATTTCGAACGAGTATATTGCTTGCCGAACTTTCTTTCCGCATACACGGCGGGAGACGGAACTCCCGCCGCTTGCAAATCAAGCGCTATCTTATACGGACTTTCGCCTTGAGCACGTCGTTCGAAAATATGTCGCACAACTTGCGCCGCTTCTTCGTCTATAATCGGCGTATGGCACTTATCTTCTGCCCTTGTGTAACCGTACGGAGCTTTCGACGCCAAATACTTCCCGGCTTGCGCACACGACGCTCTGACGGCGCGAATCTTTTTGCTCGTATTTGCGGAATGCCATTCATTGAACACATTCATGATCGGAAGCATATCCATTGCGGAAGTATCTTTACTTTCCGTATCGACTCTATCTTCTATGGCTATAAACCGTATTCCGAACGATGGAAACACATAATCGATATATTGCCCGACAAGAATATAATTTCTGCCGAAACGGGATAAGTCTTTTACGACAATCGTATTGATCTCTCCCGCTTTCGCGTCGTCGAGCAACCATTTGATTCCCGGTCGCTCGAAATTCGTGCCGCTGTAGCCGTCGTCGACATAGACGTCTTTGATTTGCCAACCTTTCTCTTTAACGTACTTGGTAACCAATATCTTTTGGTTTTCGATAGACAGCGATTCGCCCGCGCGTTCGTCGTCTCTGCTGAGTCTTACATAAATTCCTACTATGTAGTTTTTGTTTTGCTTAGGTCCCATGTTTTACCTCCCGAACCAAAGCAATTTTTTCACTTGCTTATATTCTATCATATTTACCTCTTAAATTCAAGCGGATCATGCGATGTGCGCTCCTTTAATTTTTCTATCATCGTACATTTCCGCATACGCCGCATTTTCCGCTATCCTTATTATAGTATCGTGGATGTTTTTATTCCCGGTATAATAGCTTTCTACCAAATAGCTCGTCCCGTTTAGATTCATAGTCGCACTCGTTTTCGGTGCGGACAAATAATCCGTACTATCTCCCTGTTTATGATTTCTCGCCACTTTCCCTCCAAAATTTCTTTACAAATAATTTCTGTTTTTCATATTCGATTTCCTCCGTGTTCTATGCACGTATCTTAACACAGAAATGAGACATATTTTTCTGTGTTATCCGTTCTATAAGACGCTTCGCATAAAATTATGCAAAACGCCTTACACTCGGAATTACTATGGTTTTCCATATTAAAATGCCGTGAATACTCTTTCAATCCTTTGCTCTTTCATATTCCTATGGACATATTCTTCACGGTCGATTTCTTATATTACTTTAATTAAATTGCCAAGATGATTATGGCAACGGTTTGTATGAGCAACATTATCGGCGTTGCCCAAAAGAAGAATTTACGAAAGCCGCGCTCGTAATGTATGTCATCTTTTACATGGACTATCTCTTGTTCGGCGGCTTTTACTTTCTCGGTAATCGCGGCAGCACGTGCGTTTACTTTTTCTATTGTGTCATTTGTCATGTCGTTAATCCGTTTTGTTAAAACCTTTGCCGCCTCGTCAGTCGCCTTTGCTGTAGCTGTTCTTACTTCGGTTTGTATCTGCTCCGTCAGATTCTTCAGCTCTCGAACATTCTCCTTTATGCTCGTCTGCATATTCTCGGACTGCTGCCGCATTCTGCCGAGCAAGCTCTCGTTTTCTTCTTTCTGATTCCATTCGAGCTCGTTCACGCTCAATCTTACGTTCTTCACTTGCCGCGTCAGTTCCTCGATTCGCGCATTCTGCTCCGAAACTAATTTGTTGCATTTCGCGTTCGATACAGTCAAGGCTTTGTACAATAGCCCTTCCCGCGCTTCCGCGGTGAGTAGATCTATTTGCTCGCACAATGCCTGTGCCGGAAGATTGTCCGACAAATCCACCGCTTCGTTCTCGTCCGTTATTTTCCGTGGACTTAATCCCGTTATTTTGTTCTCCAAGTTTTCCTAATACCTCGCTTTTTGTATAATTTGTTCCGAGCTTTGCCCCTCGGATAGGCTTTTGTTTTTGCGGATGTAGATAGGAATAATCTTTACCGCTTCGTGTTATCTCGACGCCGTAGCACGCTTTGAGATAGTCTTTGAACTCTTGCTCGTTATGAGATTTCCCGATAGCTTCAACAATGACTTCTCGCAATTCCTCTTTCCAAGACACGCCGCCGTTGAGTATAATCTTTCTTTCTGCGGCGGTACGACTGTTCTTGCCGCGTTTACGAAAGTCTGTTTCGGTATAGCCGTGTTCTTTACCCAAACGATTCACTTCATCTTTCATTGAAACGTAATCTTTGGGGCCGAACTGTAACTTCTTGCCCGTAAGCGGATCCACGGCGTTTACGATTATATGACTGTGAACCGTATTGGTATCCGTATGCGTGGCTAATACGCATTCGTAATCTCCAAACAGCTTTTCCGCAACTTCTTCCGCAAACTTATGTGCTTCTTGTGGAGTAAGGTTATCTTGCCGCGCACACGACAGCTTGAAATGATAATACTTGCGCTCGTTATATCCTTTGCCTTTTCCGTACATAGCCGCTGTTTCTTCGAACTGCTTGGCGTAGTCCTCATCCTCGAATAGATTCCTTACAGATACTATTTCCGCTTTATTCGGGTTTGTTATGTACCCGATAGCAGATTGCGGTTTTGCTTTTCCGGCACTGCATTTAAGAAGCGGCATTACGCACCGCCCATAGCAATAGAATTTTTACGGTATAAATTTTTGAGTTCTCCAATGCAGTCATTTAACTCTCGTTCCGTTTCTATGCCGTAATAATTATTCCTTACCGCTTGATTGAGATTGTTTCCTTGCCGTTTCAGTTCAGTCAAAATTTCGCCGGCGTTCTCGATTACGGTGATAGGCTTGTCCTTAATCGCCCTTATTATAAACTCGGTCATAGTAAGTCCGCTTTGTTTTATCTTCTCATCAATGATTTGTCTTTCTTTGTCCGTTGCCCTGAATGTATAAGCAAACGGTCTTGTTCTGTTACCTATAATTTTCCCTCCTTGTTCGTTCCGTTTATCTGGGGTATTAGGGGCTTGCCCCTAACGAGGCAACGACTTGTCGGCGGGTATTTGGCAAGCCAAATACGTTCCTCGCTATTACCGACAGACACAGTTTTCACTTCTAATATTTAATTGTCGTTTACCGTTATTTTAAGGCTTACGGCTACGCCTTGTTTTTTGTTTGCTTGTTCCTCCTTGAAAATCTATTTGCTATATGCTTTGTTCAAGCAATATAAAAGCCCGACCGTTGTTCACAGTCGAGCCGTATTCGCGTTCTGTTCGTTCGCGTCCTATTACGCCGATTAGAGAATTATTTATGTGTACCAAATTGCCACAGTTTTTTCTGTAAAATAGCCTTAATTCAACCTAAATTGAGCCGTTTTAGGTAATTTAACGTAGTTATTGCCGCAGGTTGTGGCACAAATAGTACCACTTTCGTATCAGCTCATTCTCATTTTTCAGAACTTTTTTGCAAATTTTTGACCGTATAGAGAATACTCGCCATTGGGATCTTCCACTACCTTGATAATAAATCTATCGTATAGTTCGGTAAGAAGATCCGAAAACATAGGGTGATTTATAAGCGCTGCATATATATGCCAATCGGAAGCGCTGTTCTTTTCGTAATGCCGCAGCACAAGAATAAACACGTTCTCATTTGTCAACCATTTGGAAACTTGTTTATCTCGCTCCGTTTTCTCATTGAAAATCCTTTCGTATATAACTTCACGTTCGTGCTCGTCCGCAGAGCGAAGCGCCATATACAGCTGATTTATGCTTGCTTTATACTCATCGATTATCTCGACAATCCTATCCTTGTGTCTATATTCCGTTGCGTTACCAGAAGCAATATTATATGACAAGCTCATAGAAATAGGAATCGTTAAATTGAATTGCTCTCTTCCTTTGCGAAACTGCACTTTATTTACGAGCTTGTATATGTAATCCATCGCGGTATTGTAAAAAGCATATTGCTTGTCTTTCGCATTTTCGTCTATCTCCCGAAAGAATATAGGCGCGGGATCGTTGTACTTTTTACGTAGGGCATTAAGCTCCGTACCGACATTCACATTGTCGTAGGCGCGTTTGGCTTTGTCTATTTCCAATCCCGAAAGAACGGCAAGCTTACAAACGTCCTCATAGATAGGAAGTATATCTGGCACACTTGCACCATTATTGAGTTTATCCCAAATAAGGCTGTTGAGCTTTTGCGATAAATTAACGATTTCGCCGATTTTATTTTCGCTTGTCTTGTGGTCGAGTTCCGAAAGCGCGTTACTCGCTTCGCCTACAGACGCTATACTACAAACGGGAACTTTGAAAAAGTCATTATACTTCTCCGCCGCTTCAACTAACAACTTATCGTCCGTAATGAGCATTGTATCTGAATCGTAGTCACAACCGTTTAGCCGTTGCTGTATGTTTTCGTTTATAGCGTTTACGCAGACAATGTTCTCTCCCAAATCAAAGTAATTCCAAATATCTCCGTCGAGATTGTTTTCAACGAGATAGATGTTTCCCATAGTTATATGCGGCGAACGAGCGCACAATAGCTTTGTGCCGTTCTCGAATCTTTCACAGCGAATCTGTCCGTGCTTTAATTCGCTTGTAATTTCTTCGCCCGCAATATATTTTAACAGCTCCGCGCCGTTACCAAACAGAGTAGCGTTCGTGCCATTCAAAAGAATATGTCCGCGCCTTAATCTTTCTTTTAAGCTCCCGACCACGTCGTCACGGAAGTTGGCATACAGCTCGGTTTCGTCAAAATGCGGGCACTTATGCATCAAAGTAAAAATAACGTCGGCACGTTCGGCAAGTCCGTTGAGATTCTCCGATTCCTCATCCTTTTCCCTTGCAAAAGCATCGGTGAAATGATAGCGCATAAAATCTATATCTTTACGAATAAGAGAAATATAGTTTATGCTCGGTTGCAGTAGCTGTTCGGCTTGTTGTTCGTTTAATCCAAGAGTATTCAACAGTTGATAACTGCTCTGTACTAATCTTCCGCCGAAATATCTTGTACGTTTATCCCATTTGACTACGCCGAATGTGCTGTTTACGCTCTCTGCCCATTGGCGAAAATTCTTTTCGTTAAGCGCGCCAACAAATTTAAGATATTTTAGGCTGTTAGGCGTTGTTACCATTACAATTTGACTTATGTCCATTGCAAGCGTGATAAAGCCACGCGCTTTTAGATCGGCGAGAGTAATGTTTTTGACGCGCATCCATTTTTGAAGTTTTGTCTTAAAGGCGCACGATTTGAAAAACTTATTTCGCAAAAGTAGCATATGCTTATCCGCGTAATTACCTACGAACAAGCTCTCATCTAAAAGGCTTTCTCCGTCCCAAATGTCGTTACAGATTTGCGTTTGTTTCGTTTGAGCGGTCAATTTACCGTCCTGCATTTCTACGGAAACAACTTCATCTGTAAATATGCTTTTATAGTCAGGAACGAAAAGGATACCGTTGAGAGGAATGTTTATTATGCCTTTAATGGAAGAAAGCGACAAAGCTCTATACGATTCCCACGAAGCCAGATCGCTTTTCGGTTTCAGCCCGCACTCGCTCCATTTCGTCATGTGTTTATATAACCGCTCGTCTATGAATAAGCAAGTGCCTTCGCGCGAACTTCCCGCACTACGCTTATATCTGACATAGTGAATACCGTTCACGTTAAAACCGTTGGTATAAAAGTATTTTCGCAGTTGTTTGACTTTTATAGGTTTGCCGTTCTCCGGCTTATATGTATAATTAAACTTCACATTGACAACGGCGAGGGTATAGCTATTATTATGTTCGTCCACAAAGGCAAACTTCTTACGGCAAATTCGAGTATACACCTTTTCGAGCTCAATGCTATCCAACGAATAATCCAATTTGTTTTTGAATAACCAAAAATAGGCGTCGCTTTTTATATCAGGCAACTTGTACCCGACAGCAACGCCGTTTTCTTGTTCGTGTTTGTATATATCCGCCGCCTCAACGGAGATTATTCTATAGCCCTTTTGCATAAGGAAATTATACCATAAACCTGTCGCTTAATCAAGCAATGACGCTCTCACCTAATTTAGTTTCGGATAAAAAATTTGCTCCTGATTATCTCAAGAGCAAATGTAACTTATTGAACTTATAACTTACCCATTAAGTTTTGTTGTTATCATCTGAATTTTTAACGACAAGACTATCTTTTTCGACAACCACATCACTGTTTGCATCTTCATTGATAATACTATTCTCATTCGATATATTCACATCTTCAAATGTCTGCTCTGCACCCACTCCACTCGTGTCAACAACGGTCTGCAGTTTCTTATCTTTATGCCGTTTAAGTCGTAGTAAGAAATTCTTGGCATAATGACGAAAATCTTTATTTATAAGGACAACTACTGCCGATACCGTCAAAGAATACGCGAGCGAAATGCCCCCGTTGGAAAACAACTCCAACCATTGATTATCATCTTGTATCATTGAAAAATGCAATGCAAACAATAATCCAATAAACACTGCGATATACAGATAATTGCGAATATAATATGGCTTGACGCTCGTTTGTAATGCATGTTTATATAATACATACGGCTCCACTATATGACAAATCGTCAAATTTGTAACTACTGTAGCGGCAATTACACCGACAACAGCGAACTCCGCACCCCAAAGATATTCAAACAAATATACAAAACCTATTGACAGCCCTATATTTAACACTCCTTCTATTAACGGTTTCCACCTATCATAATAGAACATACCGGTTGCGTCTTTGAAAAGCAGTGTTGATTGCCGCATGAACTGTATAAAATAATTTACGGTAATGACAAGGGATATCGATTTTGCCATTTCCAAATTTCCACCAAAACATATCGTGACAAGATTGTCTATTACCGAATAATATCCCAAAAAGAAAATCAAACCGAGAATATAATTAAATGTATAAAAGAAATTATAATATTTTTGTATTTGCTCCTTATTTTCTTCCACACACATGTGTCCGATAACCGAGGTCAGCGGCGTAAAAAATAAAGTGATCGTTCCCGTCATCGCCGTCATTATCACGGTATAATTAGTGTATTTTCCGAGTATTACGACACCGATAAACGCAGATATGATGATACTGTCGGCGGTATTGACGAGCACACCGCCGATTTTATGCATAAACATAGCTTTGACGTTTTTGGTGACTTCCTTTTTCGTGTCGGAGTCTATGGCGCGCTTATTCTTGATAACGGTTTTATATTTGATGTGTGCAACTACTTCCGTCACACCCCACTGTACGGCAACCGCAATGATGCGGCAGACAAGATACCATACAAACGACTGCGTGCACAATAGAACAATGATTTGCAATCCATATTGCAACAGTTGCCCGCCGGAATTGATTGTTGTAGTGATATAGTTGTTTTTATAAGCATTGATTAGCGATATTTTTGCACTGAACGCATAAGTAAGCACAACCGATATCAGCATTAGTCCGAACGTCAAATACAAATTGACGTCCATAGCTTGATAATCTTTTGCAAGGTACGGAAGCAACGGCATAACAAGGCAACCGCAGACAGCAATAATTCCGCCGATGATGAGATATACTCTTTTGAATAATCCGTAAAGCGCCGACACCTTGTCCGAATCGCCTTCTACTATGGGCTTGTACATACAAAAAACGATTGCCGTACCTATACCCAATTCGGCAATCGATAAAACCCCCACTATGCTTGTGTATAGTGAGTCTAATCCGTTTGCCTCGTTACCGACATAACGTATCAAAAATCTTCTTGTCACAATACTCACTACTAGAATGACAAGTTTGAATATTATTGAAATCGATACGTTAAGTATGCCGCGTTTTTTATCCATTTAATTAGTTTTCTGCCCTATAATTTCAAAAAATTTATTTCCCGCGTTTTCTTCAAGCGCGTTAGGGTAAGCCGATTTTTTTAGCATATTTTGCTTATCAAGCTCACTCATCTCAATGATTTTAATAATGCCTTCGGCAATAGCCCGAGGGGTGATTTCTACTATAATTCCCCCTTGTCCATCAGCAAGTTGCTCGGTTATCCCAGGAAACATGGTCGATACAATCGGTTTATTAAAGATGCGCGCTTCATTTACAGTCGTACAATAAGCCTCCGACTTAGAGGTCTGACAATATAAATCACAAGCTTTATAGTATGGATATGGATTTTTTTTAGCTCCCAACAAATATAATCTATTCTGTAATCCTCTCTTAGCTATTTCTGCTTGCGCTTGTTCACGTTCGCTACCGTCACCGATAATAAACCACTTGTAATTTATTCCTTTACGATTTAATTCTTCACACACATATGGTATAATTAAAAAATTCTTTTCTTGAGCAAATCTTCCAACCGAAAGGATATTTACATTTTCGGGTGTCATTTCTACACAATGGAACTCGTCTGCTCTTTCATAATATCGCTCAACATCCATAAAATTGTATATCGTTTGGCATTTATCCGCATACTGAGGATATAATGATGTAAATTTCTCTGTAATTCCGTTTGAAACTCCAAAAATACCATCATAATTATATAAGCATTTTTCCCTGTCCAACATCAAGAATTTACAAGAATCAGTTTTATCACGAGTCGGTTCTCCATGCAAAAAGACCAATTTTATCGGAGCTTCGACGTAATCGTTGACAAATCTCAACAATCCGAGAGAATGCATACTATAACTAATTGCAATATCATATTGCATATGTTTAGCCTTTCGATAAAAACAATCAAATCGACGCAAATCTCTTTTTTCCCAATAGTACAATACCTTTGCGGCAGAAATAAATCTAAAGCGTTTAAGCTCATGTAATAACGCTTTTTTGGTGCTACCGTGCAATAAGCCTATAGAAGCACTATCAAACACATTTACATAAGCAGGAATAAATTCAAGAAAATCTCCTCGCTTTTCTTCCAATAACAAATCAACTTCAAATTGATTGGGATCGATGCGCTTTAACATATTAATAAGCGCAGTCTCTATTCCGCCTATTACCATATTCCAATGGCAAATCAACATTCGTTTTTTCATTATCATATACTCCGCAACACGTATTGTTTCAATCTTATATAAGGTTTAACTTTCTTCTTTATTAAAAAAGAAATTCGTGAATACTCATTACAATTCAAGCCCAAAAAGCTATCACGGTGTAACACCAACAAATTATACCATGTGTTTATTTCATTAAACGACATGTGTTTGAAAAGCCTCAAATGAATTTTTTCAAATATGTTAATATCGTTATTTATCAAAATATCGCCGTCATATAGCTTGCATATTTCGCTAAATTTCTTTAATATGCCATTTTGAATTTTACCCACATACCGCTTATAAGCCTGCACATCTTCATCGTCTTTAATGATAGGTTGTCCGTTATCGTCATACCCTATTGTCTTTCCGTGATCCGCCGATAAAATCATCTCATACAAAATATATTCATATAAATAAACGTCTGAATGAGCAATCGAACGGTTTGTTGCCCAATCGAACAGTAACCCTATTTTATCGTTATCGGATGATAAATTTCCTTGTCCGACAAGCCCCAAATAATAACCGTTTATTGATATACCATGTCCCATTATTCTGTGTATGTTGTCTTGCATTGAGCCTTTCCAACCAACATCAACTATATTTATATTATCTCCTTCACTATACCCGACATTTTTCAAATGCTTAATAAAATTGTTTTTCTGCTCCATTCGTTTCCTGTCATATATATCACAGAATGTATCATCGGATTTCAATTTTTCAAAAGTCGAACTCTTTTGAAAATCTATTATTATTTCATCTTTATTATCGCAAGATATAGTCTCAATTTCGCTATCGGTAAAGCATAACGCTTTCAAAAATGATCTAATGGAAAACTTATTATATTGTCGAAAGAGCACATCAAAAGTTTCTGCACTCAAATCTTGCATAGAAGCTATAAATGTAGAATTACGCGAAACATATAAATATGCGGTCGAAATACCATCCTTCTTAGTTTGTAAATATCGGTCAAAAAGTAATTTTAAAAATTTGCCTTCCCTCGCCAAAAAAAAGAGTTTATTTACATTCTTTTGCTTACACTCTACATATAATCTATCGCAGAACAAATATAACGAGTAAGAGTAGTTGCTCCACGAAGATCTCTTATTGGAAATTCGTATTGCTCTTTTTTTATTGCTCTGCTTAACTTGATTTTTATACATTTTCTTTTGTTGTTTATTCGGAATGTATTTTACTGATATGCCCATTTGTTTGGGGACAAGATAATCGGAGCTTTTTGTGTCGCCTATCATAATTATGTCATATGCAGCAATTGTTTCTTGCTCCATAATAAACCGATATAATGAACCGTTTGCTTTGCTTGCTTTGCAATCACACGAAATATAGATTTTATCGAATAAATCATTAATACCAAGTTTTTCAAAAAATTTACTATATGAATCCTTACCCAAATAAAAATCCGACACAAGATATACGCGCTTACCGGATAATTTTGCTTGTCGCAAAAAATCAATGATTTTTATATTCGGATACTGACTTTCACATTCAATTTCTTCCTCAATATTTTTTGCAATATTTATAAATTCATCTTTAGTGATTGCGTAGCCGTGCGTATGTCTTTCTATCTTGTTATATATAGACTGCATTAACTCATTATATGAATACTGCCCGTTTTCTACCCACATCGCCAGCATTTTTTCGGACGATAAACGATATTTCAAAAGTTGGTCGGGCAATACAGAATAGTCAACTGCACGCGCCATTCTTTGCGCCCACAGTTCTTTTGTTTTATCCGGATGAATGTTTCGGAAAGCTATTGTATCAAAATAGTCTACAAATATATTATCTACCTTTATATTCATTTAAAAAGCCTCTAAATGGTTTACATATCTTTATGAATAGTGAAAGATTTAGTTTAGCAAATCTTACAAATAATTTTTTTAATTTACTGTGGGTTATTTTGAGATAATATTTACTATAATTTTTATATTGACATTTTAAATATGACACTTGTATTGGATAATTTTTTTTGGTTTGTATCAATTTCATCACACATTGATTTGCGGCATATATTATTCCAGCACAAGCGTAATCATACAATTTTGGATATGTCGCAAGTATAAATTGCGATCGTTCAATATTAGCCTCCACTGCATCCAAGTGTTTAAGAGAAAATTCTTGATTCACAATACTGTTATGCCTTAGTCGATATAAATATTTCGCCTTTGCCCCGATTGCTATTTTGTCGCATAGAGCAACAACTTTATAAGTCGTAAATACATCCTCATGATATTTACCCACGGGATATCTTATTTTTCTAAACAATTCTGTTTTATAGAGCTTGCCCCACGCTACGGTACCTATATCATTGCCTTTAAAAAACTTCTCCATGCAAGAATTATTTCCTATTACAAGCTCATCATTATCTTTTATAGTCTCGCTTATAATGTTTCCTTGCTCATCTATTTTTCTATAATGACACACCGACATTTCAGCATCATTTTCGATTAAAAGATTATATAAATATTCCACAAAGTCAATTTCAACCACATCATCACTATCAATAAATGTTAAATACTTGCCAGATGCAATGTTTATCCCTTCATTCCGCGCATCAGATAAGCCCCCATTCCGTTTGTGAATTACTTTAATCCTATTATCGTTCGATTTTAAGTTGTCACATATCATACCCGACATATCAGTAGATCCATCATCTACCAATATAATCTCAATATTATTGTAAGTTTGCTTTAGTAGGCTTTTAACACAATCATTAATATACCTTTCAACATTGTATATAGGAACTATTATAGATACTAAACTCATAAATCATCTCCACCTAATAAATGGTAATTCTGATATTGCTTTGAACCAGTTGAACTAATTAAAAAAAGCATAGTAAATCCAAAGACCATACAAAAGTTTATAGCGTCCTTTAATCGTTTATTTTTTATTCTTGCTACAAATTCTGGCAAGAGCAATAAAACAAACGGAACAAAATACAAACCAACTCTCTCAAAATAATTATATTTAAATCCCAAACAATTACATATCACGTAAAAAATACAAAATAAAGCAATTACATTACTAAAAGGATTCGCTTTCTTTCGTCCATAAATGGTCAACAGTGCCATAAAAACAATAATCAACCATACCAAAATAATAAAATGCGCTGACTGGTTGATTGAATTTCTCATAAGATAATTCTCATATTTAGGAAAAAATGCGATTACTATATTTACAAATAATTCGGAAAAAACGAGCACAAATATGCTACACAATGGAAGTAATTTCATTATTAAATTCTTATTTCTCAAAAAATACAAGATGTATGATATTAAAAATACTGCTGAACTAATTTGAATAGTAACTGCAATAATCAACACTATAAATGCTCTTATAGCGTGTTTTTTCCTTAAATCACATAGTCCATTGATTACTACAGCAACAGCAAACACTTGTCGAGTTACGTTCATAAAATCCAAAAAAATACCTATACCCAAAAACACGCAACACGCTAAAAACACATGATTCGTACTATCTATAATAAATCTTCCAAATAGGCACAAAAAAATAACTGATTCTATTACTTGAAAAATAATATAATTATTAAATATTGTTGAACATAATTTCATGAATAGCACGTAACCGATTTCCATGCTATTAAAATAGAATGAACTAAATATATCGCTCCAAGATGAGGCGGCAACCAAGTCAAATTGATGTTTATAATTTATTGTATCTACTCCAACATGCAAACACCTAAAACCGCTTAAAATTGCACAAGCAAAAAAGAACAACACTATAAAACTCTTACGCGTTGCTTTAGAATAACATTTTCTATAATTAGGAAAACAAATCTTTCCAATTATAAGAAGCCATATTACCAAACAAAAATAAATCATCATTTATTAGTAATAGTTACCTTACTTTTCACATTAACAAATAAATTAGTATAAATTTAATTTATCGTAAACTTATCACACTTTTTGAGATAAAATATCAGCAATACGTTTAGAAGCTAAACCATCTCCATAAGGATTACTTGCATGCGCCATCTTTTGATATTCATGTTCATCCGATAAAAGACGGCTGAAATTATTATAAATAACATCTTCCATTGTCCCCACTAACTTTAATGTACCCGCTTCTATACCCTCGGGACGCTCGGTAGTATCTCGCATTACCAAAACCGGCTTGCCCAATGACGGGGCTTCTTCTTGTATGCCGCCGCTATCTGTAAGAATCAAATATGACTTAGCCAAGAAATTATGGAAATCCAACACATCCAATGGTTCTATTATATGAATTCTGTCAAAATCACCCAATTCTTCTTCGGCAGCCTTGCGCACAACAGGATTCATGTGTATAGGGTATATAGCTTTTGTGTCGCTATATTCTTCCATAACTTTACGAATCGCACGAAACATATTGTGCATGGGTTGTCCCAAGTTTTCACGTCTATGCGCCGTAATCATAATAAGCCTACTATCCGATGCCCACTCCAATTCAGAATGAACATAATCTTTTCGCACTGTAGTTTTGAGTGCATCAATAGCAGTATTTCCGGTCACATATATACTCTCTTCTTTATGTCCCTCTCTAATAAGATTTTGTCGGGACAGTTCCGTAGGCGCAAAATTATAGCTGCTTATTATAGATACCGCTTGTCTATTAAATTCTTCTGGATAAGGGCTGTATATGTTATATGTGCGCAATCCTGCTTCAACATGTCCGACCGGAATCCGTAAATAATAACACGCCAATGCAGTTACAAAAGTTGTGGACGTATCCCCATGCACCAATACAACATCCGGTTGGGCTTCTTCCAAAACTGTTTTTATTGAGTTCATAATGTTAGTAGTAATGTCAAACAAAGTTTGCTTATCCTTCATTATACTAAGGTCATAATCGGGAATAACATTAAACGCCTGCAATACTTGATCAAGCATTTGTCTATGTTGTCCCGTAACACAAACTACCGTTTCTATATTTTCCCTTTTTTTTAATTCGTTGACAAGCGGACACATTTTTATTGCCTCCGGACGAGTCCCGAATACTAACATTACTTTCTTCATTCCTGTATCTCCCGCTCGAAAATTTGCAATTCGTTTGCTATTGTATTACATTCAAAGTATTTAGTGTTTTTTTCTTTTACCGCAGACAAATTATTAATCAGTTGATCAAAATTCTCGAATTCACTGTCATTATCTATATAAGCAACATTTTTGAAAGAATCAAAAATCTCATAACACACCGGAATCGTAGAGGTTATTAGCGGCATTCCAAATGTAGCCATTTCACAAGCCATTAAACCTTGCGCATCTGTTCTGGTCGGCATTAAAGCAAACTTTGCATTATTCAACTGTGCCAAAATATCATCATGGCTCATATATCGATCAATCCAAGTAATATTATCCGGTTTACCGAAATACTTAAATATTTCTCCGCGACCGATTACGCAAAATTTGTACTGTGGATATTTAGAAGCTATCTTAATTACTAAGTCTACCGCATATTTCGAACCGTCTAAGAACGAACGTACAGTTATAAAATCGTATTCTTTATCTTTCTTCGAATCGAACTGTAATGTCTCAAATTCTTTACCAACGCAATTATACGTAATAAATACTCTGTTTGAATAATCTTTCAAAGGAAAAACCCATTTTTCAAACTCATTTTTCATCCAGTTCGAAACGAATATCAACTTACTTTTATGCATAATTTTTGGCAAATACTTTCGCCAAACATGCAACTTAAAAGAATCGTACCAATTTCTCAATACAACTTTAAATCCGTTTTCCTTTTTATAGAAATAAGGTTTGGAATATACTTTATTGATTTTCAAAACCTCGTGTCCATGATAGAAAAACACAATTGACTCATATAACTTTTGATATTTTTTTAAAAACTTGTAATGATTTCTCAAATTTGCAGCATGACACAACAAAATATCGGCAGGCTCTATATTCTGCTTGTACTCTTGAAAAGTTATTACGCGTATACCGTCTTTCAAATATCCGACTTCTGCCGAAAAATTCAAAACAACCACTTCATACCCGTTTTTAATATAAGCTAAATTTCTTGTATGAATATACATCAGAGAAACTTTACCGTTATTATCCGGATAATCGGTTGCCAACACCAATACCTTCACTTATAATCTTCACTCCATTTTTAGTTATACTTAATACTTTATTTTTGAATAACAGAATTATTCTAGATGGAAATAATAATTGAGTTTTCAATATTTAATCCCTACTATAAATATCCCTAGTATAAATCTTACCTACCACATTTTTTAACTGATTCTCAAACCGATTGGTAACGATTATCGTGGACTCCGACTTAAAAATATCAATATTTTTTATAACACTGCAATTCATATAAACGCTCGATGAAAGCGTTGGCTCATAAATACAAACCGTTATGCTACACTTTAACAACCTTTCTATTATTCCTTGTATGGCACTCTGCCTAAAATTATCAGAACCAGATTTCATTGTAAGTCTATAAATTCCAACAACGGGTTTATCGGATTTTTTACTTTCCAGAAATCTTATTATATCGCTTGCTATAAAATCTTTTCGTGTTTCGTTTGCTTGAACGATTGCACTAATCAAATTCTCCGGCACATCTTTATAATTCGCCCTAAGCTGTTTGGTATCTTTAGGCAAGCAATAACCGCCATAACCAAAAGATGGATTATTATAATAATTGCCTATTCGTGGATCATAACCTATGCCCTCAATAATTGATTTTGTGTCCAACCCCTTAATTTCGGCATAGGTGTCCAATTCATTAAAGTAAGACACGCGCAACGCTAAATAGGTATTAGCAAATAACTTCACAGCTTCGGCTTCGGTCGCTTGCATAATCAATGTGGGAATTTCTTGTTTAATCGCACCCTTCTGTAATAGTCGTGAAAATTTCTCTGCTTGTGTTTTCATGTCATCTACGCCTTGTGGACTGCCCACAATAATTCTCGACGGATACAAATTGTCATAAAGAGCTTTTCCCTCTCTCAAAAACTCGGGCGAAAACAAGATTTTATTGTATTTATATTTTGCGATTATACTTTCCGTATAGCCGACGGGAATCGTAGATTTAATTACAATTGTTGCATTGCGATTGACGGCAAGCACAGTTTCTATAGCATTTTCTACGGAACTTGTATCAAAATAGTTTTTCTCGTCATCATAATTTGTAGGCGTACTTATAATGACGAATTCGGCATCGCGATAAGCCGACTCGGCATCGGTAGTTGCCGTTAAATGCAAATTTTTTGCGGTCAAATATTCCTCAATTTCTTTATCAGCAATTGGGGAAATCTTATTGTTTATTTTTTCTACTTTTTCGGGAACAATATCAACTGCTACTACTTCATTATGTTGCGATAGTAATATTGCATTTGCCAATCCCACGTAGCCCGTTCCAGCGACAGCTATTTTTATCATTTTACTCCCTCGTTTATTACGTACTTCTTCTTTTTCTTGAACACTTTTGCGATATTTTTTATCATACAAAAAAACGCACTTATCGGATTTCTGTTATCCCCGATGCGATATAATTTATAATGATATTTCACAAGACTCCATTTGCCTTGATGTGAGATAGAGCCTTTTCTAACTCTATATGCCGCTAACAACTCGTCAAGATAATATGCATCGGCAAACTTACGAACTTTTAACCACATAGCATCGTCATTGCGTTTTCTAATAGACTCATCGATTTGAATAACCCCCACCGTTTCAGCATCATACATAACCGTCAAACAGCCCAAATAACAACAACAATACTTCATCTTCCTTTTTGAGATTTTTGGCGGTCCTATAACTACCTTTCCTAACGGTTGAGATTGTTCATCGATCTGCTTATATTTTGTAAACGTAAATTTGTACCCATTTTCAACCATAAAAGCGAGTTGTTTTTCAAGTTTTTCGGGAAACCATATATCATCACTGTCAAGAAATGCTATCCATTTACCTGTTGCTTCCCGCAACGCCCAATTTCGGGAAGACGCCGCACCGCTGTTTCTTTCATTGATAAACAACTTAATTCTATCGTCATTTTTGCAGTAATTCTTTATTATTTCCACCGAACTGTCCGTTGAACAATCGTCAACTATCAACAATTCCCAATTCTCATAAGTTTGCGCCAAAACAGAGCTTATCGTTTCTTCGATAAACTTTTCGCAATTATAATTGGGCATTATGATTGAAACTTTTCCGTACATTCTCTACCTCTTTAGCACCGCACCTACGGTTTGAAACATTGTGCCTATATCTCGCCAAAAGCCGTATTTGCGTAAAGCCCGTAAGTTATATTCCATCTTGCCGGGAAGCACCTCGTTTACATACGTTTCATCGGTGTTTTCGGCATTTTCGAGCAACTTATCTTCGTCCTTATACTTAATGCTTGCAAGACTCGTAACCCCTGCGGGAAGCAGTAAAGTTGCTTTCATTTCGTCGGTATACTGCTCCACATATTTCGGCACTTCCGGGCGTGTGCCTACGAATGTCATAGAACCCAAGAATACATCAAAAATTTGTGCGGTTTCATCCAATCTTAGGTGTCTGATTTTGCGTCCAAGCCTTGTTATTCTATCGTCGTTCGCTACAGTAACGTCATTGCCCGTTTCATCATGCACATACATCGTTCTGAACTTATGAATACGGAATCTGCACCCGTACTGCGTTACTCTCTCTTGCCTATAAAACACGGGTCCTTTCGAATCGCACTTAATCGCTATCGCGAGAATCAAATACAACGGCGACAAAAGTATCAGCATCAATAACGACACTACAATGTCAAACACGCGCTTCCAAAACAACGAAAAATTCTTTTTGCGAAGCATTAACCAATATTGATATACTGCGTCATTCTTCATTTCTTCGGGAATTTTTTTCCATTTCTTAATCAGCATACAAATACTCGGTAACGATTTCGCAATAGTTTTCGATGATATAATCCACTTCCACATCGGTAAGACAAGTGTGTAGCGGTAAAGTGATTTCATTTGCAAACTGCGCATAAGCATTCGGATAATTTCGTATATCGAACCCCATTTGCTTATATGCCGTGTGCATAGGCAATGGCTTATAATGCACGTTACAAGCGATTCCCTTTTGCGCCATAAGAGTGATGATTTCACTGCGCTGTTCGGCTGTTATATTCGGTACTCGCGTTATATACAAATGCCCCGACGAAGTATGCTCGTCCGTATAATGCGGCAAAGCCTTTATGCCGAGCGGCTTAAACGCTTTATCGTATTTTTCGATAATTTCGCGCCGCCGCTTTAACATTTGCGGATAACGCTCGAACTGCGCCAATCCCATTGCCGCCGCAACGTCGGTCATATTGCACTTATACCAAGTACCGATAATGTCGTACTCCCACGCGCCGAGCTGTGTCTTTGCAAGCGCGTCCTTATTCTGCCCGTGAAGCGACAGCAGTTGCAGTTGCTTATAAATAGCCTCGTCGTCAATGCCGTCGATATGCTTCCAAGTAAGCGCACCGCCCTCGCCTGTTGTAAAATTTTTCACAGCATGAAAACTAAAAGACGAGAAATCGGCAATACTCCCCACTTTTTTACCGTGCCATTCCGCGCCGAAAGCATGGGCGGTGTCTGCTAAAACCGCAACTCTGCCGATTGCTTTTTGTATATCGTTATTCGGCACAAACAGATTATTCTTGCGGTTTACAATCTCGAATATCTTGTCGTAGTCGCAAGGCACTCCACCCAAATCAATAGGAATAATGGCTTTTGTACGATCGGTAATCGCGTTTTCCAATGCCTTATAATCCGGTTCAAGACTGTCTTTTTGTGTATCCACAAGGATGAGCTTTGCCCCGACATGACATACAACCGATGCCGACGCGGTGTATGTATATGCCGATGTAATCACCTCATCGCCTTCGCCGATCCCGAGGACGCGCAAAGCCATTTCGGCACAAGCCGTTTGCGAATTAAGACAAACGCACTTAGGCGTTCCTACATATTCCGCAATCTTTTTTTCGAGTTTCTTTACTCTCGGTCCGGTTGTTATCCAACCCGAACTCAAGGCCTCGGCAACCTCTTTTATTTCTTTTTCGGATATATCGGGTGGCGAAAATTTAATATTCATATCACACACCGTCCTCAAATTTATACCCGTGCTTTTCTAAATCACTGTTGCCGATTATCTTATTTATAAGATCATTGGTATAGGCTATCGTAACAGTTTTGTAGCCAAGTGATTTTAATTGCTCTTGTGTTTCTGCTTGTCCCTCCGCAACACAAATAAACGAATCGTTGTCAGTAGGAAAACATTGAATACTCTCTGTTTCTGCCGTAAACAGTTGCAATAGTAACTTTTTTATTTCGGCAGTACACTCGCCGATAATCAATAGTTTTTCATTCATACGCTCGCCACCGCCTTTCTGCTTCTGTTTTCTATACGCACATCGGGTAAAACGATCACGCCGATAGCAACCAACTTCAAAATCTTCTCTTGCGAAAGTTTTCCTTTCTTAAAACTCTTTCGTTGCTCGCAAACCCAAGACTGCAAATCGACACCGTTTATTCTCGTTCCGCGCGGAACACGGATATGCCCGTTTTCTTGCCAATAACGCAATACCTGTTCATATCCTCTCGTCCAAGCATACTCAGCGACATCCCACACCATACCGATAGAATCAAGGTGCTCAATCTGTTCCACACTCAACCGTCTATACTTATCATCGCTGTCTTTATTGTTTCGTTGATTGGCAATCCAATTGCCGAGTTTATAACCATCGTCGCAAACATAACTTATAGGCAAAAGCAAATCGCCATATTTAACGGCATACTCCTTCGCATGAGAAAAACCGATTTCCCACGGATCGTCGAACTGCCAAACCATGCCGATCGTTTCGAGTTTTTGTATCTGCACTTGCGTGAGTTCGCCGCTTTTATATGCTTTTCGCTGACGGGTAATCCATATTTGCAATTTCTTCCCGCTTACCGTTCTATACTCGCCCGGAATATTCAAATGCTTATTTTCGGCATAAAACCTCTCGGCTTCCGCATACATTTCTTCCCATGCCGCGTCGATTCTTCTTTTACTGCCGAGTTCCCAACATATTCCTATCGATTCGAGTTTTACAATCTGTTCGTGGTCAAGCATTCTTGTCCCGCGATTTCCGTTATAAATCTGTTTCTGTTCATTGAGCCATTTGTTGAGCCATATACCGTTTACTCTATACGAATACGGTACATTCAAATGCCCGTATTCTGTATAAAAATCCAACGCAACGGCAAACGCTTTATCCCACGACTTTTCTTTATTCCAAACAAACCCCAAACTGTCAAGCCGCGCTTTACGCTCATCTGTTATCTTGTCAACACGTTCTCTTTGGTCGCATACCCATGCGCCAAGCCTATATCCGTCATTCGTAACATACGTCGTCGGTACGTCGGCATTACCGTTTTCCTCATAATACGCTTGCAAATAAGCGTATCCTTTCTCCCACGCTCTGTCGAAACGTGGCGTCCATATTATGCCGATTTCGTTTAATGCGTCGATTTGCGCCTGCGTGAGCTTATATGATTTATTGGTTCCGCGATAGGCATTGCGAAGATTGCAAAGTATGATTCCGAGCTTAATTCCATCGCTCGTAACATAACTTATAGGCACGTCGAGATTGCCATGCTCTGCATAATAATCTCTCGCGGCGGCGTAGTTGCGCTCCCATAACATATCCGGGACATCCCACACCATGCCTATCTCGTCAAGCGCGGCAATGCGTTCTTCGGTCAAATAATTGGTTTGTGCGCCGTTTTTCCTATAATTGCGCAAATTCGTTATCCAAGCGCCGAGTTTGATACCCGCTTCTGTCGTATATGTGGCAGGAATTCTTAAATCGCCGTATTCGGCATAATACGCTTTCGCTGCAGCATAGTTCTTCTTCCAAGACAAGTCTTTATAGCCATCCCAAACCATGCCGATACTATCGAGCTTTGCTATCCTATCCTCGCCGAGTATTCCGAACTGCTCGCCGCGCCGCACTTTTCTCTGCGTGGCAAGCCAATGCCCGAGCGAATACCCTTGCTCGGTCTTGTACTTTGTCGGCGCTTCGAGATTGCCGTGTTGTTCATAATACTTTTTCGCCTCGGCGAACATATAGTCCCACGACGCGACAAGCGTATCGTTGAGCTTTTCAAACAGTTCAATGCAGTCGCGCACCTCGTCCACAACTTTAAACGAGCTGTTGACTATCTCGCTTTCAAGTCCGCGCTCGCGGTAGTACGTCATAACAACTTGCATTTCGTCTTGAATTGTGCCGATAGAATACAAATTGTCTATATTCATCACAACATCGAAAATAACGGCATTCGTCGTTTTGCTTGCCGACAGAGCGCGTCCGATTTGTTGCTTATAAATAATGGGCGATACGGTCGGACGAAGCAAAATAACGCCGCTTACGTCCTCGACGTGAACGCCCTCATTGAGCATATCTATACAGAAAAGCAATTTGAGGTGAGTGCTGTCGTCTTTCTTGAAATTGGCAAACGCTTTGCTCGTTTCGGGATCGTCGGCATACGCCTTGTAAACGTGCAGCTCGCTGTCTATGCCGCCGAACCACTCCTGCACGTGCGACACCATTTCGTCCATATGCTCGACGTTCGCGCAAAACACGATATACTTGCCGTTTTGATTCGGGATATGCTTGTTGAATATCTCGGGAAGTCCGTCCGCTTTATCCAAAGCTCTGCGTAACGCTTCGAGATATTTCTCGCCGCTGTCGCGCACCGCCTTGTTTTTTGCGTGGCGAACACGATAGGCGTACTTATCCAAATCCTTTTGATATTGGAACACCGAAAGCACATACTTAGGTGGATTGAGTATACCGCGCACGATTGCTTCGCCGAGCGTCATTTCGCTCGCCATATTGCCGTCAAACAGCTCGTCTGCCATATCGCGTTGGTTGTCGAGATAGCGGATATTGGTCGCCGAAAGTCCGAGCACGGGAATATTCGGATATGCGCTTAATACATTCTGAACGCCTTTTCCCCACACTTCTGCGCCGCAACGATGAAACTCGTCGAGAACGATATAATCGGGTTTTATCTCGGCAATCTCGTCTGCTCCCATATACATGAGTTTCGCATAGGTATAGAATATAATATTATTCGGACAATAGCCATTCGACACAGCTTTCAGATTTTCGACTTGCGTTTTGAAAATGTATTCGGACGGAGAAAGCCACAGTACGCGCTTATCTTCGTTATCCTCGCACAACTTAAAGGCAATAAAAGACTTACCCGACCCCGTGGGATGGATAATCGCCGCTTTGCCCGTTTCGGCTAACATTTCGACCGCCGATTCGTAGGCTGTTAAGTTGTGTGGGAATAAATCTATCATAATCAAATAAAAATGGTATGCTTCGCCGTTTCGCACAAGGTCTTGGACGAAAGCATATCCGATATATCCGCCGCGTTTTGCGTCGAGTCCTTGCCTACGAACGCTCCGCACGGGTTCATAATAGGTGTACAAAACACACTCGCAAACATCCACCTAATAAAATAATAGGCGCACATTCACGGTATTATTATACCTTATTATGACTCAAAAATCAATAGATAATAGGCATTCACGGAAAAATTTTTGCAATAAAGTTCAAATACGTTCTTTTAGGCGGTCGTTACGGCAAGAAAACGACCGCCTATTATTTTATTAGGCGCACATTTTATATTTCGCCAATCGTTACTCTCGATTTACTTTGCGTTGCATAAATCAATTTACCCAACACATTCATCATCTCTTGTTTATGCTCAACAAGACTATGTACATAACGGTTTAACGTAACCGTCGCGTTCTTATGTCCGAGAATTTCCGACAGCGTTTTCACGTCCATTCCGCACTCAAGTGCCCGCGTAGCAAATGTATGGCGCAAAGCGTGAAAACCTTTATGCTCTATGCCAATCCGATTCAAAAGCCTTTCAAACATTCTCTGATACCCACGCACGGATATATACTTTTCGCCATTCGATACAACAAACCGCGACAGGCTATTCTTTTTCCATTCCTTCATAAACGGCAACAACTGTTTGGGTATGGGAATCATTCTGCGCGAAGTCTCCGTTTTGGGCGAATTCACGCTATTCCCCTTTCCGTCGTGTCGCGTCTTATTTACCGATATGATCCCTTTTTGTAAATCCACGTCCGACCATTCGAGCGCAAGCAATTCTCCTATTCGAAGTCCCGTATAAAGACATAATATAACACCGTATAATTTGCTTTTGTACCCGTCTAATATCGCTTGTTCAATCTGCCGCTGTTCTTGCTTCGTAAAGCAAACGACTTGCTTTTCTTTTACTTTTGGACGTTTGATTTTATCCGCATTATACTCGGGAACAATCCCGATCGCAAATGCCGATTTTAGCGAATTTTGAATAACGGTAATAATTCCGTTTACCGAATTGGACGAAAGTCCCGTTCCGGTTTTCAAATTCCCGCCGCTTAATAATTCGGTAACGAATCTTTGCAAAACGAGTGGCGTCAATTCGCCTATTTCATAACTGCCGATTTTCGGAATAATATGTCCGCGTACAATTTCCGAATATCTTATATACGTCTTGCTTTTCGTTGTCGGCTTAACATAACATTCAAGCCATTCGTTTAACCATTCTTTGTATTGCATAAAGTTTATCTCCTATCGTAGACTATAATAATTTTAATATAAATTCGGATTTTCTTTAATCTCGGAAATGCAAAAAAAGCCGCAGGTCATTTAATGACTTACGGCTTCCCATATTTTAATATTCAATTTTAATTACAAATCGGTAATGTTGCAACAATCACCGAATCTTTTGTACTCAATCGATTTAGAGCCTTTTCAGCAATCGCGCTACAACGTCGGACGGCGCATATAACGCTGCCATTACACGCACTTCCCGCACATCTTCCGCAACTTTATAAATTAGCACAAAATTATTCACATCGGCACGACGATATTCGTTACCCTGCGCCAATCTTTTATCCTTAAGCGTCGGGAGCGAATAAGGAAACATTGAAACGTTTTCCATTATTTCTACCATATTATCAATCAATTTGTTTGCCGCATCGGGATTGCATAATTCGTTAGATATATAGTTTAATGCCTCTTCAATGTCTTGCTCCGCTTGCGGCAAGATGACTCTTTTGTATTTACACTCTTCCATACTTGGATTTCATCTCCGCAGCAAAATCATCGAAATTTCTCATTTGTCCCGCTTTCTCCTGCGCCTCGGCATTACGGAGTTTCCTTGCAAGTAATTCGATTATTTCGTCATCGCTTGCTTTCGAAACCGTGGTAAGTTCAAATGGTATACCCTTTTCTCTTATTGCCGCAAGCAAAAACATATTGACCGCAGTCGTCATATCCAAACCCATTTGCCCGAATATACTCTTTGCCGCATCTCTTACGTCCGTATCAACTTTTATATTCATATTTGCCTTCATAATAGCCCTCCATTTATAGTATATTGTCATTATAGCAAAATATGCGCCCAATGTCAATACATTAGACGCAAATTTGTTTTTAATATTTTCATGGATACTAAATTGTAATTTTAAGTGAAAAATTGCTTTGGTTTCTTATATGTTATTTTTGTTCCCCATAATGAATGTACTCGTCTGCATAAATATCCACAAAACGCCATCTCGGATTTTTTGCAATCGCCGCCGAATAGTGCGATACTTGCGCTTTATAACTTTCTATTTGATCGCTCGCATCGGTACTTACGCGGCAGTATGCCGCCACACGCAAAAGCGCGTCCTCGTTCGTATGATTGGATAACAACGGATTGGCGTCTATTTTGGTTACAAGTTTAGCTTGCATTTTCCGCCACCGCCTTATTGGATACCACCGCCCCGTTGACAAAAACCATTTCGTATTCGTCCTTTCCGACTATTAAAATTTTTTGTACGGCATTTTGCAAAAACTCTTTATCTATGGCTTGACTTATTGCCGCGCATTTAACTTGCTCCGAAACATATTCCGTATATACGCTTTTATCTTCCTTGCAAGCCGCAAACTTACTTGCCGCAAGCCGAAAAAGAATTGCTTTGCCCGTGTTAAAGCTCGGTATCATTTGCTCGTTCATTCTTGCCATCTCGTTCGTTAGCCGCATAATTTCGGGTGTCTGCTTATACCCGGTATCTTTATGCGCAACGGAAAGCAATTCGGGCAAACGGTTTGCTTTTTCTATGATTTCCGCAATCGCAGACAATAACATCTCGTCCGTCGGACGGCGGTGAAACGCACAACCGTTAGCGCAAGACCACCTACCGTTTGCATTACGCAAAAGTTTTCCGCCGCACTTTCCGCAAAACATTAGTTTTTTCAAACAGCTAACCGTTTCGGATAATTCCTTTTTGTTGCCGCCTTTACTGTTCTTTAATCGATTGACCTTCTCGAAAACATCGACGGTTATTATTTGCGGAAAATTCTTTTCGCCTGTATAACGGCTATCCGTAAGAATATGATACACCCTTCCTTTATTCCACGGCACAGCGTTTTGTTTGAATTCAATATTTTGTTCGTTCAAAAGGCCGACTAACTCTTTTAGCGACGTGCCGTTACCGTATTGGGTAAAAATAGTTTTTACTATCTCTGCTTCGCTATCCGTAATAACAACCGCGCCGTTCTCCGTTCTATATCCGAGCGGCAATGTTCTGTTTCTCATATTCCGTCCTCCGTTTTTACCGTAAGTTCCATTCCGCACCGCAACCGAAACGTCAAATCTCCACTGCTTTCCACATATATTCGTTCCGCTACTTTACCGAATAAACCCGCATCGAACATTGCAAGAAAATCATATTCCGCTACGATACGTTCCAATGCGCGCAATTGTTCTATACTGTTTTCGTCTTCATCATCGTTGAGAATTTTAAGACGTCTGCTACGCAGTTCCGTTATTCTGTTTTGCAACTTGTCCGTTTGTTCGTAAAACGACACTTCGTCCAAAATGTGCTGTGCAAACAATTCGGAATAGATTCTGTTTTGTTCGGATAAAGACAGTATTTCTTTGTCTATCTCCGCTATCTCATTCTTACCGCCGTTTGCCCGCATTTTCAGCGTTTGCATTTGCAAAAGCGTTTCATGGATAACGGCACGAGAATTTTGTTTGAGCGTATTGAACATTTTGACAAAGGCTTGCCGAAGCGTTCTATCCGCATAAGCCGGCGCTCTGCATGCATCGGTTGTCATTCCTTGCTTATGACAGCACCAATACAGTTCGCCGTTGCGTATTTTCTTTTTATACGCCCACCCGCAATGCCTACAATACACTTTCTTTTGCAAAAACACATTTGTATCGGATACACCCGTATTCACGTAAAACTTGTCTTTTCGTTCTTTGCGCATAGCTTGCACTTTATAGAACACGGCTTTATCTAATATAGGCTCGTGCGTCCCCGTATAGTAGTATTTGGGCAACTCGCCGTTATTTACTTTCTTCGTCAGCGGCAACGTATTGGTCGAATAGCTTTTTTGCAATAAGCAATCCCCTATATACCGCTCGTTGGATAAAATATAACTTATGGCTTTTATGGTAAATCTTTGCTCTTTATACTGTTCGTTTACGGTCTGCGAGATAAGGCAATCGCCCATACCCGACAAATACAACTCGAATATCTTTTTGACAATTTCGGCTTCTCGCGGCTCTACTACAAGTCCGTCTTTATCCAATCTATATCCGAACGGCGCTTTTGAGAGATTGTATGTGCCGTCCGCCATTCTCATACGATTGGATACGCACATTCTTCGTGATGCCGAAATCGCTTCTCCTTGCGCAAACGCGCTTTTAATATACAGTATCATTTCCGAGTTCATTCGCTCGGTGTCTATGTTATCGTTCTCGAAGAATATGCTTGCCCCGTGCGCTTTGAATAACCGCACGTTTTCTATACATTCCAAAGAATTTCGGGCAAAGCGGGTTACGCTTTTTACAAGCACTCTGTCTATTTTCTTCTTTTTTATATCCGCTACAAGACGCTTGAAATCATCGCGTTTTGCCATGCTTGTGCCCGTTATGCCCTCGTCGGCATAAATATCCACAAGACGCATATTCTCGTTTACACGGATATAATCGGTGTAATATCTCACCTGCGCGTAAAACGAATCGAGATGGTCGTTCTCATCCGAACTTACACGGCAATATGCCGCGACACGCAATTTATCCGACAAATCATCCTGTCTTGTTGCTTTTATTATTCGTACTTCTTTTACGTTATTCACGCGGCACACCTCCTTTATGTTTTTACAGCGGAATAGGTTCGCACCCCATAATTTCCGCACATCGCTTATTTAATCGTTTCAATATAACAATATCCACGTCGCCTTGCGCCTGCACTTGCTTTATAAGCGAATACGCCGCAAGGTAAGTAAATTCTTTTTTATATTTTTCTTGTTCTGCCGTTGCTTCCAACTTTCACTCCTTTGAAAGATGCAAGTGCACACGGCATAACTTTGAAACGCTCGCATCTTTCGATGTCTTTCTTCGTTATGCCGTTCGGCAATATTAAATTGTGTATATATAAAAGCGAATATCGCTTTTATCGTTACCTACTCAGATATTTTGGAGCCATGCGCATTTACAAGAGCTTGATATCCCGCAAGAATAAACTCTTGGGAAGTGCGCTTGATATTTCCTTGTAAAACACCTATAATTTCCAAGCGGTTTAGGATATTTTTGTCAACAGGGTCTTCCAATATATCTAACGCCACGTTATTCTCGGTAATTTGTTTGTATATTTTGAAAAACTCATTGCCGTTTAGACTCAAATGCCTTACGCGAAAAACCAATACTTTCTCCAATTTGCCCTCCGCGCAATCTTGCATTAAACGGTTTAATGCCGCTCTACACCTTTTTCCGCCCACGTATCCTCGATCCAAATATCTATTTACAACTACGTCGCCATGTGCGCTTGCGTAATCTTGCAACTTTTTCATTTGCGGTTCTATAAGCACATCGCCCCGTGATGTATAAATATATATCCCTACTTTTGCCATTGTTTTGCTCCTTTCAAAAATATTTTTTGCCGTATAACTGAAAGTAGCGAGGGCCATACGCCATCGCTACTTAATTCGTTTATTCGGTTGTTTTCGGGCCATACTGAGTTTGCAGAGCCATATACCCTGCGTATATGAGTTCTACTTTCGTTATGCGGTGCTTTTTGAGAAAGTCGCATATTTCATCGTGCGTTTCACGCGACAGCCGCGTATTGAATTGCTTCGTTGCTTGGTCGCGGTACTCTTTGTTTACTTCTTCGTACTTTCGCCGCGCTTTCCGCATCGGCGTTTCCGGTTTCTTTTCCATTTATCGCTCCTTATGCCACATACACGATTTCGTGTAGAATTTCTTCTTCGATGAGCCGTTGCATTTCGTTCAGTCTGCGGCAATCTTCTATATAGTTGCCCGTCCGCGTAAACCGCTCGTCACGAGCGAGCTTCGCCCGCATCGTTTCTTCCAATTCATCCGCTTGCTTATCTACACCGTGAAGATAGGTCGGCAAATCGGCAATCGTCCAATCTATCCCCTTTTCTTCGAGATACTTGCGTTTAAGCGTACCGTATTTTCCGTATACGTGCTTTACGGGTTTTACCGCTTCTCGGTAGATTTTAATTTCTTCTACCGTAAGTCCCTCGCCCGCGTCCGCTTTTCTTATGATTTCCTGCGCTTCCATTATCCTACCTCCAAATGTTTTAGTTTTCTCTATTATATCGTGATATCACGATAATGTCAAGTTTTTTTATAAACTTTTCGAGGAAAATTTTTCGGCTACGGGATACGCTCGTTTTCGAGCGCATCCCTACCGACTTTCTTATGTTATAAGCGCCGCTATTCCTTTTATCAAATACGGGCAAGCAACGACTATTACAGCTATTACAACCAAACCGATGACGTAGTTTATAAGCATCTTCTTTGCTTTCTCCTTGTCCTCGTTCTTCTGCGCTATGGCTATCATCACGCCGATTACTATACTCCATACTCCCGCCGAAGCAAGCAGCACCCACCACATATAAGGCTCATACCGTTCAAACAGATACTCAACGTAACTCGTTACCTACTCGTACTGATCGCCAAGCTCTTGTTTATAACTGTGTCCGCAAACCGAACATGTATATGTCCTTGTGGTTTTGCCTTTTATCGTAATAGATTCTGTAATGGAATAGCTATGCCCGTTGGCGGTTATTTTCGTATCGAAGACGTCGCCGCAAATCTCGCAAGTGCTACGCCGCAGTCCGTCCGTCGTACACGTCGGCGCGGTTATTACTTCGTTGGTGTAGTTATGCCCCGTAGGAAGCGTTCCGTCCGTTTCATAATATCCGCTACCACAGACTTGGCAAGTAAACACCGTCTTTCCGTACTCCGTGCAAGAAGCGGGCATATACGTTGCTTCATAATTATGTCCGAGCGGATTGGTATAATTATCCGTATAGCTGTCGCCGCAACGAGTGCAAGTATATACGGTATAGCCGCCGCTCGTACAAGTTGCTACTGTCGTGGATGCAACGTAGTAATGCCCTGTTTCTTCTATGGAATAATCGGTGTAACTGTTGCCGCATTGAATGCAATCATACTGCAAATAGCCGCCGTTCGTACACGTAGGCTTTTCCAACATCTGAACATAATAATGGTCTATCTTATACGGATACACCGCGCTCTTTGTTTTGGAAGATAACTTAATTATGTGTTCTCCCTCGGCTCTTATCCACGCGCCTCTTGTATACGGCTCTCCATCGAGCGTTGCCGACCAAGACGGTCTGTCCCAAGTGAAATACACACTGTTGTCGCTGTCCGACTTTACGAACTCGCCACTTAATTCCGCGCCGAGTTTTATCCACACCTCGCTTGTCTTATTCCCGTAGTATTCATCGACAGCATAAAAATAGTATGTTGCGTCTTCTGCCGTATCTGACACGGTAAAGCTGCTTCCGCTTGCCGTCCAACTGCCATCGTCTACTTTACGGTAGAGCGTTACGCTTCCCGAATTATCTTCGGCTTTTACGGTAAAGCTCTTATTCGTATTCGAGCCGAAGCTCGCGCCCGAACAGCTCAGTGTAGGCGGCGTATCGTCGAAATTCACATAATAATACCCCGACTTGTTGCCCGCATTATCTTCCGCATAAAAGGTATATCTACCGTTTGCGCTCCCTTTGTTTACCGTTGTAGAAGCACCCACCGAATAAAACGTGCTGTTATTCGGAACTTTCATATACATAGCTTTTACGCCGCAACCGCTATCCGATGCCGAAACCGTAAATGCGCTGTTCGTGTATTTCCCCGTTGTAGACGTACTCGCTCCGTTTATCGTTGGCGCGCCTTGGTCTATATTGAAAGTAAACGAACCGCTGAAACCGTATGACCATCCCGCACGCGAGTTGATCGGACCTCCGCCGCTACCGGATATAGACACCGTATATGTTCCCTCGGTCAAATTCGACGCAGTCGCTTTCTTATTCCCCGACCCTACGCTCGTTCCGCTCGAATTTTTTATCGTAACGGTCATACTTACGTTTGACAAAATTTCCACCGTAATATCCGTCGAATCAATATAGCCGCCGTTTTCAAAAGCGCCTGCGCCCGAAGTCGAGCCGCCGTACAAATTTACCGAAAGCGTATAGTTGGACTTATTTGCTCCGTATGTAAACGAAGCGCTATACACACCCGTTCCCGAACTCGGATGTTGCGACACGCCACCGCCCGCGCCGTATGTATATGTTGCCTTATAGTCAAAAGCCACCGCATATCGCGGCGTAGATGTTGCGCTTGCCGTTGTAGGACTTTCCGTAAAAACGGCAAGCAACACAACCAACGCCGTAAATAGCACTATCGCCGCGCCCGTCAAAAAACCTTTTGTTTTGGTTTTCAATTTTCTCCCTCCTCTTTCTTTTCTTCGCTGAATAATTCTCTCGCGCATTTGCCCGCATTGATACGAACGCAAGCGCGTAATTCCGTACTGCCTACAAAAAACGCCTGTCCCGTAACCGCCGAGATAATCATACGCTGTTCCTCGTCATTAAAACTGTCGCCCGCTCTGTAAACGTCCAATACGTCTTTCATATCGGGCGCACTCAATTTGAATATGAACGTGTACTGCGAATTTTTGATGATTGCGCTCGTCTTGCCGCGGAGTTCCTCGTTCGCGTTCCAATCGGCTATGTTCTGCGTAGCCGGTATAAAACTGCCGTTATATTTTCGTATTCTCTTTGACATCGAATAGAAAAAGTCCAACGCTATAGGGAACTTCGGGTCTATGTAAAGGTGCGCTTCGTCTGCTATGATAAGCGTTCGCAAGTTCGCGCCGTTCTTGTTCTTCTCTCGCGCGTTTATGACTTCCTGTTCTATGAAGCGGAAAACAAGCAACATCTGTGCGTTAGCCACTACGTTGTTCTTGTTCGCAAACAGACTTTGGAAATCGAAGTCTATTAGATCGGCGTTTACTTTAAGCGTACTCGGCGCGTTCCATATATCGCTGTATCTGCCGTTTACAAACTTTTGCAAATACAGTTCCGCCGTTTTCATATCTCTTTTCGTCAGCTCGTCCATCTGCGCCGTGCCTTTGCTTTTAAGCGTATCGAGCAAATCCGAGAACAACGGGAAATAGTCTGCGGGGAACTCCGAACAATCTGTGTCCTCCGTGATACCCATTCTCGCATACGTTTCTACCGTAAGATTGTTTATAAGCTCTATCACGTCGAGCGGCGCGTCCGCAAGTACGATTTTATAAAAGCTCTCCAACATCTTTAAGTGCGTATTGAAAGTAACTCTCGGCTCGGCGGGTGTTCCGTCCTCCGTGAGTATTTTATATATATGGAAAGGGTTGATTCTGCCCTCTCTCGCGTTACCCACGTTTATGACATTGCCGTACAAATTCCTTGTTAGCGCAAGATACTCCGCTTCGGGATCCAACATAATAATACGCGTTCCGTTAGACCACTCATTCAAGATAAGGTTTTTAAGGAAATACGATTTGCCGCTCCCCGATTTACCTATAACGAAAGCGTTACTATTCTGATACAAGTTCCCGCGCTTCCAAATATTGAAGATGAACGGAAAGCCGTTCTTGTTGTTCTCGCCGAGCATAATGCCGCCGTCGTCCATTACGAACGTGCGAACAAACGGGAATGCCGCCGCAAGCGACGAACTGTTTATACCGCGCTCTTGGCTTTTGAGCGTAGATACGGGCGATACCGCCGCCGATTTGAAGCCTTCGATTTGCAAGCCGTAAAGCGTGGACGGTCTGAAATTGCCCGTAAGCATTGCCCGCCGCGCGTTCTTTTTGTAATTATCGTTGCCCGTGTAGTTATACGCTGTTACCGTAAGCGTTACATCGAACAGCGTTTCGTTTTCCGTCTGCAAAGCGTTTAAGAGCGTGTCCATCGTTTCTTGGTATACTTCCGCGCTGTTCGCTTCGCTTGCCTTATCCGACAGAATTTGTTTCGTCTGCATCTCGCCAATACACTTGTCAATGCGGCGAATCGCTTTGAATTTATCTACGGGCTTAACGTGCATTACAACTTTGGTATTCGGTATGTTAAACAGCTCCGCGCCCCAAGCGTTCTTGACGCGCAAGGGATAATCGGACACCGCCATAACCGCCGCTTCCGTTCCGTCCACTTTGTATCTATTCGCGTGGAATATTATCTCTTTCGGCTTCACCCAATCGACAAGCTCCTCGTCTTTCAAGTCCTTGATGTCGCGCTCGTCGAAGTTGCGCGAGAAGCTGTATTTCAAGAATACCGCCGTATCGCGTAACCCAAGAAGCTGTGTGCCGAGTCCGCATTTTGCGATCTCGCTTGCCACGTTTACCGCCGTACTGTCGAGGTCGAGCGCATTTCTCCCGTATACGACAATATAAAAATCCGAAAGATACTGTTTGCGGATGTTGTTCAGACTGTCGATACGGTCAATGCGTTCACGCAAAATGTTCTGCTTGATAGCCTTTATATACTTTTCCTCGTCGCTTCCGTCCATCGCCGTAAGCCGCCCAAACAGCTCGCTTGCAAAACCGTCCAAGTTCACGGGTCTGTCTATCTTTACGATGTCCGCGCTCTGGTTTTGGTCTAATTGTTTTAATGCGTTCGCAAAGTAATTGATGTCTATATTCTGCTGAACGACGTCCTCGATGCCGAAATTCTTTTGTCCGACTTTGATTACTCTGCCGAACGTGCCGCCTTTATAGACAATCAAACCGCTGTCCTTGATTTCTTTTAAGTCAATGAGCGCGTCCACGCTTTCCTTTGCGTTCTTCGCTTCTAACGTGTATTTCTTTTTCGAGAACAGAAACCGTATGTTCTCATACACGCAAGTATAGAAAATTCCGTCCGGCGTAGGAATAAACATACCCACCGCCGTAGCCCCAAGTATTACGGCGATTACCCATTGTCCCATTGTAACGGCGATAAAGATAATGCCGAACACAATGAGCGCAACGATAATGTCCGCCATACCGTAGCACTTCCATACCGTATTTTTAACCTTGATTTTTTTAGGTATAATTCTCATTCCCCACCTCCTTCCGTTGCGCTCGTATCCGCGCTTCCGTCGTCCGAATATTTTTCATCTTCGCCATTATCCGCCGAACTATCACCGCCGGATTTACCGCCGTTGTTGGATTCTTTATGATGCCGTACCGCATGATAAATTCCTTTCACGCCTTTTGCCGCAAGTCCAATCGTCATTGCTCCTACGACTCTACCGCCGTAGTACGCGGAACGCAACCAACCGCCGCTTGCGTGCATATCGTCCGCCGTTCCGAAAAGCCGAGCAAATAGCGTCTGCCCTGCGGGTATTACCATAGCTCCGCCGACTATCATAAATATAGTGAATATGGCATTTCCAAAGCTACCCAAGTTGGGAATACTCATCTGCTGTATGAGCGGCAATAAAAGCACAAACACATTGACCGACAAAACCGCGCCGTAGGCAAGTATGATTTTCGTTACGAACTGTTCGCGCCAATTCTTAAACCGCGCACCGTCGTCCAAAGGTAAGGTTGACATAGAAACGGGCATACAGAAGTACAAGTAAATGATTTCATATATGCGCTTTGCAAGATTGAGTACGGCGATAATAAGCGCGATTCCGAGCGCGATGCTCGATATAAGCGCGGGCAGATACATAAACGTATTCGGGTTTACCATTCCGTTGCACTTCCAACTTGTGGGCCATACTCCGAACAACGCCGACTTATATGTGCCGAAAATATCCGACACCGATAAATCGCTCACGTTGATTTTGTTGATGTTGTAGCCGTTTATCCAATCCCCTACGCAAGCATTAAACAAAGCGTTTGAGAGCTTCGTAGATCCGTCCAAGCGGAATATTCTCGCAAGCAGCTGTAACAGCGCGTTAGCGATAAGTATGCCCAAGAATACCACCGCAAGCATAGCCATTGTGCCGAGCAGAGCCAAAAAGAATTTGCCGACGATCGAGCTTATGTTGCGATTGTTAGCTATCATATTTTTGACTAAACCGACTATTGTGAAAATGCACGTCAAGCCTACCGCCAAAATAAAGATGCACCAAAATATCGTGCCTACCGTACTATTGCCCGCAAGGTATTCGATTATGTTCACGGACTGTCCGTTCACTCTTACGTTCGTTACTCCCGCGATTGCCGAGAATATGTCCATTAGTCCGTCTATGAGCTGTAACAGCCATAGGAATAATTGCAGGCATAATTCTTGAAAAAAGATTAGCATTTTTCCTCCTTTGAAACCGCATTCATCGCGCAAATAGAGCGTCAGCCTTTGCGCTTTGCTCGGTCATTTAGCTTTAACTAAACTCTCTCGCAAAACGCTCGGCTTTCTTCTCTTGCGCGCGACTGCGCTTTCAATTTTTATTTACTACGCTTTCAAATCACGCCGACACCCAAGCGGACAACCCATTGATAAGAAGCGGCGCGCCCATAGCCACGACAAAGATAATCACTATGCCGATGATAAGGTTTTTGACCATATCGCGGGCATTGATTTTTTCTTCGTTGCGGTGTGCGATTGCGATTTTGATACCGATATACGCGCCCCAAATTACGACTACCGCCGCAAGCGCGATTACGATGTACAGCCAAAAGCTGTCCATAAGTCCTTTTAATTTTTCGACGATTTGAGCAAGGCTTCCGTTCAAGCCTTCGTCTGCCGCCAATAAATTGATATTAAACACTATATTCTGTTCCTCCTTTTATTTCAGTGCTTTCTTCGCCTTGATTTTCTTAAGATGATGAATCCCGCAACGCCGCCTACCGCAAGCACAACGAGAATTACGAACAAGGCAATCGCCACGCCGTTGCCGCTATTTTCCGTTTCGGTTACGTCCGCGTTCGGCTCGTCGGGTACGTTCGGCTCGTTCGGCGTAGTAGGCTCGTCGGGTACGTTCGGTTCGTCCGGCGTAGTAGGCTCGGTAGGTTCGTCGGGGTTGGTAGGTTCGCTCGGCTCATCGGGTACGACGGGGGTATCGGGTTCGGTAGGCTCTACGGGTTTTTCTTTCGCCGTTACTACCACCGTCTTTAACTGTTCGCCGTTCTCGTCCGCAAGCGTGATAATGACTTGTCCGTACATTTCGGAATAGTCAATCTTGTTTCCCGTTTCTTTGCTCTCGGTTACGTTCCCCTCGTCGTTCGTGAAAGTTACCGCAAAGTATCCGTTTTTCACGTCGCCGCAAGCGCATACGCGCATTACCAAAAGACTCATATTTTGGCTATCGTCCTGCACTTGCAATTCGTAGGTATGCTTGTGAATTTCGGGAATAACAGGTTCTTCGGGTTCGGGAATGTATCCGTCGTCGCCGCTCGTTACATAGTCGCTTAAAAAGCTATAATTGCAATCAACGCAGATATGGCGCGTATAGCCAAGACTTTCGGGCGTCGCGGGTACAAGCACGTCCAAATACTTGTGTCCTTTGGGCGCAACATAGTCCGTTACGAATCTGTCGCCGCAGTCGTTACAAACGTGGTCGGTGTAGCCGTAGGTTACGCACGTCGCCGCGTTTACCGTTTCGGTATAAGCGTGTCCATTAGGCTCGGTATAGTCCGCAATATACTCATCTCCGCAAGTCGCGCAAGTATATGTCGTATAACCGCCCTCCAAGCACGTCGGCTCGGTTATTACTTCTTCGTAATTGTGTTCGAGCGCGTCGATATAGTTATCGAAGTACACGTCGCCGCAGACTTCGCAAGTATGTTCCGTATAGCCGCGTTCGGTACAAGTGGGCGCAATCTCTTTTTCCTTATAGTCGTGTCCGAGTTCGTCCGTATAATTGTCCGAATACTCATAACCGCAGACAATACAGAAGTGCGTGGTATAGCCTTTATGCGTACAAGTATTCGGCACAACGACAACTTCAAAGGTATGCCCTTTTGCGTTTTCCGTTTGCTCGGTGTATGTATGTCCGCAGTCCGCGCACGAATACAAAGTATATGCCGCAGTCGTACACGTTGCCGCGACCGCCGTTTCCGTGTAGTTATGCCCTTTGGCTTCGGTATAATTGTCCTTTTTCTCGTCGCCGCACTCGGTGCAAGTGTAAAGCGTATAACCCTGCTCCGTACACGTTGCCGCAATTTCCGTAGCAACGTAAACATGGTCGCAAACTTCATTCGCGCTTGCCGACACATACCCGGTAGTCATGAAAACGGTTAAAAATAACACCGCGCTTGCCGCAAGCGTTACAATGGTAGATTTGATTGTTTTAGTCATTTTGTCCTCCATAATTTTTATTTGTTTTTTGCCTGTTCCTGCAATTCCAAAAGTTTCGGTAGTTCCTGCTCCAAATAAGCAATCAACGCCTTTAACTTTTGCTGTACGCTTATGTCGTAGTTTTCTATCATCAGACGGATAAGCGTAATCTTGTTTTCGAGCTTGGCTTCAAGTAATGCCGCCGCATCTTCTTCCAAGAGTGCTTCCGCCGCTTTGAAAATCTTCTTGTGTACCTCGTCCACTTTGGCTTTCCATTGTTTGTCCAAGTCCGCAACGTCCACAATCGGCTTTTGCTTTTCTTGTTCCTGTTCCCTGCGGTCAATCGCATCCAATGCTTTATCTTCCTCTTTCGTTTGACTTCCGCCGAGAATGTCAAATACATAATCGCGCTTCTCAAACAACCTTGCTTCGCGCTTACTTATATCCGCTTTCCCCGCCGCAAAGTAAACGTCTTTCAGTTCGTATGACGGCGTAAACCTTGACCATATCGGCTCGTAACCGCGAACGCTCACAATGGCATCGCCCTTTTCATCGCCGTTCAGTCTTTCAAGCATACCCACCGTTATAAGCGGTTGATTGCTTGCGCCCGTGTTACTGCTTGCGTTCACTTCCGCGCTTGTATTGACCGAGAAGTTTTTAATCTTCTTCTGTCCGCATAATTCCGAAAACTCGCGTCTTGTTTCTGGGTCGTCGCTGCCTATAAAGATTTTCACGTTACAGTTAGTCTTAACAATGTCGGCTACGTCCTTGCCGTACTTTGCATTGAGCTGTGAAAAGCTCTGCAAGACGAATAAATACCGTATGCCGCGGGAACGCCCTACCGTTACCATACCCTCTATATTTTCGAGCTTCGGCAGATTGCCGAACTCGTCCAAGATGAAGTACGCTTTGCGTTTTAATATCGCCGTTTCCGTATCCTTGCGCCGCAAATTCAAGTTTGCTTTTTCCACAAGCTCCTTGTAGGTTTGCGTTATAAACAGCGTAACAAAACGGTGGCGCGTGAACCGCTCGTCGGGAACGATTACGAATATTGCGTTCGGGCTTTCGTCCATATTCACAATGTCGATGTCGTTCTCGCTTGTCATTGAGAGTATTCCGTCGTCCGACAACTGCTGTATGTAGGCGTTTACTTCCGAAAGATAGCTCGTAAGCGTTTTGTCGCTTGTGATGAGTACGGTATTTACAAGCCCGCGCACTTTTGAATACTCGTCGCGCCCTTCCAAAAGATATTGCTTTAACGCCGTTGTATCTTCCGAGCAATACTTCGTGATGTTATGGTACACGTTGAAAAGCTGTAACTGCTTTTCTTCCATTTTGCCGCTTATTACGTCCTCGCAGAACGCTAAGATTAGTCCGAAAATCAGATTTCTCGCGCCCTCCTCCCAAGTGGGTTGGTCTTTGTTCTGCACGGGGCATAGCGTATATACCAAGTCCATTGTGTTCTCGAAGATTTCGTCCTTTAACTCCTGCACTCTCGTCCGCGCGTCATCGTAAGACAAGAAAACTTCGCCGCAAGCGCAATATTTCCCGTCCTTGCATTGCAAGTTATTTTGCAATTCCTTTACTTGCCGGATACGCCTTATAAGCACTTGCATAGGATTCCACCTTGCCGAAGAATACGGCTCTCTGAGGTCAAGCGTAGAGATTGTGTATCCCTCGCTCTTTAACTGCTCGGCGTGTTTCTCATACAGCTCTTTCTTCGGGTCGGCTATTAGCATACTCGGCTTGCCTTTGCTTCTTCCAAGCACCGCTATATTTTGGTCTACAAACCCCGTAGTTTTACCGCTACCCGTAGTTCCTACAATTAGCGCGTGTAGTTGGCTTGTAGATATTAGCTCCAAAACCTTGCCTTTCTTTTCCGCGCCGATTACGATTTCGTCGTCTTTTTCCGTTACACCGTCCCAAGTCGTTACGGTAAACTCTTTCATTTTCCGTAGGCGTTTTACCGTCAGCCACTCGGTATCTTCCAAGTCGTTCTCTTTGAGCGCCAAGTTCTGCGCGTCTATTCGGTATAGCATCAGAAAGCCGACAAGCAACAGTCCGTTTGCAACGCCTACCGTAAGCCAATAGTTTTTGTTCCCGAATATATCCGCAAAATTTTTGCCGCCGAGAGAAAACAAAAGCGCTATTAAAATACTTACAAACACGGCTATATACGCGCCGACTATAAGCCAAGTTTTCCACCCCTTGCGCTTTTTGTGTTTGTGTGCTTCCTTTCTATTCATTCAAATTTCGTTTCCTCCAAATTTTTTTACTTTGTTTCTCCGCTCCCGTTGCCGCCCGACGAGCTTTGATTTTTCTTCCGCTCCCGCTCGATTTCTTCTTCGATTTCCTGCAAGCGGCGGGTAAAATCTCTTTCCAACAATTCGCTCTCGTTCCCGAACGAACGGAAGAATTTTCGGCAAGCGCGGTTTATCTTGTTCCTTGACATTCCGAGCGAACGCTTGAGCTTCGTATCGTTAGGCTTATGCCTACGCTTATACTCAAAAAATTCGGGTTTGATAAACTTGCATAAGTTCAGCACCAAATTCCCCTGCCGCCGTTTATAGTCCGCTTTCAGTTCCTCGATAACGTGAATATTGCTCTCATCGATTTTGTTCCCGTACTTCGGCAGATCGCGCTCTACGGTTTCGGATTTGCCTTTACTCGATGGAACGGTACGTTCCCCGCAGATGTTTTTGACTTCGCGTTCCCGTTCCGCCACCGCTTCGTAAAACCGCCTGTTCGCTTTCATAGCCTTTACGTCCGAGCCTATTAAAAGCTGTACTATTCTGTCTATTCTCGGACGGAAGCTCTCCATATCTTTACTGCCGTAGGTTATGCGCCCGCTTTTCGGCAAGTCTTTGGCAAGCGATATGATTTCTTTTTTGATTTGCTCGTCGCTTGCCATTACCGCGCGAACGCCCAACAGCTCTTTCAGCTCGGCGAGTGCCTTGTCGCGGCTTTTGTAAACCTTGTCTTTGCTGTCCGACAAATATAAGCCGAGCCGCACAAACATATTATCTATGCTTTTCTTATCTATCTTGCCGTGCCGCCTATATCGCGGCGTCCCGTCCTTGCTTTTATATTTCGGCTCTTTCTCCCAAAACACAAAGTGGATATGTAAATGGTGCGGTCTATCCAAGTGCAACGCGCACATCAAGTCCACGTTGTCCTTATGGAATTTCGCGTCCGCCAAAAACTGCGGGAACGTGCGCCTTATAAGTTCGATGCATTTTTCGGGTGTGTCTATCTTGTACGACTGCTCCTCGTTCAGCGATATAAAGCCGTGAAAGATATGCCCTTTGTTTTCTTTGAGCTGCGCTTTCATTTCTTTTACTGTTTGTTCGGAAAGCATACCGCTTCCATTAAAAACACCCGTATTCTTTTGCAAGTATTCGAGCGCGGTACGCTTTCCCGTGCGCTTGCCCTCCGTCGTGATATACTTGTAAATATTGTCCGCGCCCGTCATATCGTAAAACGCCCGCTTACCTGCGTGTTCCGCGATTTCGTCCGCGCTTGCGCCTTTCGGCAATTTATACGGCGTGTACTGCACGTTGAATATTACGGGTTGATTGCTTATATCGAATCCCTCCTTTTCTCCGTAAAATCTTTGGCAACAGTCAAATTATCTTCTTATCTTTTTTATTCCGCTCATTTCGTACTCGTAGAGATAGTCCGGCGTGTCGCTTAAAAGGCCTTGCTCGTACTGTTCCCCGTCCACGTTCAAGGCTTTATTTATGCCTTTCAAATCGTGGAACACCGACGATAGAATTGATTTGTTTATTGTTACGTTCAACACCGTTTCTTTGAGTAGCTTTACGATAACCGCAAAACTTTTTTCGTCCAAGCCGCCCACTTGCCCGCGCACCGAAGGCGGCGTTTGTTCTTCCTGTAATTTCGTTTCCCCGAACAGCTTTTCGCAAAGAATAGGCAAGCCGTAGAAAAGCGCGTCGTTTACTACCTTACTAAAACTCTTGTATTCGGGTAGTTTCATTACGCGGTTTATTTGCTCGGTTATATCGCTGTCGGTTATGCGGATATGTTTTTGTATCCCGATTTTTTCTTTTTTCTCCGTCAAATAATTATCTCCCATACGGCGTAGCCGCAAAAGCGGGTTTCCCGCTTGTTGCCCCTCGAAGGTGGGAAATAATACCACCTTCCTTATCCTGCTTACCTTTTTCTTTGAAAAGATACCACTTTCCCCGCCCTTTCCCTGCGGTTAAATTAGGTTTCCCTACGCTGTTTCGGTTAAGACTTTATCTATCCGCGCTTTTGCTTTTTCGCAATACCGCGCGTTTAGGTCTATCCCGATATACTCTCTGTTAAGCCGCTTGGCAACTGCGCCCGTTGTGCCGCTCCCGAAGAACGGGTCTAACACAACGCCGCCTACCGCGCTCCCCGCAAGGATACACGGCTCTATAAGCCGTTCGGGAAACATCGCAAAATGCTCGTCCATTTTGTAGGTGTTCGTGCTTACCTCCCATACGTCGCGCTTACGGCGGAACTCTTGGTCAAATTCCGAAAAATCTTTGTGCTGTCGGTTTATATTTTGCTGTAATTCCTGTCCCGTATATTTGGAATGATCCGAACGCCCGCGCTTGTAACGCGCCTTGCTTACCTCTTTCAACGGCTCTTGTATCGCCTTGTAATCGAAGTAATATTTGCTCGATTTTGACAGCAAGAATATATACTCGTGGCACTTTGTAGGGCGGTCTTTCGCGCTTTCGGGCAGACAGTTTTTCTTGTGCCAAATGATGTCCGAGCGCAAATACCAACCCCGTTCCCTTAAAGCAAAAGCAAGCATCCACGGTATGCCGATTAAATCTTTCGGCTTTATTCCGCTCCACTTTTTCGGCACTTCATAGACGCGGTTTTGCATATCAAACACGCTCTCGTTTTTGCCGCCTTTTGCAAGCGTCATCGGACCCTTACCGCTTCCCGCGTAGCTATCTCCGATATTCAGCCATAGCGTTCCGTCCTTTTTCAGAACGCGGTAAACCTCGTCAAAGACTTTAACAAGCCGCGCTATGTATTCGTCAGGTGTTTGCTCGATCCCGATTTGTCCGATTTCGCCGTAGTCCCGTAAGCCGTAATACGGCGGAGATGTTACGCACATATCGACGCTTTCGGGCGGAAGCGTTTTCAGCGCTTCCGCCGCGTCGCCGCAAAGAATTTTATTCACCGTCCGCGTTTTCCTTTTTTATCGCACGAGGCATGATAACGCTCCCGACTAAAACGCCGACCGTCTTATTTCTACGCTTGTTCTCCGCAAGTTTATCCGCGCCCTTCTTGCCGTTTACGCTGTTCATCTCCGATACGTCCAACGCGCGTTTTGCGTACATAAACAGACCTTTCAAATATCGGTCTTTGGTCAAAAAAGGCTTGCCCTCGAAAGCGTAGGCGCATACGCCTTTTACGAACTCACCCGCTTGTTTGTCCGTAAGTTCTTTGAGCATATCGTAATGCTCTCTCTTGATATTGATGTTTTTCATAGTTACCTCCGTTTTTTTATGATTTTGTGTTTGCAAATCGACTGCCCGTAGCTTTTGCGGCTACATCGGATATTTTCGGCGTCCGCACACTTGCAATAAACGCCGTTTCGTCTTTTGCCATTTGTTCGTAATAGGCGTTCGGCTTATCCTCGCGGAACTGATATGACGCGCGGAATATTCGCAAGAGCTGTTGCGTATCGCTCGTATGCACAGCCAATCTTGCCATAAGCGCCCGTTCGTTATTTTCTTCCGTTCCATATACCGATTTGCCGTTCCATAACGCAAGGAATTGATCTCCGCGTTTCGTCTTACTCGCTTTGTCAACAACGTCCCTATCGTCCATTCGCGTAAGGCTATCTATTCCCCTGCCCGCTGTTTCAACTGCGGCTACCGCCGTAATTGCCGCCGCTTCGTCCGTGACTTCCGCCGCGACCTCGCTCGGCGGCAAAAACACTTCCGACCGTTCCTCCTCTACGGCGCTAAGTCGCGCCATTTTTTCTGCCTTTGCCTGTTTATCTTTTTCTATTATGAACTTACAAATCTTTTCCGCATCGGCTATCGCCTTGAACAAAATATTGGGGTCTTCTTTGATTTTATCGTGCCACCACTGAATATACGCGCTGTTGTTCTCAATGTGCTTTTCGCTTGTTTCTATACCCAAGTCCTGCTCGATGAACATAGACGCTATCTCGGCGCGTAATTCTTCTTCGGCATATTCGGGCGTTCCTTTATCGCCGTTCAATTCGCGGTTAAGTCTTGTTACGTGTCCTGTGCTGTGCCCGACTTCGTGCATAGCCGTTGCGTAAAATTCGGGCAAGTCCACAAACGCATCGCGTTCCGGCAGATGAATTTCATCGGTAGCTTTACGGTAAAACGCTTCGCTTCCACCATAGATAATCTTTGCTTCGTTGTCGCTCCAATACTGCAAAAGTTCTTCCGCGCGGCTGTTCTTTCCGCTCTCGTCTACAACATGTTTTTCACGTTCGGGAATACCCGCTATAACGTCGCCGTTGAACACGCAATAGTATTTACGAAGCGCGATTACATTTTCGTCCATATAATCGTCCCGCTCGGCTTCCGTCAGTCCATCGAGCGTATTTCTGTCAAAAGCCTGTTTGGTTTGCTTATCATAAAGCGAAAAGTATTCGATAGATACGCCCGCTTTTTTGCCCATACTGTTGCCTTCTTCATCGCGCTTAAAATCCCAACCCTTTTCTTTCATTTGGTTGTATGTAAGCCAACGGTTATCCGAGTAGCCGCGCTCCATTGTTGCCGCCGACAAGAACAGTCTGTTTACGCCGTTATACCGTTTCCCCGTGATTGCAGATACGGGCGCGCCCGTAACTTTCCAACCTTGCCGCCAAAGGCTATGGTTATTTTCAAGGTTTGTCATAATCGTATCGACAAGCCGTTTTCTCTGCGGCGTGAGTTTATCATAGACGCATTTTTTGTCTTTATCGCTCAAAACGTATTTTCACCTCCTCCGTCAAGTTAGGTTTCTCGTCCCCGAAGTCGTCCGACATATCCAAGATTTCGTCTATCTCGTAGCCTTTCGGTATTACGATTTCGGGTATGATGTTGTTCTTCTTTTTCAATTTTTTTGACCTCCTGCAAAATTTTCAATAAATCTATTCTTCTAATTGTTATTTATTCTTGACTTTATACCATTACAATGGTATAATATCCCCATAAGGAACATGTGTCATGAAAAAAGAATTGATTATTTATCACGGCTCGCATAATATAGTCGATAAGCCGACTTTCGGAAAAGGTAATCCGGATAACGATTACGGACTCGGTTTCTATTGCACCGAACATCTAAACCTTGCCCAAGAATGGGCGTGTGACCAGATTTCCGGCGGTTACGCAAATAAATACGCGCTCAATACAACGGGACTGAAAATTCTCAATCTAAACGGAAAAGATTATTCCATTATCCATTGGATTTCCGTACTTTTGAAAAACCGTAAAGTTACGCTTTCATCCGATATAGAAACGGCGGCGATGTACTATATTTTAGACAATTTCTCTGTTGACACTGAAAACTACGATATCATCAAAGGGTATCGCGCCGATGATTCTTATTTTTCATATGCACGTGATTTTTTGAGCAATACGATAACCGTAAAGCGGCTAACCCAAGTCATGAAACTCGGAAATCTCGGGAATCAAATCGTGTTAAAATCCCAACTCGCCTTTTCCCGTATTGAATTTTTAGGTTACGAAGAAGCGCCTCAACAAATCCATTATCCTTTACGCAAAAAACGCGATGAGCTTGCCCGCTCTGCCTATCTTACAAACCGACAAGGCGGCATATTGCCCACCGACAGTCTGCTTATGATTGATATTATCCGCGGGGGTATAAAAGCTAATGATCCACGCTTACAATGAAATCTATTTAAGCGGCGTAATGCGCAATTTGTCCGCCATGTTTGATATTGCCGTAAATGCAATGGAACTCGATCCCAATGATATTGCTTTGCGCTTTTCCAAATCCGCTATTGCAAGCGGAATCGAAAAAGGCAACCCGAAATATCTTTGCGGAAAATCCGCTACGGAACTTTTATCGGAACTTTTAGACAAAAATGTTGCTTTTACACAAATACCGCTCGACAGATCTCCCGAATATTGGGCAGGTTGGGTTCTCGCCTATACGCAATGGTATCTCGACAAGCCGTTTTCCGAAATTTTATATGTAATACCGTTTGATAAACTTATTTCGTTATATCACCCCTACCACGAAGCCAATGAGCTAAAAACCGCAGAATATATCAAAAGTTTATTCCCCGCAGAATCATCATTAAAACGAATTCGCCTCTTGCGCAATTTATCTCAAAAACAGCTATCGGATTTAAGCGGCGTAAAACTTCGCTCCATTCAATGTTACGAACAGGGCGATATAAATATAAGCAATGCCCAAGCCGAAACACTTTATGCTCTCGCAAAGGTTTTAGATTGCTCCATAGAAGATTTACTCAAATAATCTCAGCTTTCACGGCTGTCCGCCCATACGGACAGCCGCTTTTCTTTCTCTTACTTACCGCCCTTGCCGCTACTGCTTTCGTTGCCGCTCGGCTTGTTGTTGCTTGCCTTGGGCGGGTTATAAACGGGTGTTTCCTTTATTGCCTTTATCGCCGTATGCTCGTAATAGCTCTGCGGCTTTTCGGCGCGGTATAGTCCGCTCGTAGCAAATACGCGAAGCATTTGGTCTATGTCGTGATTGCTCCAAAACGCAAGGTAGTTCATAAGGCTCATATCCGAATTGCTGTGATTGCCGCGCAAGTCCTCGCCGTTATACAGTCTTTTTACGGTATCGCCGTTCTTTGCCGCAAACGCCTTTTCGAGCATTTCTCTGTCGTCCATAGAAGAAAGTCCCTCTATGCCCTCGCCCGTATGCTTCCACTCGGTACGCTTTTCGAGCTTGCTTTCGAGAACATTCTGCATCATAGGCGTATCGAAGCTTTTAAGCTCGGAACTGCCGTAATAATCGCCCGTCATTGCGATAAATTGTCCGCCTTGATAATACTCCATAGTCTTGTCTTTGCTGAACGAGCGCAAGTCCGCGCCTTTCGTTTTACCGAAGATATGCAAACCCTTTCCGCTTATCGATTTTTCCGCATAACTGCCGCTTGCCGCTATAAACGTCTTTTGCGCAATCTCCGAAAAATCGCCGTTCTCCTGCATACACCCGTCAAGGTCGATACAAGCGATATTGTCTTTTCCGTCCAATGCGTAGGCAAGGCATACGCCGCCGTTCTCTCTCGCATACGCGCAAGCCGTATCGAAGTCCGCCCAAGTTTTGGGATTGTCGCTCTCGGCATAATCGCCTGTGTGTGCGTTTATAAGGAACTTGTCCAATTTACCCGTTGCATTATTGCGGCGGGTACGCAAAACCGCCCAATTCGGCTTATTCCGCATTTCTTCGGGTACGTTTTGCCGCAACTGCTGTTCCACCTTTGCAAACTGCGCTTTTGCTTCCTCGCTCGGCGCACGGTAAACGCTCTTGTAATCCGCATCCGTCTTGCCGTCTATCGCCGCAACAAACTCCTGCGCCGACAAATCTTTATTATCTTCGCCGTCTTTTAAGTGCGCGGTAAAATCTTCGGGAATACGCAAATACAGTCCGTCTTTTTCCTTTCTCACCATTCCGCTCGGTATGTAATACACGAATCCCGCATACTCGCCTTTCGGCATTTTGAACAGCGTACTGTTTTCGTAGTTGGCGATAACGGCGTTCTCGCTCATTTGAACCGTTGCCCACTTTTTCTCATCGTCGTCCTGTTGTTCATGCCCGTCCATAGCGGTAAGCTCGCGCTTATAATTGTTTTTGCCGTTTATATCGTCAAAAAGCTGTTTTGCCGTAAGCTCTTTTTTCTCCTCGCCTTTCCGCAAAATGATTCTGAAATTTTCGCCTACGTTTGCAATCAAATCGCCGTTCTCGCTTTTTTTATCTTCGTTTACCACCGATTGCGGAAGATAATACACATACCCTTCATACTCCGAATTTGCGGGCATAGCGATAAGCAACGAGGTTTCGTAATCTTTTATAACGGCATCGCGCGGCAAGTATATGTTTATTCTCGCTTCGCGCTCGTACTTATCCGCCGTAGTTCCGTCCAACATTTTAGCCAACTCCCACGCGCGGAAGTCCATGACCTTTTCGCCGCCATCGTACAAATCGATTTTATAATCTTCGGGCAAGCGAATCTCCAACGCTCTTTCACGCGTATCGCTTTCCGCGTCCGCAGTAAACGTACTCTCGTAAATATGATCGTTGAATATACTGTAAGCGCAACCCGCATACCCGCTGTCCTTGGGCATCATGAAACGCGAATTGAATTGATACTTTTTAATAAGCGCTTCGGGACTTATTTTGAACTTTACCGTCTTTTTTCCGGAATCTTCTACGTTTTCGAAACCGTATTTTTCCGTTCTGTATTGCTCGGCGGCTTCCAGTGTGGGAAAATCGTATTTTGCCGCTCCCCACTTTCCGTCCATCGTATCGTATCTTGCCGCGACTACGAAATCGCCCATTTTCTCTCTTTGAATTATAGCGATATTCCTATTGTCGCGGTCTTTGATAATGCTTAATACCTTATCGCCCCGTGCGGTAAAGTTTTTGAATTTGTCCTGTGCCATTTCTTTGTTTTCCTCCGAATTTTCTTTTATTTTTCCGCGGATACGATTTATAAAGGCGTCCAATACGGCAGGGTGCGTGTTAAGGTAACACTCGCGCCGCACGTTTTCGTCTTCCGACATAGGAATAGTCTTCGCCCATTCTTTATTCTCCTTGCTGTATCTTCCGTCCCAATCATGCTCGTTGACGGTTGTTGCCAATACGAACGCCACGCGCTCCATACCGAAGCGCTCGATAATCTTATCCTCAATACCCTCGTTTAAGTGCATACCGTCGTAGTTGTTACGAATAGCGTCCTCGATTGCAAGTTTGCACTCTATATTCGATTTCCGCGAATTGCGGTGCGCGATGATTTCATTATGCTCGCGGGCATACGCGCCCGTATTGAGATACAACGGATATATCCGCTTATAGTTATCCATAGCGTCCATCATATTGCGCATAGCTTCTTTTCCTTCAAGCTGTTCTTCCGAAATATCCCGCCCTATATTCAAGAAGAAAATATGCTTTTTATCCAGCTTGTCTTGGCTTATATAGCAACCGGGCGCGGCAACCGTAATCATTTCGGCATCGGTCATCTCTTCCAAACGCCAAATGTTTGCAACGGATAAGTCTTGCGTCATATAAAAATACGCTCTGTTCTCGGTGTCTTTGCCGTAATACGTTGTGGGATAGTAGGTTTCATTATGAAAATCTTCGCAGTAGTCTTTTATGAATTGCGCCGTATCGCTGTATGTTTCCACGCTGTAATTTTCCGCTCCAACGTAATCGTCGTAAAGGCTACCCAAAATATGCCCTTTATCTTCATACAGCGCTCTGAATTCTTTCTCCGATAGATACCCCTCGCCGTACTGTATGACTTCCGAAAATTCGTTATACAGATGTATCTTATAGTTATTGTAAAAGATTTCTTCCGCCGGTTGTTGCAACATATCTGCCTTAAACGCATCGTACTCGCTTTCAACCGATCGGATAACTTCGTTTACATAGTCCGGCTTTCTTTGCGAGATAAAATAGGCTTTACGAAGCTCCCCTACAAAGTCCAAGAAGTTGGGACGCGCCGCTATGACTTGCCGCTCGAATTGCAGTGCATCGTTAAGCCGTAGCGTACCCGCGTCTATGCTTGCGCCATACTTTACCGCAAACGCTTTCACGTCGTCTTCCGAGCATCCCGCATTTTCCGCCAACAAATCCGTATCGATACTGTCTTGCGTTCCGCCGTGCATACGTTCCGTTCCGTCGCAATAATCTTCTATAATGGCAAGAATTCTTTCTTGCGTCGTTCCGTTGTTTACAATAAGCGAATCATGCCTTGCCGCAGATAATCTTACCGCACGGATTTCTTTTACCTTTTCCTCAAAATACCTATGCGCATCTTCTTCCGCATCGAATTTCCGCAAGGGATTCCCGTTGTGCAGTCCGTTATAAGCAAGCACCGTCATTACGTTCGTTTTGTCCCCGACGTCGAGCTTTTCGCCGTCTTTATTGAGTACGAACGTATCGTTCAGAACATACCAAGTATCTTTTGCATTATTTTCGAAAAGCAATAAGCCTTCCGCATACTTTTTTATACTGCTGCCTTCGCTTAGCAAATGCGCCCGTTCTTTTGCGACAACGGTCAGTTCGTCGTCGAACGCAGGCAAATTCATATCTTTTATTTCTTCTTCGCTAAACTTACCGAGTGCGGTCATCAGTTCTTTCTCGGGATCGAATTTGAATCTCGTAAGTTCATATGCCGCTTCTTTCAACTCCGCATTTTCTATATTCTCCGCTATCGAACGCTTTACGGATATTTCGTCCCATCCGTAATAACCGAGCGCATCGCTCCAAATACGTGCGGCATATTCGTCCAAAAGTTGCGACACATACGGTTGCATAGCTTCCGCTGTAGGCTCCGATTTATCCGCCGCATATTTATTCAACGCCGCTTTTTCGGTAAAATTGCTCTCTATAAAGTCTATCGTGAAACGCTCGTCAACATAGTCCATATCTTTCGAAGCCGTTTTACTCGCCGCCTTTGCAACCTCCAATCGTGCCGCCAAATATGCTCTGCCGTTTTCCGATTCCGTATAATTTTTCCATAACGGCTTTTCCACGCCGTAAAGCGCTCCGTCCTCAAAATCGTCCAATCGCTCTATTTCCGTTTCGGTATCGTCCTTGCCGAGTTTATATACTTGTATGCCGTTATTAAAGATTCGCTGTGCCGCTCTCTTTCTTATGGGCAACATTCCATCCCATGTATAGCCGTATTCGTGCATATCGTTTGCGTCTACGGTGTAATCGGGCAATAAATCCACCTGCATTAAAGCGGTCTTATCTTCCTTATCTATGATAGTATCTTCCTCCTTAAATTTTCTTTGTGCGGGCAACGCCATAAAATTATCATCGCCAAAATCGTTTTCATCGCCCGCTATTTCTTCTTCGGGTTTATCCAAATTAAGTTCTACGTTCAGTTCCGTTTCTTCTTTCATAAGTTCTTGTAAACGCTCCTTATGTTCAAAAGGTTTTTTCACTTGCTCTTTTGCCGTCTGCAAATCGTTCTTTAACTGTTTAAGATTGTTTTCAAGCCGCTCTTTACGCTTCGGGAAGTCCTCTATAAAGTTCTCTAAGCGCGTGAGATTTCCGCTTGCGCTTTCGCCAATGCCCAACGTATATTGCCCGTTCGCCGCAAGCGTTATTTCCCGTTCGTTTGCCAATAAAGATATGGGTTGCATACTGATTTTGAACCCGCAATATTCCGCGACAACCGTTTCGGGTTTACTTTTATACAGCGCTTCCGTAAGCGCTTTGCCGCCCTCTTTTTTGTCCGTATAAACCGTGCCGTTCACGCTTAACGCAAACGCTTCGGGGTCTTGCGGTTTGTTTTCCTGCAAATGCTTTAAGTCAAGCGTTACACGCTCTAAAAGCAACTCCTGCTTGCGAATATCTTCGGGAAAGTCTTTGAGAATTTTGTTTTGCAAATTGCAAATATTCTTTTTATACTGCCCTTCCAATACGCGCAGTCTGCTGATTTCCGCGTCCACCTCCATTTTGCGCTTTATCTTCGGGTTAGCCGCCGTTATCGCCTTTATCTCGGCGTAGCTCAAAGTGGTTTCGTCTATATCCTCCGCTTCGCGCACCGTTAAATCGCCCTTATTGATTTGCGATATGAACTTTTGCTTGTTTTCGAGTATCTGATAGCTGTAACTGTCGAACGTGCGCTCTGTAACGTAGGTATAAATATCTACCTTTTTGTTCTCGTTGCCTTGTCGGATGATTCTGCCCTCGCGCTGTTCCATATCCGACGGACGGTACGGCGTATCCAAATGGTGCAAAGCCACAAGTCGCTTTTGCACGTTGGTTCCCGCGCCGCACTTTTCCGTACTGCCGATAAGTACCCGTATAGCTCCGCTGTTGACTTTATCGAAAAGAGTTTGCTTTTGCTCATCGGTATTCGCTTCGTGAATGTATGCGATTTCCTCCGGCGGAATACCGCGCTGCACGAGCTTGTATTTCAAGTCGTTGTATGCATCGAAGTCCGTGCCGTACTCGTAGTCCTCAAACCGCTTCTTCGGCGTGGACAAATCGCAAAAGACAATCTGCGTTCCCTTAATGTCCGACGTGCGCTCCCATATTTCGTGAATATACTCGGAAGCCACGTTGAGCTTACTGCCCGCTTCGTCCGCAGATTCGGGTACGAAACAGCGCGGATCTAACGCAAGCTTCTTTCCGTCCGACGTTATTTTAAGCATATTGTCTTCATACGGACTTACTTCTCGGTTATGTATTTTTTCCGCTCGTTCCGTAATTTGCCGCGCAAGTTCCAATACCGTATCGCTCGGTTTAAGGTTTATAACGTGCCGCTCGGCTTCGGGTACGTTGAGCTTTACCATCTCCGCCGTTTGCACGTCCGCAAAACTTCGATACATTGCAAGTAATTCGGGTAAGTTCGTAAACTTACTGAATCGCGTTCGCGCCCTGTATCCTTCTCCGCTCGGCGCAAGCTCCATGCTCGTTATCGTTTCGCCGAAGTCTGCCGCCCAACCGTCGAAAAACGTGATGCCGCTTGCCGCCAATGCTTGCGGTTGCAAGTAATTTTGCATCGTATACATTTCCGACATCGAATTGCTGATAGGCGTTCCCGTGCCGAACACCACGCCTCTGTCGCTACCGTGAAGTTCTTGCAAGTATTCACATTTGAGCTTTATATCGCTCGCCCTTTGGCTTGCCGCGTTCGATACGCCAGCCACGTTGTTCATCTTCGTAAACAAGAACAAATTCTTATAGTAGTGCGCTTCGTCTATATACAGATAGTCCACACCCAAATTCTCGAACGTAAGCACGTCGTCTTTCTTGTTGCCGTCCATCAGTTTTTTGAGCGCAACTTTGCGACTCTTTTTGATTCGTTCCAAGTTCTTGACCGCGCCGCGCGGCATACCGTTTTCTTCCCACGCGGCTCGAATCGTTTCTTCTATCCGCGTTATTTCTTTAACTAAATTCCCTATCTGCCGTTCCTGCGATACGGGAATCTTGGCAAAGCTCGACTGCGCGATGATAATTCCGTCCCAATCGCCGAACGCGACTTTACTTACAAATCTCTGTCGGTTATCCTTTTCCAAATCCTCTTTGGTCGCCACGAGGATTTTGGCGTTCGGATACAGCTTGCGCCACTCGCCCGCCCATTGCTGCACCAAATGATTCGGCACGGCTACCATGGCTTTTTTGCAGATACCGAGCTGTCGCATTTTCATTATGGACGCAACCATAGTATACGTCTTGCCGCTTCCTACAACATGGTGCAAAAGCGTACTGCCGGGACTTGTTATAATGCGGTGTACGGCGTTATTTTGGTGCGGATTGAGTTCTATCGCGGGATTCATTTCGGGGAATTTAAGATAGCTTCCGTCATAGTTCGGCAGACGTATTTGATTAAACAGCCGATTATACGTTGTTTCCAATTCTTCGCGCCGTTCTGGTTTGGAATATATCCAATTCGCAAACAGCTCTTTTATTTGGTTTTGCTTTTCTCGCGCCGCTATCGTTTCGGGTTGATTGAGTACCCTGCGCTCGTTTCCGTCCGCGTCCACTATCGTGTCGTAAATCGTAGTCGCCCGCATATTCATTGCGTCTATAAACAGCCTATACGCGGGCGCACGGTGCGTTCCGAACACTTCCTTTTGCTTCATTTGCGTTTTGTGGCGCACTTGGTCTTTTTGGTCTAACCGCCAACTGCTGTCGAACGGGTTATAAAAGAGCTGTACGTCGCTCCGCTCCCACCAATATAATCCGATAAGCTCGCAATAAAACTCTTTGAAATATTCTTTATCCACCCAAGTGGCTCCGAGCCGCACGGAAATCTCGCTTGCCGTGAGCGGCGTAGGTTGCACTTGCGTGAGCGCCGTTACGTTGCGCTTATATTCGGCATTTTGTTCGGCATGGTATTTGGCATCGTTGAGCTTTTTCGCAACATTGCCCGACAAGTATTCTTCGGCTATTTCAAAACCCGAATATTTGTCGTTCGGCGCTACTTTTACAGGGTTGCGGAACACGCTGTCGCCAAGCTCGTATAGCACGGTATCGTAGTCCTTGTTTGTCAGCTCCTCGATATACGCTATGTCCACTCTGCCGCGCTCGTTCTTGCTTATTTGCAACGCTTCGAACGGGTCGTCCGTATTCGTGGGTACGATATACGGTCTTATTGTGCGTTTATAGAAAACTTCCGCTTTGCTTACTTTCTTTGTTTCCTTATCTATGTCTTCGCAAGCAAACAGTAATGCCGCGTCGCCGTCGCCGCTAAAAAGTTTTACGTTCGTTTGACTGTTCAGTTTATCGTATTTACTTACAAACGAGTCATACATACCGTTTAGCCGCTCCTGTTCTTCCGCCAAGGTTTCGTCCGAACAGCCTTTTATTTGGATATCCAAAATGTGATGTAATTCTTCGCGCAAAGCTATCATTGAGCAAATTCTTTGGTATGCGTCTTTCGGGAAAGCGGGTATGCGTTGTTCTACCATTTCGTCGCCCACGCGCATATACAGTCTGCCGCTCTCCGCTTTATAGCACATAGGTTTTATATCGTAGTCAACCTCTTTTTCGTCTGCAATCGGTTGATTTTCGGCGGGCAAATAAAAGCCTTGCGGCAAATTTTTTATTGCTTCCGATAGCGCAAGCGACAGATCGCGTCCGTCCGGTTTTACCGTTACGTCTTTGCCACCGTACAGTCCCGTTTCTTCCGCAAGCGTGCCGAGTATCATTTCCGGGTGGTTGATAAAGTAATTATTTATCTCGTATCCTTCTTCGGTCTTGCCCGTGCCCAGCCACTCTATGTTTTCCGTGTCGGTGTTAATGCGCTCCGTGCGTTTACGAAAGAACAAGATGTCCGCAACGGCTTCCGTTCCCGCCGTTTGCTTGAACGCCGTGTTCGGAAGTCGTATCGCTCCCAACAGCTCGGCGCGCTCGGCAACGTATTTTCGTGCCAAAGGGTTGAGCTTATCCATTGTGCCTTTGCTCGTAACGATAGCTACGATACCGTTCGGTTTTACCTTATCTATGGACTTGGCGAGAAAGTAATCGTGGACACGGAAATTATAACGGTTATACGCGCTGTCGGCTACGCCGTAACCGCCGAACGGCACGTTGCCCACAACGACGTCGAACTTATCATCGGGAAAGCTCGTATCCTCGAAGCCTTTAATTTGCACATTCGCTTGCGGGTACAATTTAGCGGCGATTCTGCCCGTAAGATTATCCAATTCCACGCCGTACAGTCTGCTGCCGTCCGCTATCTCCTGCGGCATAAAACCAAAGAAATTGCCCGTTCCCATAGACGGTTCAAGGATTCGGTTATTGCCTTTCACGCCGAAACGGTCAAGCGCGGCATAAATACCGCATATTACGTCTTTCGGCGTATAATAGGCGTTGAGCGTACTTGAACGCGCTTGCTCGTAATCTTCCGCAGAAAGCAAGTCTTTCAGCTCGACATATTCTTTTTTCCAACTTTCGTTGTTCGCGTCGAACGCTTGGCTCAGTCCGCCCCAACCGACAAACCGTGACAATACCTTTTTCTCGGCGTCCGTAGCGTTGCGGTTTTCGGCATACAGCATATTTGCGAGCTTTATTGCTTCTACGTTGTTATGAAATCTCGTCTTTGCCCCGCCAAGCTCGCTTTGGTCTAACACGCCGTTTAAGTCGGTATTATCACCGTAAAATTCTTCGATGATTTCATCCGAAAGATTTGTGCAAAAATCAAGGTAAAAATTGATTCCGATAGTTTTGCATTTTTCAAGATCGATATCAATTTCTATTGCTTTTTCGCTCGAATAAATTTCGTCTTGAATATCTGCGATATACTCTCGTATAAATTCTTCCGTTTCAGGCAATTCATCAATGTAAAATGTTTTATATCCTTCTTCCGCTTCACTCGTGCCCGTTTCTATCATATAATCGACCAACGCTGTGACGCGATCTTCGTTTGATAATTCATGCACTACGGGTTGAGAAAACCTTGCATCGATAAGCGCGTCCAAATCTTCATCTTCTTTCGCGTCCGAATACGGTTGCTCGGTTTGCGGAAACGGCTCGATATAACTGTTTGATTCGATGAGCGATACAAACCTCTTTTCCACATCTACCCAACTTACCGAATATCTGCTCGATATATCGCCCATATCGCCGCTTTCCGACACGAACACACCGTAATCGTTGAAAACAATGCTTTGTCCGTCAAGCTCTTTGGTGGTATATGTTCCGTATTCGCCCTTAATAAAATTTATGAATTCTTCCGAACTTGCGGCATTATGATATGCTTCCGCTATCCGTTCTTTTCGTTCTCGCGGCTCGTCCGTCAATATCTTTTCGATAAAATTGTTTCTCCGGCGTTCCTGCTCCAATCGCTGTTCGCGTAAGCGGTTTTGTTCTTCTTTATATGCAACGTACTGTTTCTTTTCTTGTTCGGATAAGTAGTTGTCGTCGTCTATAAGGTCGGCTATACGGATAGCGACCTCGGGCCATTTGAGCGAAACTTGAACAAGGTATTCTCCTTTTTCGCCGCGAACGGACATTTTAATGCCTTTGGCGTCGTGCATTTCATCATCGCCGCCCCAACAACCGTGTCCGCCCCAACCGTATTCCTTTTTCAAAAAATTCGCAAACGTCTTTGCCGACGGGTTTTCTTGGTATTTGTCCCAAATGCGGAATTTGCCGTATTCTACACCGCTTCCGTATTTTAATTGGCGTTCGATAAGAGCTTCTTCCGCCGTTTGTTCCTGCGAGTTGAGCAAATCGAACATAGACAGTTGCGGCTTAGGCTTGCGCTTGCGGTCTTTGATACCCTTTTCTTCTTTCCTCGGCGTGGACTTGACCTTGTCTTTCGGCTGTTCGCCCATGCTTTCGGTCGGCTCGTCCGATTCGTCAAACTCATCTTGTTCTTCGACTTCATTCTCGTCAAAATCCTCGTCGATTTCGTCCGATTCCTCGCTTTCGTTAAACTCGGCGTCATCTTCGGACTGCTCGTCGTCCGTTTCTTCAAGCTCGGCAATAAGCTCGCTACGCCAATCTTCCGTTTCCGACTGTTCGTCATCAAACAATGTAGGCTCATCGTTCACATTTTCCGTCAATACGGGCTTCGGCTCTTTTGTTTTTGTTCCGAATTGCTCGCGCGTTTCCGCGTGGGAAAGATAATATTTCGCTTCTCCGTTCGGTTCTACAACCAATACGCCGCTGAATTCAAGTATTTTGTCCAAATACCTATCCACAGCGTAAAACGGCATACCGCACATAGGCACTCTTTCGGGCAAGCCTACTTCCCGCCCCGTAAGCGTTAAGTCGAGTTCTTTGGCTACGGCTTTTGCACCCTCGCCGAATACCTCGTAAAAATCGCCCAAGCGAATTAAAACCACCGCGTTCGGCATTGTGTTCTGCGCTTTCATATACTGCTCGTACATCGGCAATAACGGGCGGTTCGGCGTTTCGGAAATTTGCTCTGTCTGTTCGATAGGCTTTATTACTTCCGTATGTTCTACGGGCACAGTAGGCTCGTCCGATACCGCTTCTTCATCAATATCGTTTACGATATTGATTTCTTCCGTTTTGTTCTGCGCATCCGAATACGCTTCCTCTATATCCTGCGTCAAACTGTCCGCACGAATATAAACGTCCTTTACAAACTCGGCGTTTTGAATATAAGAATACGGCAAGCCGCTCATAGCGATTCCCGCGCTTTTCGGAAATCCCGTTTTCGCATATAGCGAATACGCAATACCCTCTATAAGCAACTTATCCCTTTCGTTGTTGCCCGTAAGCGCGTCCTGCTCCTGCAAGTAAAGCTGTACGCCTTTATGTATTTTACTATAATCGCTCCGCTCGTCTTGCGTTAAGTCCGTACCGTTCAGTTCGTCCAAGCCGCCGAGCAAACGCTTCATAGGAAGTATGGGGCGCGAATAGCGGTTGTCGCCGTGCGTATCGTTTGCATCGAAAACGAATTGCTTATATCCGTCATTGTCGTAATAGGCTATACCTTTTCTTCCCTTTGTTACACGTCTATCCATAGCCGCCCATTCGTTGAATGAAAAACAAACCGTAGCGTTCGGGCGTTCTATGACTATCTGGCAAGCGTCGTGCAAGTTGATGTGCGGGTTTTGTGCGATAAACCTATAAAAGTTTTTGAGTTGTTCGCCGTCCGCAAGCATAGCCGCCACTTGTGCGTTACGATTTGTCAGTCTTTTCATATCGCTCATTGTATCTTCACCTCTTTTGCGCAAAGGTCTTTTGCCACACCTTGTATTTCTCTTTTATCGTGGGAAAATATATGATTTCTATCGCCGCTTCCGCTCCCACAAGATACACAAGGCTTCGTATCTGTTCTTCGTCAAACAGCTCGTGTTCGTTGAGCTTACGTTGCAATTCGGTTTTTGTTATACCGAGTTTACGCGCCACATACGGCTGTGTTTTGCCGTTATCGTATATCCAATCTTTCAACTTGCGCTTTTTGAGCGAGTAACCTTTTTGCGATTCTTGCATCATATCTTTCCCTCCGCCGTCAACTTTTGCAATTCGCCATCAGACAAATTATTTTTTAGCCATTTCTTGATAAAATTGATTTCTCGCCGTTCGCTTGCGTTTCGGATAAAGCAAGCTTCGGAACAATCGTTTTCGTAACAAAAAACGTCTATTACCGAATCGCAATACCCGATGTGGTCAATAACTTTAACGAATACAGCTCTTTGCGGCAATGCGCCGATGATTTGTATTTGCCTATCTTTGTGGTATTCGTGATGCGCTTTAACAATAGCAATTTCATTCTCCGTCAGTTTCGTCGCACCGAGATTTTGAATGAATTGCTTCACTTTACTGTCTGCCATTTGTTTTCTTACCTCTATACTTTTTGGTGTTTGAAACAAACCCCTTCACTGTAAAGCGGTTGAAACGGGCAATAATTCGGGTTTGCCGAAAAATTTTTTAGTTTTTTTCTAAAATTGCTTTGAGCTGTTTGTAAATCGTCTGTAAATTCTCGCAAATTGACGATTCCGCTCTATGTAAAATCTTTGCAATTTCCTTTTGTGTTCTGCCCTCTATGTATAAAAGCCGTAGTATCTCTTGCTGTCGCGGCGTTAGCTGTTCGATTGCCGCTTGCAAGCGCTCATCGTTCATATTGTCGAATGAATAATCGCCGTAAGTATGCTTGTCCTCATAGTCCACGCCGTTTTCCAAATCTTCATCCAACGAGCGATTCCAAAACGCTTCTTGCCGCGCCTTTCGGCTGTCCTTATATTCCTCGCGCAAGTAAGTATCTAACAGTTCCGAATCGTCTGTTTGTTTGAGCAGTTCGGCGGTAGTATCGTCCAAGTACACCGTAACAGTCCGCTCATCCCCGCTTTTTCTCATTACTTTGATTTTGAATTTTTGCATATATAAAATCCTCCGATTTATGTTTTTGGTTTTTGAAAACACAATCGGGCGGATTTGCCGTAATATGAAAAACGCCCGACCGCGGTCGGACTAAACCGCAAATCGGGCAAACGGGGCAATAAAAAAGCCTCGCAAGAATTACCCTATCGGGGTTTAATCCTTGCAAGGCGTGGATAACTTCCTTTTACGGATAGCTTCTGTTTCTTACAACTTATATCCGCGCGCGCAGTTCGGTCTTACGGTTGGTTACTGCCTCTGTCCGCAACTTCGGATACGTCTTTTTCCTTATTCTTTTTTCTCTTATTTTTCTACTGCTGTGCTGCCGTACTTTGTTCCGACGGTCTTGCGCTTACCACGCACGCGCCGTCTTCCTCTTTGGATATTAGCAACGATGCACTACACTTATGGCACACAATCTCTACCTCCTTACACACTCTCACTCGAATCTGCAACGCGCCGCAAAGCGGGCATTTCAACTCCGTTCTCTTTGCCATCTTTCTATACCTCCGTTCTCCCTTAACGACAATACGCCCGTAGATTTAGACAACTGCTTTGTTTCGGTCGGGATTTCCGAGAACGCAGTACGCCTATACGCTTGTCGCCAATATCTTATTGCCCGGGGCGGGCGCAGTAAGATATTCAGTGCAGTCAGTATAACATAAAAAGAAACACAATTCAATTCGTTGTGTTTCTTATACGTTACCGATTAGCTCTCTTAATGTGTTTTCCAAAAACTCTTTGTAGCGTTCTTTAACTTTGGGCGGCGACTGTATTTTCGCTCTCCCCTCGAACGTGGTAAGCCAAGCGAAAAACGGCTTGCTTATTTGCACTTTCGCGCGGACAACTGCCATATTATTCGTTATATGCACGTTTTCCGCACCGAACCGTTCTATTGCAAGTTCCGCCAATTCTTGCCCAAAGGTAAGTTCCACCGTTTCGCTTTCGCCGCCGTACATCTCGAACCGCTCGTGCATATACGCCGTCATATTAAAGTCTTTATACTGCGGCAATTCTTGTATCTCCGTTTCTTCCGCTCTCGCTTCGTCCATTCTGTCCACACGGTAGTTTACCGCATTGCCGTATTTCTCCGAATAGCACACCAAATACAAATTCTCTTTGTTATACGTGATGCCGAGCGGGTTTACTATGTATCGCTTCCTTTCTTTGCGGTATATTCGTTCGCCGTTGGGAGCTGTATCGAAATACAAGAACGAAAGCTGTTTACGCTCGGCTATGGCGGTGGTGATTGCGTCTATGCTGTAATAAATTCGCTCGTTGTTCGACTTATCTGCCGTTGCCGCCGTTATGCTTTGCAGTTGCTCCGCCTCGGTCTTTCCCAATAGTTTCAGTAGTTTCTCCGTGAGCTTCTTTGTTTTGCTTTCCGTCAAAAATCTTGCCGACCGAACGGCTTGCAGTAGTATTTGCACTTCGGTGCGGTCGAACTTACGGTCTACCACGTAATAGCGGTTGCTCTTACCCTCTTTCTCACTCAGCACTTCATAGCCGTACTCGTTCAGCACCGCTATATCTTCATACACGGTTTTACGCACAACAGATATTCCGCGTATACCAAGCTCCTCTATAATCTCCCGCGCGGTCAGTCCGTTCTTCTCGTCCGTCTGCTCCTGCAATATTTCATACAGAACCAATCCCCGTATCTTTTGTTCCGCTCCATGTTTCATAATTGGTTACATATTCTCTCTGTTTTTTACTTTATTGTAATCCGAAATGTATTCTTTCCCTCTTTGGGAGCGCGATACTCGTTTTTCAGTTCGGGTCCGCAGGAGTTAGTGCCCACGCCGCTCATGGCTATATCCAAACTCACGTATACGTTGCCGTCTTCTTGTAGTTCGAAATCGTGCGCGGCACACGCAAGCGAAGTCGCCGAATACGGCAACACCGAAAACGAAAACGGTTTTGCGGCGGTTATTTTTATGCCGTTATCGAATACAACTTCCGTGCTCGCAAAGTGACTTCCGCTTTCTTGCGGTTTCACATATCGGAAGTATTCTTTTTCCGCGTTCGTAGTATATTCACCGTATGCACTTGCCAAATGCTTATCTATATAACTCTCGTGCGGACCGTACCCTTTATAGGTGAATTTGTTCGCCGCGCTTTTGGGCAGTGCGAACGTAATCCCTATTCGAGGCAAATACGAAACGTAGTCGGCAACTTTGTAGTCAAGTTCCGCGTCTACCGCACTGTTATAAAACGTATACGTAAGAACAAAATCCATAATCGGCGCGAAACAAGCTTTCAGCATTTTGCCCGTTACTTTCACCGTATTTCCGTTCTCTGCAATATCATAGGCTATTTGCGCGGCGTTCTCGTACCGTTGCCATTCGCTACGGATATTTCGGTCGTTATCCGTATATGCACGGAAAATATTTATTTTCAGCGGCTCCGAAAATTTTACATCGCCGACTTGCAACAGTTCTCCGTTTTTGCCGAGCTTGTATTCAAGCGGCTTATCCGCCGCAAGTTTTTCTATCGGCTCGCACTTCGGCGGCGCAAATTTCTTTTCCCGTTTACCTCCGTATACCGCCTGCATTTCGTAGTAACCGCTTTTGGGCGTACAATCGGGGTTGAGTAAGCCGTCCACGCAAAAGTTACCGTCGTGTTCGCTCTCCCCGAAGTCGCCGCCGTATAAGTAGCCTTTTTCGGCCTTAATCGCATGGTCGCGCCACTCCCATACAAAACCGCCCATAAAGCGGTCGTTAGAGTCAATTATCTTCCAGTAGTCGTTTAAGTCGCCGTTGCTGTTGCCCATTGCGTGCGAAAACTCGCACAGCACGAGCGGGCGCGTTTCCTTTTTATCTTGTAAAAACTCGTTGAAAAATTCGAGCGGCGGATACATACGACTTGCCATATCTATGCGCTTGGTATAATAGTCCGACTTATCCGCCAACTCCCATGCGCTTTCGTAATGAATAGGGCGATTATCGTGCGCATGAATATAATCCGCGCCCGCATGAAACATTTTGCCGTAGCTCGATTCGTTGCCGAGCGACCAAATAACTACGCACGTGCGGTTTTTATCGCGCTCGTACAGCGTGATTTCCCTATCCGTCACGCCTTTATCCGCTATGCCGCTGTCGGCAAATTCCTGCCAATTTTCCCGCCCGTAACCAACGCGCCGTTCTATCATGCCGTGCGTTTCCACATCGGCTTCGTCCATTACGTAAAACCCCATCGCGTCGCACAAATCGTAAAACTCGGGGCAATCGGGATAGTGGCACGTGCGAATCGCGTTGACGTTCGCCGCTTTCATCAGTTCAAGGTCGCGGATTGTTTCTTCTACCGTCACAGTCGCGCCGCCCGTAGGCGAAAACTCATGGCGGTTCACGCCTTTTAATTTAATCTTCTCACAGTTAATCTTATATACGCCGTTCTCAATTATGCTCGTGCGGAAGCCCATGCGTTGTAAAATCTTTTCGCCGTTCGCGGATAAAACGATATCATATAACTTCGGATTTTCCGCCGTCCATTTTTCTACTTGCTTTACCGTAAATTCCACCGATTTTTGCGGGGCAACGGTTTTATTTTCATCTTCAAACAATACGGTAAACGGAATATCCCCGTCGTTACGCACGGTAAGCACGCCGACTTTGCCCTGTAACTTTGTTTCTATCTTAAAATCGCGGATATGCTCTTGCGGACGAACAAGCAGATACACGCTACGAAAAATACCCGAAAAACGAAACTTATCCTGACATTCCAAATAGCTCCCCGCGCTCCATTTTAAGACGATAACGTCCAGCGTATTTTGACCCGCTTTTATATAGCCGCTAATATCCCACTCGCTCGTCGCGTGGGATATTTGACTGTATCCTATCTGTTTACCGTTTACATACACATAGAAAAAGCTATCCACGCCCTCGAAGTTCAGATAATATTTCTGCGAAATATCCTTAATTTCAAACGTGCGGCGATAATGAAACGCAGGGTTTGTCACGCGGATATACGGCGGGTCTACGGGAAACGGATAGCGTACGTTTATGTACTGAATTTGGTCGTACCCGTGCATTTGCACGCAACTCGGCACGGGAATTTTATCGGGCAGTTCTTCCCCGACTTCTACGTCCGCAATATCCTCGTGCGCCTTGAATTCCCACTCTCCGTCCAAAGATATAAATCTGTCGCTTTTCGTTCTATCCAAAATGCCGTGCGTAAACGCAAACTCCTGCGTCTCTCCAAACGGCACATAATAACTGCGCGGCGGCTCTACGCCTGTCCGTTCGTACGTTTCGTATTTATAGTTGTGTTGCATAAGGCTCTCCGTGTTTCTTATTCCAATAAAAAGTATTGCATACGTTCTTCGGGCGTGCGATTCGGTTGATGAAACGTAAGATTGCGCTTTCCTTGCAAATCAACGAAACTCATACTGTGACCGCCGTCGCGGTCGTATAACAATTTTTCAAAAGCATAATCCCCCATAACGCCGCTACTGCTCACGCTTTTTACAACCGCATAGCCATTTTGCGTAAAGGTAGACCATAGCAATACGATTTTGCCGTTTTCTTCATAGAGAAACGGACCTTCCGCAACATATCCGCTTTTGCCGCCATGATGCACTTCAACGGAAAAACCGCAATATTTTCCGCTTACGATTTTTTGAGGTTCTCCCGCAAGCGCCGTTAAATCGTCTTTCAGTTCACACATATAAAGACTACCGTCGCCGTCGTTTGTAACGGGCGCCACCCACTCGTTGGAAAAGCAAAGATACGGTTTGTTTTCGTATACGAACAGTGTTGCGTCCAAACACTCCCAACCGTTCGGCGTAACGTATTCGCCCGTAAGCGCGGTAAAGTCCTTTTCCAAACTATCCGATTGATAGACAAAACATCCGCGCCCTTTATCTTGCCGAAAAGCGGAAAGTATTAAATAATAGCTTCCGCTATATTTGTGCAGTTCCGGCGCCCATATATTGGTGTACGAGTCAAGCGAACCATCCGTGACCATGGTGTTTTTCAGTTCGAAGTTTTCCAAATCCGATGAAACAAACAGCGTTAAATCGCTACCCTTTCCCCAAGAGCCATCGCCGATTGTACCGAGCAAATAATACATTCCGTTTTCCGTAAATACAAACGGATCTCTGATATGAATATCTTTTCTTTTCATTCCGCTTCTCCTTTGTTGCTATGCAATTTTCCGCAAAGATCGATTGCCAATAAATTCCAACTCAAAAATCCCGGAAACAGATTCGGCTCTCCCGTGTCGGGATGATAACTTTCGAACATTTCGCCGTACTCCGTTAAACTCTTTTGTAACAGTAAAACAGCTTTATTGCGCAATTCTTCGGCCAATTCGGTTTTATTATATCGCAATAAGCCTTTATACGCAAGATAATTCGCCACCGTCCAAATTGCGCCCAACCAATTAGACGGGTTGTTGCTCTTTTCCAAATTATACATTTTTTCGTTGCGCGCAAGCGTGCGAATCCCGTATGACGCCATAACGTCCGCATCCTGTAAATGCACGCACAACCGTTCGGCTTGCTCATCGTTGCAAATACCTGCATACAGCGGCAAAAAACAACCGAAAAAACGAATTTTAAGCGGCACGGTTTTCCATTTGGGCGCAAAACCTTCGTGGAACGTAAATCCGTTATACGATCGTTCTGTTTTAAAAAATCCCACGTCTTGCGAATAGTAAATGCCATCTTTTTCGTCCCACATTTGACTATTGACAGTCGTACGCAATGCCGCCGCCTTTTGTTCAAATTGGGTAGCGTCTTTGCCCTTTTGCCGCAAAATTTGCGCCATAGCGTCGTATTCGGCAATCATAAAGCTGTTGAGGTATATATCCGCAGACGAGCGCGGCGCGCGGTAATACACGGTGGGATTGTTGTCTATTCCTATCATGATATCGTCTTGCCATATAAACAATTCGCTACGTGCATCGAATTGCCGTGTTTCGTAATACCGTAAATACGCCGCAAGTTTGTCTTCGTCTATCCAACCATAATCGTTTGCAAATTCCCCCGCCTGCAATGCCGACTGACATAAAAACGGCTTATGCTGATTTAATGGCACGCCCTTTTCATGCTCGGCGTGAAAATATCCCGCAAACAGTCCGTTGCCCGAGAGCATAATGGGAATATACCCATCGCTTTCCTGCGCCGACAAAAAATTTTGCACGCAACCTTTTACGTGCGCCGCCACCGTTTCGCGCGAACAACCTGCCGTTTGCATTTCCTCGTTTGAACAAACCGAAAACGCCGCGCACAACGCTTTGGCGGTAAAATAGGAATCCCAATCCCATAAATCGCCCTCGTATCCCGAACCGGGATCGAGAAAGGGATATTGCAGTTCGCCTATCGGCTTTTTCAAAACCCTGTACGCATTGCGCAAAAAGTATTCTTTAATATTCATACTTTTATCCCGATACACCTTATTTTCCCAATGTCAACTCAGGTTTTTTCATAATGCCCATATCGTGCAAACAATATTCATACGACCACATATTGTTACCCGAATACCACATATCCGGTCCTTTCCAATCTTTCGGCGTTGTCAAATGTAAAGTACCGAACGTATTGCCGCGCGTGCCGCAAAGCGTGAGTTCCAACATATGTTCGCCTTTTGCCACGTTTTCGATTTGCAACTTATACGGAGGCAACACTATTTTGCCCACATCGTTACCGTCCAACCGTGCGCTTACAAGCGCGCCGATATAATAATCAGTCGTAACTGTAAGGTCACCCGCCTCGCACGTAAAAGGAATTTTGTACGTAACATTCGCTCCGTAAAACGGCATACCCTGTTTGCGCAACGCATCGAACGTGATAACGGAGGGTAGCGCGGTAATTTTAGCATGTGCGCCGAGAGTTTCCACACCGAAATCGCCGAGCAAAAAAAGATTCTCCATGCTGATTCGCGCGCTTACGGGAACGCGAACGAGCAATTCGTTTTTGCCCTTTACGAGCGACGGCAATCGCATCGTATAAATTTCTTTATCCACATACCAACCGTCTTTTGCAACGGGAATATCCTTACCGTTAAACCGCACCGAATCGGCATACTCGTATCCGAGCATACACGGCACGGCTGTTTCACTTTCAATTGTATAACGCAACCATACGAATTCGCACGGCTCGATAGCAGATAATCGCCAAGGCTGCACATCGCACCCGTCGGCGGCGGGATACCCCAACTCGGAGCGCACAATGCGGTCAATGCGCAAAATTTCTTCGCGCGGCATAAATCGCTCGCCATCGCGCGACCATTCGGGCATATCGAGTACAAGTGCGTTAGGCTCACTGCGAACATACGAAACAAAATCGGGAACGGCTATTTGTTGAGCAACCTTTTTCGTCTGCGTTGTCGGCACTCTTTTCTCTGTTTTTTCTTTGCTCGGCGCAAGCGAATACAAAAACGAATCGAGCGGATAACAGGGGGCAAAAATCACCGTATTGCCGTTTTCGTGAATATAGTCCGCTTGCCGTATCGTACCATCGAGCGTATTATACAGCGAAGGCGTAAACATACCTTTTACGGTAATGCGTAATTCATCGTAAGCGCAGTCATTTCCGTCCATGCGCGTCATATCGTCGCAATGCGCGATGAAAAGCCACTTGTTTTCGCCGTCTTGCCGCAAATTGTAAATCAAATCGTTTCTTCGCTCGCCGTTACCGCCAAATACCGAAATTTCGCGTTCGTCGCCGAGCGCGTCCAAAATTTCCGATTGTGAAAATCCGACTCTTTTTGACTTATTCCAAAGCGATTGCGCCGCATTATCAAGTATTCCGTCCACGCAATCGGGACAATCTCCGCATACCAAAACTTTGCCGCCGCAGTCTGCAAACTCGTTGAGCGCGGCAAGCGTAGTGGAGCGCATGGTTTTAATCGGCGGGATAAGTACGGCTTTGTATTGCATTTCGCCCACGCAAAACCCGTTTTGGTTTTTTTGATACAATTCAGGCAACAGACTTTCGCTGAAAAAGTCGAAGTCGATTTGTCCGCGAAGCAGCCACGCCGTTATGTTCACAAACTGTGTATCGAGCGTTTCCATGTCGGTTGCCGTATATTCTCTTACGCCGCCTATGAGCCAAGCGCTTTCTATCGGATGGAGTACCGCCACGTTTACCATAGACTTGCCGCGCGTAAGCGCCGTATTGAGCCGCGCGAAATGGTCTTCGATGTAGCCGTATTCAGTAAACCAACCCGATTGATAACTTATGCTTGCGGGATAGTCGCGTTTTGCCGAACCTCGCATACTCACCCAAGACAAATGCGGAACGCGGAGCGTTACGCCGAGCGCCGCCTGCCAATCGCCTTGAAATTTGTGTCCGCGAAAATCGTAGTCCCAGCCTGTTACGCCGTATTCTTCGCTCATCATTTCGTTTCTGCCGTACTGATGCGCCGCCGACTGCGCTTGCTTTGCCGTAGTGAATTCTTTACGGTTACACAGCATATCGATACCGGGGATTTCAAATGTACGATAGTGCCGCATTGCTTCGCCTATTGCCCGCATTTGCGAGAGTAGCCACGGCTCTTCCATATAATGCCCCGTAAAGGCAATGCCGTTTTCATTGCACCATTTACCGATTTTATCGCTGAAATTCACGGCGAATAATTCGGTTGCGTGCGCAAAAAAATGATACCGCGCGGTATGGGGCGTTCCGTCGTTTTTATCCCAAACCACTTCGGGCATACGCGCAACGATATCGTATCCGTACTGTTGTTCGAAAGAAGAACGAAATGCTTGCGTCCACGGATACGCAACGTCTTTTCCGTCGCGCGCGTACTGTTTGAACGTCATTGTGTAATAGCTCGGCTCATCGGTAAAAATCGCGGGAACGGATTTGCCGAATTCATCACCGAGTTCACGCTTATACGCTTCGTGCGTCACCTCTATAAACTTTTCCACCGCCGTAGCATTCATAGTGTCGAGATACGTATATCCATTAAATATACCCGACTTTTCGGCAAGCAACATATACGCATACCATTTTTCTCCGTTCGGTTTTTCGTTATCGGCAACTACGGCATACGTCTTGATTTTTCCTTGCGCATCGAACAATATATCGTAGACGACAAGAAACTCGGGTTCTCGCTCATCGCTTGCGTGCAATCTCCGCATATCTTCGGGCGCAGTGCGCGAAATCACAAGCATCTTTTGCCGAAACTCTTTGTGTTGCGTTACGTAGCCGCCTGCGGCTCCACTCGGCCAACGGTCTTCATCGTACAAATATGAAAGCATTCCGTTTTTACGAGCGCGTTGGTTGCAAGCGCGCACAAGACGCATAAATTCCTTTCCCAAATACTCGGTACTCATGCCGCTTCGCGTGTGCATAAAAAAGCCGCCGAAACCCATTTCTTTCAATCGGTCTATTTGCCACAACAATACGTCTTCTTTCAAATCGGTATTCCACGCCCAAAAAGGCGCGCCGCGATATTCTGCGGGCGGATTTGCAAATATTTCCTCTACGCTTTGTTTTTCTTTATTTTCGATAGCCATAAATTTCCCTTCCGCTTAGAATACAGTCACGGGCGCATTACCGCATTGCAATGCACCCGCAACATTTTCTTGTATTTTCCGTTGTCTATTCTTCTTGCGCCGCAGAATACCAATACAGACCCGACGTATCCGCATTTTCGCCGTAGAACCATTTGTATATCGTTTCGGTATACGGCTTCGGCTTACCCTTATTTACCGAATCGCCGGGCGCATAAAACAACCCGAAATGGTCTTCGTAATCGCTGATCGGCGTAGTATAGCAGTCGGTCATACGGAACAAAAACAGAGTTTCTACGAATTTTAGTCTGCTTTTTGTTATATCCAATAAATCCTTATACAGCCTATCGATACGTTCTTGATCGTAAGAGAACCTATCTTCGCTGAATCCCGTTTCGGTAATCCAAACTTTTTTATCGCCGTCGCCGTGTTCTACCATCACGTCATGCAAATCTTCGCATGTATCCGCCGCAGCCGCTACGCCTCTGTAATCCGGATAGGGATGCCATGCGCAAATTTGAAAATAATTCCATGAATTCGTATCCGAATACTCTTCGCCCGTGGGAATCTTTTTGGATTCTATCCACCGATACGTTTCTTCCAAATAAAGAGCAGTGCTGGGCGACATCGTCATACCGGGAAACACCGTTACGTTCTTTTTGTCTACCTTTTGCAACCCGCGATTGGCGTACCAACAAAGGTCGGCGGTAATTCTTGCCGCTTCGCTCTCGGTAAATACGTTGGAGCTTCCTTTCACCCAACCGATCGGGTGCAAAAACGTACCGTCTACCATATCGAATTCGTTGCCAGGTTCCCAATAGGTTATTTCCGGAAATTCGGTAGCAAGCAATTCGTAACAGTCGCCGTATAGTTTCAAAAACCGAACGTACATTTCGCGGTCATCGGTCGGGTGCGGCACACATTGCACGTCGGAATTGTGGCACCCTACCGGATATATAAACGCGTGGTTCATAACTAAAATACGTTCAACGCCCGCTTCTTTGAGCCGTGCAAAATATTCGTGATAAATATTCGCCGTTCCTTGCAAAATACTGATTTCGTCCGAATCGGGCGCTCTGCGAATAATATTGTGCAAATGCATCCACACGCGCATACTCTTTACGCCGAGTGCTTTGACGTTTCCGATAATGAAATCGTTGTCGACCTCTACATCTACGCCGCCGTTCATTTCCGACGACAATTCGCTCAATCCGAACATATATTTATTTTGGTCTATCGTTAAAACGTCGGTAGTTGTAGGAATTTTTTCCCGCTCGGTTTTTCCGTTCGTTTTACCGCCCGCAGTACAACCCGCAAACGCGCAACACAAAATCAACAATATCGCTACAAAACTTTTTTTCATTTTTCTTCCCTCTTTGTTCTACGCAACACCGCTACGGCAGTTAATGCCGCAAACACAAAAACGATACCCGCAACGCTTTCCGCACTCGCAACGCTACCGCAGCCACAACCTTTCTTTTCTTCCGCTTGGTTTTCGTTCTCCCCGAATTCGGGTTTTACTTTATCGATATCATCGTCGATATTCGGATCGTAATCTTGCGTTGTGATTTCTATCTCGGCGTCCAAAGAATGAACGCTTACCGTATCGAGCAATACCGCCGATCCGTCGCCGACCGAAAAAGTAAGTTCGCCGAATGCCCTATCTTGCGGTAATTCGAATACCGCCGCCGGCTCGTAAATCAGTTTTATAGGTTCATTCGTAGCGGCATATCCTATCGAAAGATTTCCGTTTTGAACGCGAACGCATAAAATACCGCTTTCTCCGCTCATTATTTTAGCTGCGCGCGCTCCCGTGCTGATCGTTTTGATTCCTTTTCCGATTACCGCGCCTTCCGATGCCGTAATACCCACGCCGTTCGGTAGCATTACGTCAATCGCGCCGTTTACTACCGATTTGACTTTAGCGTACATAATAAAGTCACCGAATTTATCTTTGGTTGTAGCCGTGGCGCCGCCCGAAAGCAATACGCTTTCTCCCAAGTCTTGCGCATCGGTGCTCTTTGTTAAACTTTGCGCAACATTCTCGTTTTGCGCGTTTATATTGTTTACCGAGAAACTGCTTATACGGAACGATGCCGCATTATGCCCCGCCACTACAACGTAACCGTTTGTGTCGTTATATGCAAACGTGCCGCGCAAAATACCCATTTCGGAAGCGGGCGCACCGACGGGTGCAAAATATACTTCGATTTCGCCCTCTATCACTACAAGCATTACGTTATACGCTATCAAATTGTTTTCTTCGTCTCTGTTGTTCCAAAAAGAAACATCGCCCATAACGGTTTTGCCCGACACACCGCCGCCGCCCGCAATCTCCATACCGCGCGTTTTTTTGGTAAATACAATATACGGATTACTCCAAGCCGCGCCCGAAAGCGTTTGCCTCCCGAAAGAGAACAACATAGCGGTTTCGTTTTTCGCCGTATCGTCGGTTACGGTAACGGTAAAACGGCAAATATATTCGCTGTATTTTTGCTTGGGGCCAAACAGCATGTTCACGTCGCTTTCGGAAAACTGCACGTAATTCCTTGTTTGCCCCGCTTTATACAACGGACTCGTACACCCCTGCATAAGCCATTCGTTTCGATTTACATAATATTGATACAGCGTTTCGCCCGATTCCTCATACGTGCGCATACCTTTGAAATTGATAGCGCGATTTTGCGCGTCGATAACCGCATCATAAGAATAGCCTTGCATGCGCGCGTCGTCGAATACCACGTATCCCGCAGTCGTTTCGCTTTCGCCTATATGTTTGGTTCCGAGCTTAAATATCCCGCCGAAATCGCCGCCTTTTAGCGTATACGTTGCTTCGCCTATTGTAATTTTTATTCTTCCGTCGCTGTATCCTTCAAACGCAACCGTAACGGTATTGTTGTCGTCTATTTGTTCCGCTTCGGTCGTTTCGGTAATTGCGCCATCTGCTACCGTAACCGCACGATATGACTTATTGCTTGTCTTTTCCAATCCTGCAAAAAACTTTCCGCCACCCAGTTCCATACCGAACACGGTAGACGGCGATATTTGCGAAAGTTCGGCTTCTACCGAGAACGCAAATTGCTTATCCACGCGTACGTCGCGCGTAATGCCGCGCGCATTGGTTATAGTGCCGTCTTGTTTTCCCGTAACGATTTTCACATCTGCCGTAGGCCCCACGGCAAGCGTAGATGAATCGAAATACGTAACCGCCCATTTTGCGTTCGGCACTTTCATGTTGTCGAACATAAACGCGCTTTGCGTAAAATCGTCTTCGAAAACCGTTTGCTCGTTCTCTTTTACCGCAAAATTCGTAACGGTCATTTTGATGCTTCCCATAGACGTAAACCCGTAATAGCCGTCGCATTCCACATTGTCGTACGATGCTTGCGGAGCCGACGGACATGACGTACCCGCTTCATACATATACAAATCGAGTTTATACATCGTAGCGCCGTCGCTTTCACGATTATCTTCTTTCTTTGTCAGCACATACCGCATTGACGTTTTGGCAAAACCAAAAGGCGAAACCGAATATGACGCGAAATTGCTTTGCGTCGTGTCTACGGGCCCGCCGCTCGTACCCTGTTTATCGTCCATCAAAGTAGTGCGGTTATCCGGCCAAAACCAAGTGCCGACGTCGGCGTATTCCATAGAGCTGTTATAGCGGGGCAACCCGAACACGAACGCTATCCACCCGCCGCCGCTTACTTGCATATCGAACGAAATCTCGACATCGTCGGTAACGTGATGCTCCATAGGACTGATACACGAGCCCCATCTGCTGTCGCCGTTATACCGAAGCGAATATTCGCCCGTTTGCAACTCGGCGTTCACGGGGTCTTTCCATTCTTCCGAAAAAGTCGTTCCGTCAAAATCTTCGGAAAAAATATCGGCTTGTATTTCGGCGGCGTATGCCTTTTGTCTTACGGAAACAGACGTCATGCCAAGCGCAAGAGCTGCGGCAAGCAACAACGCCGTGAATCCCAATGCGGCAAATCTTTTTTTGCATTTTGTTTGTGAATTTCTCATTCTCTTTCCTCCTTAAAATTGAACGTCGGGCGTAAACTTTTTCACAAGCAAGCGAACGGCTATGATAATCGGCAACATAATCAGCGAAAACGTCATGCCTATCGTCGCCGCCTGTATCATATTGCCCGATCCTCCCGTATCCACGCTCGTAAAAATATACCACCCTATCGTCATAAATTTGTTGTCTATGCCGGGATTTATCGCGATAAGCATAGGTTGCATGGTAAAACTGAGTACGCTCGTCACTACGCCTATCATAAACACGCCTACGGTAGACATAACAAGCGGCAAAACAATCGACCACGCCTCTCGCCAAAAACCGATTCCGTCCAGTCTTGCCGATTCGGTAATATCTTCGGGAATGCGTTGCATAGCGCCGCACAAAACCACGGTGTTGCCGCCCAGTCCCGCCCAAATGCAAAACACAATGATAATGCCCCACATTTTATCCGAGTTATAGCCGAGCCAATCAACACGATGCCCAACGAGTTTTTCCACAAGCAACGCAATAGGTCCGAAATCCGAACTGAACATGTGCCGAACCATCATACAAAGCACAACCAATGATATTATGTTGGGCAGGAAAAATACGACTTGAAAGAATTTGCGAAAGCGAATCTTTTTGTAGAAACTGTACGCGATGATAAACGATATGGGGAATATCACAATGTTTATAAGAATCGCTCTGAAACTGTTGACAAAAGCGTTGAATTCGCCCGGATCGCCGCCCAATATCATCGATTTGAAAACCGAAACATACCCTTCAAGTCCGCGCCACACGTACGACGCCGTAGGCACGTCGAATCGCTTGAGCGTAAGCAATATCGTATCGAAATTCACATACACCCAAAACACCGCAAAATTGATTACCGGAATAATAATAAGCGACAGAATAAAGAGATACTTTCGTGCCGTACGGTTCAGCTTGAATTTTTTCTTTTTTACGGGGATTGCTGTATCCATACGTTCTCCTATTCGATACCGAGTTCTGTTTTCCAAGTGTTAAAATATGATTTTGTTACCGTATATACGTTTCTGCTGTTTTTCTCACCTACCATGATTTGTTCGCCCGTCATGGTGCGCATATCGTTTATAATGGAAGACGTTGCGGTACGACCGAACATGGTAGGACGCTTATACAAATACATAGGCGAAACGTCTTCCACCGCTTTATTTGCGGGATAGTTGGAAACACGGATATCGGAGTCGAAATATATATCAAGATAACTTTGCGTATACGGACTCCATTCGTAATCGGGTTCCGCTTCGAGCGGATTATAATCAAACGGACGCATCGTTCCCGTCCTTTTTGTAAAGTCCAAAAGCATTTCTTCGTTGCACAAGTACACAAGGAACTCTTTCGCCATATCTTTGTTTACGGCTCCCGACGGAATAAAAATCGTTTCATCGTTCATAAAGTAATTTATCTTCGCCGACATACCGTTCTCATTTTTCATTGCTTTCGTACCATCGTCGAATAAAGGCATACTCATCATTTTGAAAACGTGATCTTTGTTGGTAATATACTCCTCCATCTCTTTATAGCTGAACGAACCGACAAGCGCAAGCGCGCTTTCTCCACGTGCAAAAATTCTTTCGGCCTCTTGCACGGTATGTTCTTCTATGTTGGCAACGGTGTTTTTCCACTCCCCGCCTTCGCCTACGATAAGCGTACGCCACTGGTCGATAGCCTTTTGTATACCTTTCTGTTTCCACACTTCGGCGCTTTCGAAGTTATAAAAATCGTAATACGCGCCGTCGCCTTCGTTCACGGCGAGCGTATTTTCTTCGTAAACGCCTTGGTATTGCGCCCACCACACCGCCATGTAGTATTCGAGCCAGTGCATACCGTCGGCAAAAGGAAGCGAGAACGGTTTGATTCCGTCGTTTCGCGCAAGCACGTCGGCGCAGTACGCCGCAAGATCTTCCACCGTTTCGGGAGGCGCAGTCCATTTGTCGCCCACATTCCAAGCGCCCTCTTTAGCGGTAGTGTGCGACGTGGAAAGCAATATGGTTTCATTGTACGCAATAGACATGCCTACGCTCGCCCACGGCATCATCCACGGATAGTACGAGCCTTGCCCGTAAATACGTTGCGAATAATTCTTTTTCACAACGTCCGCATCCATAAAATCTTTGACCTTGCGTTTGCCTGAAGAAGTGTTCACTTCGGCTTCGTATACCGATTCGAGATTTTCGATATAACCGAGCGACACCCATTCCGTCCAAGCCGTCGAGCCTTGCGTCATATAAATGTCGGCAAGGTTTTGTCCCGATTTGAGATACGTGTTTACCGTGTTTGTAATCGTAGTGTCGGGAATGAGCTTATACTTAAAGCCGGGATGCTCATCTTGATATTTCTTTGCGGCATACTCGAGCCAATCGCTGCCGTATCCGCCTTCAAAATACCGAATCGTAAGTACGCCCTTTTCGGTTTGAAGCGCCGTACTGCACCCCGTAAGTCCTACCATTACCGAAAACGACAGGACTACCGTAAGAACGGCGCACAACATTTTTTTGACGTTTTTCATGTTTATTACCACCTTATATAATTTTTGAAATTAGTTTTATCCTTTGATTCCGCCGCCCATGCTGAAACTCATAATCTTCTTTTGGAACGCCGCAAACAACGCAACCACAGGCACAATGGAGATTATCATTGCGGCGAATAGTTTGGGATAATCGCCCGAAAACTGCGAAAAGCCGTTTGTGACCTGCGTGGAAATGTAGTAAATACCCACTGAAAGCGTTTGGTGCGAAGGCAAATACAAATACGGCGTCATATAGTCGTTCCAAATACCGATAAACCCGAGTAGCCATTGCGCGCCGAACACGGCGGAAAGTTGCGGCAAATAGATTTGCAAGAAGATTCGCCAATGTCCCGCGCCGTCTATCTCCGCCGCTTCGTGATACGTGCGCGAAATGTTTTGAAACACGCTGCCGAACAACAAAAACGCAAATCCGAAGCCGTTTGTTGCCGTGAGGAGTATTCCGGGAATGCTGTCGAATATGCCGATTTTCACAAACAAATTATACTGCGAAGGCAACGTACCCGTAATATTTACAAGCATAGGTATCATAGCCACCCAATACAGCACATGCTTTCCCTTAAAGTCGTGCAATGCGTACGCATACGCCGTACATGCACAGAAAAACAAATTGATGAGCGGCATAGCAACCGACAGAATTATGGAATTGAGAAACATAGAACCCAAATTGAATTCCGAAAAGATTTTACCGAAATTCCCGAGCGATTTAATGGGTTCAACGGGAAATCCCCACGGATTTGCAGAAAACTCGATTTTGTTTTTCATGGAATTGTATACCAGCCACAAAAACGGAAATATCAGCGTTGCGGCGTATACAAAGTAAATAACGCACAGTACGGCAAGCGTTACGCGGTGCTCCCGCGGTTTCTTTTTAACTACCCTCACGGGTGCGTTTTTATTTATTGCTACATTCATATATTTCTCCGTGTGTTTAATCTGCGCTTGCCGACAGCGATATGTTCGATAACTGAACATTCACGGCTTGCCCGCAATCTCCTTTCGAAGCAAGAATGATTGCGAAATTCTCGACATCTTCCGCAACCGTTACCGTAAGGGTAACGGTTTTTGTCGTTGCCGCATGGGTAACTTCCGCCGCATTATTGTTTAATAATCCTGTTGTTCCGTCATGCGTAATTTTTCCGTTCACGCAAGTCCCGCTGTAAACGACTCCCGTAAACCAATAATTGCCCGTCATATCTACCGCCGCAATATCCAGTTGCAACGTGTAGATGCCCGCTTTCACCGTTCCGAAACAAAGCGCAATTTCCGACCAAGTCGTGGGCGTTGCCACTTTCAAGGCTCCCCCCCCCGCTACGCTCGCGCTTGTCGCAGCTTTCGTGACTGCCATACTGCCGTCTTTTCCCGCAACGGTAATACCCGAACCGTAGTCGGCTATACTGTAACTGTAAACAGACGCATCTTCAAAACCCATCGTCTTTGTAAGTTCTTCTTTTACAAATTCAAACGACTCTAACGTAACGGAAAACGCTTTGCTCTCCTCACTACCTTCTTTCCACGTTTCCAACATCAATCCGAAATTCGTTTGCGCGGAAGCAATGTCGATATACATGGTATATGTTCCGCCGGTGGTCGAACTTCCGCTTCCGCTATACAAACAAAATCCTGCCGTATGAATGTTGCCGTAAGGAGCATCGAACTTTTTATACGCCTTATCGCTAAAAGTTGTTTGCCAATCATCTTCCCAGTTGAGCGCATACAAATACCCCTTAAAGCAATCCCAAGCTAAGTCGCCGCCGAGTTTCACCGTTACGCGGTAACGCCCCGCCTCTACGTTTCCGAGATAGAAACTCACAGCCGCCCCCGATGCGGGAACATACGCTTTGGTAAGTTTCAGTTTATTGTCGGCGGTTTTTTCTATCTTCATATTAAACGTACGCAAATAGACGTTTGTACGCTCTATGTCATAGAAATCGCCGTGTTGTGTAGGATTAACTGCGTCGTTGTAGCTCTCGTCCACCGTGCCGCCGTACTCTTTTACCGTTATCTTAACCGTCTTACTCACGGACGTACCTTCGATATTCGAAGACACAACAATCCATACCGTGCCCGCTTTTTTCGCCGTAAGTTTTCCGTCTTTCACTTCCGCTATTTCGGACGTATCGGTCGTATCGGTTGCATTCTCGGTGTTTTTGTACTTATACGCGAACGTCATGCCGTCTATAAGGGGGATGGGCGCAAACTTGTATGTTTCGCCTTTCACGAGAATACCGTCGGAATACATATCCGTATCTATAGCAAGTTCGCCGAGCTCTACCGTAAGATTTTTCGTAACGGTAATTTGTTTTCCCGTTGCGCTTGTCACAGTAAGCGTTAAGACGATAGCGCCGGGTTTTAAGCCTTGCAACTGTTTTTTACCGTTTTCACCGTCGATAATGCGCGCGCTTCCGCCGTTCGTTTCACCGCCTGCCGCGCTCCATTCGCATTTGTACTGCGGACCCTTTTCGGCATTGCCCTCATACATAACGGTTGCCGTCAAATCTTTTACTTCCCCGCTCTTTAATTTAGCGTCATCCTCGATACCCGAAATGCTTGCAGACTCTATGTCCGGCAATTTCACGAACTTGAACGCATCGAGATAAACCGTATAATCCGTTTCGGTACCGCCGCAAAGTTCCAAACCGAAATTATTCGTATCTTTGTCTACCTTAATCGTATAAGTATACGTATTGTCGTTATTTACACAGTCATCATCGTGAATGTTGCCATACGGAGTTACACCGCGCGTATATGCGCCGTCTTTGGTAAACGTAGTTTCGTAATCCTCTTTTAACGTGATAGGATAAATATATCCTTTGAACTTATCCCAAACTTTCACATCGTCGCCGCGCAAAGTAAACGAAACTTCATAAACGCCCTTTTTTACGGTTCCGAACATAAATTGCACGGAGCCGTCCCACGCAGGAGCATAATTCTTTTTCATCTTCAACGATTGACTTCCGTCGCTTCCTTTTTCTATCGACATGATCCAGTTATGCGTTCTCATGTATACGCTTGTGCGTCGCACATCGTAAACAAGGTTACCGCGATTTTTCACGTCGACCGCATATTGATAATCGTCCTCATTTTTTTTGAACGGATTTTCGATAACCGAAAAATCGTATTCTTTACTGAGCGGATTTCCGTTCAGCGTAGTGGATACCGTAAGATGTATGTTGTTTCCTGCTTTCTTAGGCGTTAATTTGCCGTCTTTCAATTCTATGAATTCGTTGTTGCTTGTGCCGTTCCCCGTCCACGTATAGGTATACGTGCAATCTTCTATTTCACTCGGAACAAATTTGTAATCTTCGCCGACAATCAACATTCCGTCCGAATAAATATCCGTTTGCACGGTAAAATAATTCGCACGTGCAAGCGAAAACGACTTGATATGCAACGCATACGGATCAATAGTTCCGTTATCGTCATAAAACATAATACCGAAATTTTCGTAACTTTGCGTAAGCTCAAAACCTATTTCATATTTATTATCTGTAGGCGTAATATCCGAAAGTTCGCCGAAATCCAATTCGCCGATTATATCGGGGCGTATTCCGTACTCATACTCGGCAGGCGTATTTTTATATTGCGCGCCGTTAATTTTACCTTGAAATTCCCCTTTTGTTACTTCCAAGTCCACCGTCAACACGTATCTTCCGGGCGACAAATTCCAAGAACCCAAACACACGTGCGTCCAATGCGCCCAATCGGTGTTCTTTTCCACAATTAGCATCTTTTTATTCGTGTCGTACTCATCGATAAAAATGTCGGTGTTGTGCGACGTAACTTTCGGGCCCGTATAATCAAGCCATGCGTCCGTGCAAACTGCATTGACGATACACCGATTGCCTACCGCATACGTAAAATCTTCGCTTTTGTCGTCGGGTTTTACCACCTTGAACTCTTTGGTCGCTTTAAGTTCGTCGCCCTTTACTTGCGCCGTAACGGTCACTTTGCCGTCTTGTTTGCCCGTTATAACGCCGTCGTCACTAATCTCGGCAATGTTTGTATCGCTTACACTCCACTCCAATTCAAACGGACTCGCGTTCCAAGGCGCATGCTCGGTTTGCAAAGCATAGGAGTATGTTTTATTGAATCTGTAATCGTGCCCCGCAACAATCGCGCCGCTTGCCACGTCTGCTATTGCAAGGCTTTCCACCTTACGCACCACGGTAAGCGTAGCCGTAGCTTTCACCGCGCGCTGCCCTTTCTTATATACTGTAATATCCGTACTTCCACCGCCCGTAAGCGTAACCAATCCGCTGTTGTTTACCGTAGCTACGCTATCGTTCGATGAAATCCATACAAGCGTAGCCGAAGCATTCGAACACTCCGCCGAAAGCTGTACGTTCCCTTCGTCGTATATTACCGTATTCGTATCGGGCATGCCCGACAATGTAATCGTATCGTTAATGGCGCGCTCGTCTTTTACCGTGAGAAGAACTTCCGCTTTGATTGCCGAGTTATTCGCAAGCGCTACCGTAATAACAACCGCGCCGCTGTCCATAAGCGTGACTTTGCCGCTACCGTCTACCGTCGCAACGTCCTCATCGCCCGAGCGCCATTGCACGCTACCGCCGCCACCCGTAAGAGTAGCGCTCAGTTGCAATGTGTTTTCGGTATCGGTTATTATCGCAACGCCGTTTTCGGGCATACCGGTAACGGTGACATCTGTTGCCGCAAGTTTATCGTTGCATGCAACGCCGAACGTCGCTATCAGCGCCAACACCGCTACAAGCAGTAACCCTTTGATTTTGTTCGTTCTCTTCACTTTCCTGCACCTCTTTTTCAAGATTTGATTGCTTTTACGCCAACTACATATTTTACAGTACTTATATTATAACATAGTGTAAACGCGGTTTCTACAAATTATGTGACAACAAATCGCAAAATTGTGATATTTACTTGCCAAAACTACCCGTTTATGGTATACTTGCGCTATGAAAACTCCACCGATTCATTCGCAAGGCGCGCCGCGTCCTTCCGATTACACAAAGCTGTGGAATCAAATTTCCGCTCGGCATTTGCACATCTCTTTTGAAATACTAATTCAACTCAGCGGCAAAGTACAAAATACGGTAAACGATTCCTCTCGTATTCTTGTTCCGGGCAACATAGTGCTTATGCGCCCCGGCGATTGGCATACTATCGATGTATTTCCCGACGAGCCGCATCTACATCGGGATATTTATATCCGTCCCGAAAAAATGCGTAGAATTTGCGACTTTTTATCTCCATCGCTGTTTGATGAACTTACGGTTTCTGTCGAGCCGATTTACTTCGATATCAGCGCAAGCAGAATGAGAATATTGGAACATCAACTGTTTTTGTTTAACAAAAAAACATTTCATTCTTTCGATTACGAAAGTTTGCATTCCTGTATTTGTTTCAATTTGCTCTCCTATTATATCGAATACGCTGTTCTCAGTAAAAACGCATATCCCGATTGGTTGCGTAAATTTTTGATACATTTGAACAATCCCGAACATTTGTCTTTGAAAATCGATGAGTTGACAAAAGTCACGAATTACAGTCGCGAACATTTGAGTCGCATTTTCAAAAAATATTTGGGGCAAACTTTGGAATCGTACGTCACCGATTTACGCATGAACTACGCTTTGGAGCTACTGTCGGCTACCGATTTTTCCATGGCGCACATCACCAACGAACTCGGTTACGATTCGCAAAACAGCTTTACCAACAATTTCCGCAAGCAATTCGGTGTAACGCCTATGGTGTGGCGAAAAAATCACCTACCCCCCCCCGACAGACCCGATAGACTGAAACCGTAATTGTTTTATTTTTTGCATTGTCAACGTACTTAATGTTATTTGTCAAAAACAAAAAATGCCGTCCCCTTTCGAGAACGACATCTGTCAATACGCCATTCCGTAAGGTTACCACACCCGATCCGAATCACCACAAGGCTTATCAGATAAAACGAAATAGCATATCTCCAGCAAGGAGTATATGCCTTGTGTAATATTCAAATCGGATGTGGTAATTGTATTATATCGCAAATCGCGTAAATTGTCAATGTAAAAAAGTATATGCATAAACGCCGTTAAATCGCAATATAAGCCAAATGCATTATTATAATTAAAAAATATCGGTTCGACTCCCGTTTTTATAAAAAACCAATAGAAATCATTCCGAAAAACAAAAGATATTTTTCTCATGAATCCAATCAATATTTTGTACTTAAAGACACAAAAAATCACACAATACGCTACATATTGTGTGATTTTCGTTTAGCATCCTTTTCGGGTACTAAATATGGAGCGGAAGACGGGACTCGAACCCGCAACGTTCAGCTTGGGAAGCTGACGCTCTACCGTTGAGCCACTTCCGCGCAAATGCGATAACATAATGATTATACAGCATTTGCGCGGGATAGTCAAGCTCTTAAATCACATTACCAAATTTCCTTGCGCACTGTCTACGGTGCGCATTATCTTTACCGTTTCGCCGTTTACCGCGTCGAGGTATACGAAATAATAGAGGTCGTTGTATTTTGCCGCGGCTTCGTAGCAAAGGCGTTCTTCGCCGTTGTCGAGCGGAATGAGTGCGCCGCGCACCGAAACTATATCGAGACGGTCGTCTACCAAAGTGGGCACTGCCGCGCGGTTCATGGTGAGCGAAGTGTTTCTTTCTTTGCAATGATTGAGGCAGTAGTTTTTGGCTTCGAGCCCGAGAGCTTCGCCGTTGTCGAGCGCGACTTTTACTTTCACGAGGTCGGTGTACATAACTACGTCGTTGATTACGGGCGCGAGATTTATATACGCCACGCCTCCCGAGGCAAGATACCAAACGGGCTCTACGTCGTAACCCAAACGGTTGGCGAAATCTTTGGCGCACGCTTTTGCGTTGTTTTCGCCCAGCATGTTCGCGCCGAGGTCGCGCCACACCGAAAGGTTTATTATCTTGCCGCCGCGCTCGGATACGCTCACGTAAGCGTCGCCGCGCTCGCCCGAAATCATCAGTTCGTAAAGCGGTTCTTTTTCGGACTTGCCCGCGCTCGTAACCGTTTTAACCCCCAAATCGGGCAACGCGGCTTTGGCTATCTCCTTAGCGTCCTTCAAGGAAATCGCGGGTTCGTTCTCGAAATAGCGGTATTCCTCAACGTCCCTGCCGTCGGAGAACGGCCCGTCGTATATCAGTTCGGGATATTGCACGGGAGTGTGCGAAATCTTATCCGACGAACGGAACGAATACGGTTTCTCCGAGGTAACTTTGCGAATGTTCATCTTGTTTTCGGACACGAGCGACACCGAGTCGGCAATCTCCTCGTTGAGCTTTTTTGCGGTGTTGTACATGCTCTCAACGCTTCCCGCAAAACTCCTGCCCGACTTGCCCGAGGCTATGCAGTTCTGATAAGATATAGCAAAGTCGGCAACCTGGTTCAAAAATCCCGACGCGTCTTCGGCGGCGTGTCCGTCTATGGGAAGCATGGAAAGCGACTTGTTCGCCGCGAGAGCTTCGCTGTATACGTCGGTGAGAAGTACGGTTGCGTACTTGCCGTCGGGCGCAATCATGAGCTTGCTGAGGTTTACCTCGAGGTTGGAGAGGTTGTCGCCGAGGTCGTACAAATTCCGTTCGTAGCCTCGTTCCACCGCGTCTTGCGCCCTGCTGTTGTTGCCGAGCGCAAAGGCGAGCGACACGACGAGGCACACCGAAAACAGCATGAGCGACACGGCGGTAATCATCCACCCTACGTTCTTTTTTCTTACAATCGTTTGTTCCATATTCTTTCTCCTTGAGTTTAGCCCCGCGCAAAGCTGTGGCGGCCTATCTTAAGCTCCACTTTCAAGCTCCATATCCACTTGCTCGTGGCGGTTGCGGGATTGTAATAGTAAAGGCAGCCGTTGGTGGGGTCCCAGCCGTTGAGCGCGTCGCGAGCGGCGTTGTACGCCGACTGATTGGGCGATAGGTTTATCTGACCGTCGGCAACCGCGGTGAACGCGCCCGCCTGATAGATTACGCCCGACACGGTGTTGGGGAATTTGCTGCTGCGCACGCGGTTTAATACCACCGCCGCAACCGCTACTTGCCCCGTGTACGGCTCGCCCCGCGCCTCGCCGTATACGCACCGCGCGAGCAAATTGAGGTCCGCGCTCGACGTTGTGCCGCCCGAGTTATTTCCGCCGGACGACTTGAGCGTAATTCCGAGAGCTTTCTCGGTGCGCGCGCCCACTATGCCGTCTACCGCAAGCCCTTTGGCGCGTTGAAAGTTCTTTACTCCCGCCAAAGTCTTGGCTCCCCAAATGCCGTCTACTCCTATTTTATAATAGCCGAGTTCCTTAAGACGTTGTTGAACCATGCGCACGTTTTCTTTGGTGTCGCCCTTAATTATGTGCGCGGCGTCGGCGTGAGTAGCTCCCGCAAAGGCGCACAGCGCGATGACGAGAACCAAAAACACTATACATACGTTTCTTCTTTTGTTCATGTTTCCTCCGTAAAAACAAGCCCGCCTATTTGTACCCGAACAGCTCGGCTATAAACGATTTGTAGCGCACGCCCTCGCCGTCGCGCGGGTATATCATGCCCCACCAGTTGTCGCCGCCGCCGCTTCCCAACCGCACTATGAGCGCGTCGTATTCGCCCGCGGGCACAACCGTGTCGCCGTAGTCGCGTTCGGCAAACCGTTCGCGCACGAGAATTGCGCTCGCTCCGTAGCCGAAGCCGCGGCTTCTGAGCACCGCGGCGGCAATCTCCTTGATAGCGCCGAGCCGCGCGTTTACCGCATCGAGCAACTGTTCGTATCCACGCACGCGCTTAAGCTCCGCCGCAAGATATCCGTCTATAGCCGCCGCAACCTCGCGCTTTACCGCCTGTGCCTGCGGCATGTTTGAGTCGGCTCGCACGTGCAACCTAAGCGGCTTGTCTTCCGTTTTAGTATAGCCGCAACCCGCGCAAAATATTTGCGCAAAAAACAAAACTACCGCAATTATTACACAAAGTTTTTTGACTTTCATGCCAAACCTCCGAAAAAACAAAAATCGATGCCCGCCCTATTCGGGTACGGTATCGATTATTGCCTATCGAAATATTTATATACGTATTACCGTAAAATTGTACTTTTATTTCTTCGCTATCGTTTATTAAGCGTGTGCGCGTATTTTGCCCACAGCCCCGAAGCTCGCAGTTTTTCGGCGGCTTCCCGCGCCTTATGTTCGGTTTCGTAAAGCCCGCAACAGCAGTTACCCGAGCCGGTCATGAATACAGCCGCCGCGCCCGTCCGCTCTATGGCGGTAAGCGCGATATCCACCGAGCCGCAAAGTTTTCGGGCAGGCTCGGTAAGCGCGTTTTTAAGCTCGGGCGCAATCGCTTTCAAATCGCCAGCACTTAGCGCACGCACAAGCCTTTGGGTATCCGACGGGCAGAAACGCTTTTGCGGATAAAGTTCGTCGAACAGTTTGTACGCCGCGCCGCTTTGCACTCCGCCTTTGCCGCACGCAATCGCCAAATGCAATTCGCACGAGTCTATCGGGCGTATCACGCCGCCCGTGCCGCCCATTACCGCACAGCCGCCCGCCGTCATAACGGGCACGTCGCTGCCCACCGCCGCGCTTTCGGCTATAATATTTCCGCCCTCGTTAAGCTCGGGGAAAAAGGATATCGCGGCGGATATCACCGCGGCGGCGTCCGCGCTCGAGCCGCCCAAACCGCCCGCAAGCGGTATGTTTTTGCGCACCGCCACGTTCGCGCCGAGCCGAGGCAAATACCTCCGCAAAAACCGCACCGCTTTCGTCACAGAGTTTTCTTCGGGAATTTCGCATAGCTCGTCGCCCGCGAAAAACCGCGTTCGGATTTCTCCGCTCCGATTGAAACTCACGCAAATATCGTCGTGCAAGTCAACGCCCGACACCACGCTTTCGAGAGTATGCAACTCCCCGAGCGCACCCGTTACGTTGAGCGACAAATTTACTTTTGCGTGCGCTCTAAGCTCAACGCTTTTCATTTCTCCATAGCAAGGCACGCCGCGCCGAACATGCCCGCGTCGTTGCCGAGCGTTGCTTTCAAAATTTGTACGGGCGCGTAGTCCGCAACTCCGTATATGAGCGTTTTCACCTTTTCCCTAAGCGGCGCCATGAGCGCGTCGCCCGCGGCGGAAACGCCGCCGCCTATGAGCACCGCCTCGGGGTGGAACTCGTTGCATATGTTCGCCACGCCCTCGGCAAGACAGTTTACGTATTCGTCGATTACGCCCGCCGCAACCTTGTCGCCCGCGTGCAGTCCGTCGAACGCAGTCTTGCCTTCCACCTTATCCAAATCGCCGCCGACTATCTCCCAAAGTTTGCTGTCGGGATTGTTTTTCATTGCTTTTTTTGTTTCGCGAATAAGCGCGGTTGCCGAAGCGTAAGCCTCGAAACAGCCCTTGCGCCCGCAGGTGCACTGCTCGCCGCCCATGCAAATCACCGTGTGCCCTATCTCCGCGCCCGCCGACCTGTTGCCTTCGAACAACTTGCCGTTTATAACTATGCCGCCGCCCACTCCCGTGCCGAGAGTTACGAACACCACGCTGTCAAACTCCGCGCCCGCGCCGAAATATTTTTCGCCGAGAGCCGCGGCGTTTGCGTCGTTGGCAACCCGCACAGGCGTGCCGCCGAGAGCCTCCGACACCGTTTTTCCGAGCGGAACATAATTCCACCTCAAATTATTGCTGTATACTATAACTCCGCTCTCGCTGTCTATAAGACCGGGCGAGCCTATTCCCGCGCCGCAGAGCTTTACGCCCGCTTTCTCGGCGAGCGAACTTGCGAGCTTCGCCATATCCGCCGCAACCCGTTCCCAAGGCCTGTCGCCGCCCGTGGGTATCTTGTCTTTTATAAGAACTTTGCCGTTTTCGTCCACAATGCCGCACTTTATGAAAGTGCCGCCCAAATCCAGTCCCGCGTAGTATTTCATTTGTTTTCCGCTCCTTCGGTTATTATCGCCTTGCATTTGCCTTCGAGCGCGTAAGTCGTGCCGCAAGGCACGAAAAAGCTGTCGCCGCTCGCAAATTTCTCGCCGCTTATTTTGCCGCTCCCCTCGAGCACGTTCACCGCGCGGAACGAATTGCCCGCGGTTTCCTCGAACTTGCCGTTAAGCTCCAGCTCGCGGCACTTGAAATATTCGCACTCGGTCAGCTTGCGTATCCTGCCGCCGCTCGCTATGCTCGCGTATTCGCCCGAATTCGTGCAGTCGCCAAACTCCGAAAAGTTTATTACTTGCGCCGCCTTGTCTACGTGCAGTTCGCGAGCGTTGCCCTTAGAGTCCCTGCGGTCGTAGTCGTACACGCGATAAGTTACGTTGCTGTTTTGTTGCACCTCGCATATCAAACAACCCGCGCCGATTGCGTGCACCGTGCCCGCCGGAATTAAAAAGCAGTCGCCCGCCTTCACGGGTATAAAGTTGAGAAGCTCGGCTACCGTGCAGTCTTGCACCGCCTTCATGAACTCTTCGCGGCAGGTGTTCCGCTTAAAGCCGCAGTATATCCCCGCGCCCTCTTTCGCGCCCATTATATACCACATCTCCGTTTTGCCGTTGTCGCCCTCGTGCTCGCGAGCAAATTCGTCGCTCGGGTGAACCTGCACCGAAAGTTTGTCGAGCGCGTCTATGTACTTAATGAGCACGGGCAATTTGCCGCCCTCGGGAAACACCGCTTCGGGGTGCGCGTCAAGCAAATCGCCGAGCCTTCCGAACTCCGTTTCGCTCATGCCGTTTTCATGCACCGAAAGCTCCCAGCTCTCGGCAATTCTGTTTCCGCCGTTGTCGCGCCCGTACAGGTCTTTGAGCCGCATGCCGCCCCAAATGTAGTCTTTGAGCGCGGGCGTGAGTTTAATGGGTTTGTCGGGAAAACCGTTCATAATCTCTCCTCTTGATTGCGTTATTTTGTTACTAACACAGTATACCGCACTTTCGCGCGAAAAGCAATCGTTTGAAAAAATAAATTTCGGGTATTGACGAAACCGCAAACAATGTAGTATAATATATGTAGTATAACAAATTATACTAATCGAGGAGAAAGCGTTATGCGTATATACGACGAAGAAAATCTTGATTTTGACGACGACGAGTTCGACGGCGAAATGGCGGGCTACAGTCTTGACGAAGAAAACAGCATATTCGGTAAGCTCGCGCCCGAAAAAGACGGCGAAACTTTAGCCACGCCCATACCCCAAAACGAACAGACGGTTTTGCTGTGCGAGCCGAAAGTTGAGGGACTCAAAGACGGCTCGCCGCTTAATCTGCGTTTTACCCGAAACGACGGCTGCGAAGTGTATGCGGGCAACAAAAAGGCGGGATATCTCAAAGCCGCCTACGTGAAAAAGCTCAAAGCCGAACGCGGCGGACAAAACGCGCTCGCATATTTCAAACTCACCGTGCCGCCCATGGCGCGTATAGTTTTCGGCGAGGGCGAACCCATACCCGCAATTTCGGAATAAAAGCGCATCCACACCCAAAGAGCAAATCCAAAAATGAAAAAGCAAAAAAGGACGTAAACAAACGTCCTTTTTTTATTTTACGAAAACATAATTTTAAGTTGCGCTTTGCGTTCGGGCGAAATGCGGTAACTCTCCCGCGCTTTTTGCACCGTCTTTTTCATAATAAACTCGTTCATAGTGCCCCGCCGCAAAAAATCCACCGTGCGGTCGTAAAACTTAACGAGCGCAACGCTCAAGCCCCAGGCTATGCCCATGTTTACGTAGTAATCGTCGTTTTGCATGCCTTCGTACTTTTCGAAAACATACTCGAGTTCGCTCTCGCTTAAGCAGTAACTCATGAGAAATATTATCATGAACCTGCGTTCGAACTCGTCGGCATTAAACAGCCGCGCGTATCTTTTCAAAAACTTTTCTTTGTTTTTGCCGAGGTCTTTGAACGCGCCAACCACAATATCCACGTGCGCCCAATTATCGTAAAGCGGCAAAACTTTGTCCAACAGGTCGAACTTTTTATCCGCCGAAAGTTTGGAATAAGCTATTACGAGCGAATACAAAAGAATTTGTTCGTAATTTTCGGGCTTGTAAGTTTTGAAAAATTTTGGCTCCGTACGCGCTATTTGCTTTGCGAGTTTATGAATGTACGGAATTCGCACGCCCCACATAGTCAGGTTCGTGTTAATGATTTTGGAATGAAACTCGCGGTACTTTTCGTCTTTTGCCGCAGTAAGCAGCGCGTCGATTTCAGCCTGAGTCATAGTGTATCCTTTCTCATGTTTGGGATTGCCACGGGCATAAATGCCCTCGCAATGACGGGTTAGTCCCCTTCTATGTCATTGCGAGCGAGCTATGCGAGCGTGGCAATCTCAGACTTCAATCCGTTACTTTTTCTCTTTCTTCTCTTTTGTTTCTACGGGCGCGGGAGCGGAGTCGTTCACCTTGCCGAGATATTCGGGCAACTGCATACCCGACATCTTGAATACCTCGTTAAGCGGCGGTACGGCTTTGAGCATGCTCGAAATAAAGTTCGCGGTGGTAGACTGTCCGTCTTTGCCGCCCATGGAGTCCCAAACGGTTACTTTGTCTATGTTGATGCCCTTTACCGCTTCAACTTGAGTTGCAACAAGCTCCTCAATCTTATCGGATATAAGCATCTTCACGGCGTCGTCAGCAGTGCCGCCCGCGGCTTTAACAAGTTTCTCGAAACCGAGAGCCTGCTTAGAAAGCACCTCGAACATACCTTGAGCTTCCGCCTCTTTCATGGCGCGCAGAGCGTCCGCCTCGCCTTGAGCCTTGCGGCGAACCATTTCCGCCTCCGCCTCGGCTTGCAATTCGAGTTTGCGCTTTTCGATTTCCTGCTTAACTATTACGTCGGCTTCGAGCGTGCTCTTTTCGCGTTCGGCACGCGCGATTTCGGCTTCCTGCTCGGCTTTGTACGCTTCCTTTTTGGCGTTGGCTTTGGCTATCATTTCGGCAACCGACGCCAGGCGTTCGGCTTCCGCCTCTATCTCGCGTCGGCGAGCGTTTGACTGACTGATTTTTGCCTGCGACTCGTTTTCGCCCTCTACGGCTTGCGAGTTCGCGCCCGCAACCTCTATTCTTTCGTCGCGCATTGCGTTGGCTTCGCCTATGCTGCCGTCGCGGTTTTTCTCGGCAACGCTGCGTTTTGCGTCGTTTATAGCTTTTGCCGCCGCTTCCTTTCCGAGCGCGTCAATATATCCCGACTCGTCGCTTATATCGGTTACGTTCACGTTTATAAGCCGCAAGCCTATCTTTTTAAGCTCGCCTTCAACGTTGCTGGATACAGCCGCCAAGAATTTGTCGCGGTCGGTGTTGATTTCCTCTATATCCATAAGAGCTATTACAAGACGAAGCTGACCGAGTATGATATCTTTGGCAAGGTCTTGAATATCGCTGAGCTTGAGTCCCAAAAGTCGTTCGGCGGCGTTTTGCATAACTCCCGGCTCTGTGGAAATACCCACGGTGAAACGGCTGGGCACGTCTATACGTATGTTTTGACGCGAAAGCGCACTCTTGAGGTCTACGCTGATTGATATGGGCGTAAGGTCGAGAAAGCTGTACGACTGAAAGAAAGGCACAACGAAACTCGCGCCGCCGTGAATACACTTTGCCGCACGCGACGTGCCGTCTTTGCTCTTACCCACGCTTCCGTAGATAACCATTATCTTATCCGACGGACACTTTTTGTATCTGCTCGCAATAAGCGCGAACAACGATATCAAAATAACCACTCCGGCAATTATAAGCCCTACTATTCCTGCTATCATTTTATATACGTTCCTCCGTTAATATATATTGCGTAATATTATCGATTTTCAACACTTTCCGTTTTTGTCGTGCCGAAGGGAGCAACAACCAAAGTGCCGTTATCCATGGTATCCACCACTTTGACTTTTTCGCCCGTTTTTATGGGTTCTTCGCTGTCGGTAACCGCTTCGAGTTCAACGTAACGTTCCTGAACGTATACGTTTACTTTGCCGTTGCCGCTACGCAAAGCGGGCACGGTGAGATACACCTCCGCGGTTTTGCCCACGCTGTTCTCTATTTTGAGATTGCCGCTGTCTTGCAATTTTTCGGTCGCCTTTATAAACGCCGAAATGCCGAACGCCGCCGCAATTCCCGCCGCTATGCCCGGTATGAGCGCAAGGAACTTTATGGGATAAAACAGCGCGAACGTGAGCCAACACCCCACCGCCAAAAAAGCGATAATACCGCGCACGGTGAGCACTCTCAGTCCGAAAATAGTGAGTCCCACTCCGCCGTCGTTTATGGTGTCTACGTCGTCTATGCTCGTGTCGGCGTCAAACGACGAGTCGTTATCGCCGCTCCCCACAGCCAACAGTATTATCTGCACAATCATAAATAGCGTTGCCGCGCAAGCTATTACGAAGAGCACTTGCTGAAAAGTATGTAAGTTGTTCCACCATTCGGTCATGTTTTTATCTCCTGACGTTTATTATTGTATGTTAATGTCATTGCAAGCAAAGCGAAGCAATCTCCTACATGAAACATGTACAGTTACTATTCGCTTTCTCATGTATGGGATTGCCACGGGCACAAGCGCCCTCGCAATGACATGGTTTGGTAATGCTTGTCATTGCGAGCGAGTTTACGAGCGCGGCAATCTCATGCAACAGAACCTTTACGCTTTCTTTTTATCGCATTTGTGTAAAACCAAATCCACCACAAACAAACCTATGCCGAGCACTGCCGACACAATGGGCAACGCTCCTACGGAATAAGTAAATCCGAGTTTAAGCGACTTGCATATAGACGACGCCATAGCCATAGTAACTATAGGCGTTACCATCATAGCGATAGCTCCAACCATGCTCAGCATGCTCCATAGCGTTGTTTTATGTTTCTTCTCGGGTTCGGCTTCTTCCATAAACAACTTAAACACAAACATAACGAACGCGCCCGCCATAAGCAACAAAAATGCGAAAGACAGCCAACCCATTGCAGTTGCGCCCGGTCCGTAAGAACGCTCCGCTTCGGCAGAGAAACAAATTTTCATAGGGTTGCCGTTAATTTCGAGTTTCTCCAAAAATTTCTCCGAGAATTCCCCGTCCGCTATATAATAAACTATAGCTTCCTTAATCTCTTTGTCCAAATCCGCCGCGCTATAACCTTTTTTCCATACAATACTACCGCTACTGCTTATATCCCAAGCAAACGCGTCCGACGAACCCGCCATTCCGTCTATAATTTCGAAATAACCTACCTTTACTTCTGCGCCCGAACCTATGGACAATGTTCCCGTTTCGTCGCGTAAAGAGTAGCCTACTTTCATTACCGACGAACCAGCAAAGCATACCATTATAATGGCAAGCATGGCGCACACGCCTCTGCGAACGTTTGAAATAACCGACGTGCGGGGAAGTTTTTCTATAGCATATTTGCAAGCCGTAATGCCGCCGAGTCCCAAACAACCGAGTATAATAATAGCTATGGCACCGCCTGCAATCGAGTTGCCCGTGATTAAAAATCCGAAAGTAAGCGCGGCAACGAGAGCAAGAGCCAAAACTTCGTGCTTAAAGAATTTATCGGTCTTTTTTCTCGTAACATTTATAGCGTGAACGAGCGTAATAATAAAGAACGTAAGCGTAAGCACCATAATGGCAAGCGTTTGCAAGCCCCACATAAGCACTTCCGCAACTACGGGAGCAAACAATGTTTCTTCGCAAATAGTCATACGCAACGCGCCGAAATCCGAAACCGCCTTAGCCAATCCAATCCCGTAATTTCCATTTGAAAAGAATGCGGCAAAGTCTATAACGTTTTGAGCATACGTAGACGGACTTATAAGCAAAAACATGCCGCGTACGGCGTCAAAGCCGTTAACCGAAACGCTCAATCCGTCAACATTGAACTTAAACATGCCGAAGAACGAGAAAATGAACATGCACATAAGCAGTGCGGAAACCGTAAACGAGCGCGCTATACGGTAAGCATACATTAACTTGCCGCCCGCGGCGGGTTTCTTTTCTTTTGCCGCTTCGGCAGTTTGCGGCTGTGCGTAGTCTTGGCTTTGAGCGGTTGCAACCGCGCCGCCGAGCTTATTGCCGCATACCGAGCAAAACGCCGAGTCGTCGGGGTTTACCTTGCCGCACTTTTCACACACCGCGCCCTCGGTGGGATATCCGCATTTGGTGCAATACTTTACTTGCGGCGGCACGTACGTTTTACAACGCCTACACGCCTTTGTGGAGAGCCGTTCTCCGCAGTGCTCGCAGTACAAAGAGTCGTCTTTGTTCGGCAAGTTGCATTTTTCGCAATCAATCATCCTTTTTCCTCCTCAAGGTAAAACAGTGTGGATTTCATATATATTACAATTATACAACGGTATCACAATATTGTCAATATATTTTCTCATGTTTGCCACTCCCCGTCATTGAGTTCTCCGTCATTGCGAGGGCATTTATGCCCGCGGCAATATCCCGCTCTAACTTGTCATTGCGAGGGTGCTTGCACCCGCGGCAATCTCGGGCATGGAGCGGGTACAGTTGCTTTCCCTTTCTCATGCAAGAGATTGCTTCGCTTCGCTCGCAATGACGGATAAACCCTCGCAATGACGGGGTTACCTATTCGAATTTGCGCTTCCCTTCTTTGCGCCTGTCGCGAAAAAAGCCGCGGATTGGCTCCAAACACTCCTCTTTGAGTATGCCGCCCTCCACCGAAGCGCGGTGATTAAACCGTTGGTCTTGCACCAAATTCATTATAGTGCCGCAACACCCGAAGCGCAAATCGTCCGCGCCGAAATACACCGAGCGTATGCGCGAATAGATAATCGCGCCGCTGCACATAACGCAAGGTTCGAGCGTTACGAACAAGTCGCAATCGCACAAATTCCACCTATCGAGTTTTTTGCCCGCTTTGCGTATGGCAACCACCTCGGCGTGCGCGGCGGGGTCTTTTTTGGTTTCGCGCTCGTTTTTGCCCCGCGCGATTATTTTGCCGTTTTGCACGATTACCGCGCCTATGGGCACTTCGCCCGCATCGCCCGCTTTCATTGCCTCGGCGAGCGCGGCTCGCATGAATTTTTGCTTGAGCTTGTCCGAATATTCTTCCACTTTGTTTGCTCCCGTAAAGTCGGTGTATTGTTCTATAGGTTGAGATTGCCGCGCTCGTTTCACTCGCTCGCAATGACGGGTAAATCCTTGCCATTGTCATTGCGAGGGTGCTTGCACCCGTGGCAATCTCCTGCATGGAGCTTGTACAGTTGCTTTCCATTTCTTATGCAGGGGATTGCTTCGCTACGCTCGCAATGACGAGCGCGCAATCTAAACGTAGCCGTTTTCTTTCATAAAATCGCAGAGTTGCACCGGCAAAAGCGGAGCGCGGGCAAAATCCTCGTATATGCTTTCGTCGGGCAACGGGTGCGAAAAGTTATCCGATACAAGCTCTATCGTGAGCGAGGGTATTTTGAGTTCCTGCACGCACCAATCTTTGTATCCGCCCGCCGAGCCGCGAGTGCCCTCTATTAGCCTGTAGCCCGTAAGCGAGGCGGCGTATTCCGCCACGGCTCTGTCGCGCCTAAGTCGCTCGCCGCTCTGCCCGAATTCGTAATAAATCTCTCTGCCTTTGGCGTGATACGAGAGCGTGAGCACGGGCTTTATCTTGCGGGTAAACTCGGCGAGCGCAACCGTTTCCGGCTCGGAAAAGGGCTTTGCGCCTATGTAATTTTCACTGCCCGCCGTTCGCACGTTTTGCGCTCCCTCGCCCCAACGCGCGTTAAAATTCACGTTTAGGTCCACGCCCGCGGCGTTGGCTTTCCAAAGCGAGAAATCTTCGTTTCCGCCGTTGAGCGCGAGCAGTCGGTCGGAGTCCGACCCGAACGCCGCCGCCCCTTCGGACACGAGCACGTTGCCGTCGGGGTTTACTATGGGCACGAAATACACTCCGCACTCGGGCGGCGCGGCAAACAGTTTGTACATTTGCCTAACCGCGAACAGCGCCGACACGTGCTCGCGAGCGTGGATTGCGGCGGTAACCATCACGCTGTGTTTTCCCGCGCCTATTTTAACGTACGGAATAATTCGCCCGTACGCGCTCGAGCCTATCGCGCCCGTTTCCACGCCGTAACGCGACAAATAATTTACGTCGTCGAGCAATTCGCCGTATGTATACATATAAAGTTCCTCCGTGGGTTCTTTATATGATATGCGCTCGTATGCGCCGCCGTTACTTGTGGTACGGCATGCCCGCGGTAATCGTCATAGCCCTGTAAATTTGTTCGAGCAGTATAACTCGCATGAGTTGGTGCGGATATGTTACGCGCCCGAAACTCACGCGCTTATCGACTGAACCGCGTATGCGGTTATCCACGCCGCAACTGCCGCCTATTATAAAGCGCACCGCGTTCTTGCCCGATACGAACGCTTTATCCAATATTTCCGCAAGCCCCTCGCTCGAAACGAGTTCGCCGCCCGCGTCGCACAGTATGCGGTATTCGCCCTGCGCAAAGGTTTTTTCTATGGAGTCGCTCTCGCGCTTTATCGCGTCGGGGTGCGGGCTGTCGTCGAGTTCGCTCACGGTGAGTTTGCAAAACCTGCCCAGCCTTTTTTGATATTCCGCAACCGCGTCCGAAAAATATTTTTCTTTGAGCTTGCCCACGCAACTCACGGCTATGTTTTTCAATTTGGTATTCTCCTTAAACCACCCAGCCGAAAATAAAGGTGAACAGCGTAGTAAGCACGCTCACCGTTATCGCGCCGAAGAAAAATACGTTGTCGCGCACCGAGGGGCGATACAAATCTTCTTTGAGCTTTTGCCCGTACACCTCTTTGTCGAGTCCGAGCTCGCGCACCTTGTCTTTGTCTTCCTCGCCTATGAGCACAACGCGGTTGTTGGTGTGGTCAAATCCCGAGTCGGCGATAACCTCTTTTTTGCGGGCGAGTCCGCGGTGCGAATTGAGGTAAATCAGCAGTACGACAAGCCCAACCAAAACGCCCAATATCAGCACGAATGCAAACAACAGCCACTGCGGGCGGGTGCGTGCCGTTTCGTTTATAAACGCGTACACGCCGCCTTTGAAAAAGCCGTAGGTGTTGCAATAGTCGCTCGCAACCGAAAAGGCGTTGTTTGTGAAATGGATTATCATGCACGGATAAACGCTTTTTAGCTTTATGCACAAATACGCCATGAACGCGCCGAAAAACATTGTGTAAAACACCTGAGTAATATTTTGGTGAAACAGCCCGAACTCCAAGCCCATTATGGCAACCGCGGTGTAAAACGGGAAACTGCCGCGTATAACCGTGAGCAATGCGCCGCGGTTGAAAAACTCCTCGCAAAATCCGGGCAAAACTCCTGTGAGAAAGAGCGAGAGCACGAGCACACCCGCCGAAAAAGTTTCGGGCAACGGGCTCGAGCCGTGGGTATAGCCGAGCGAGATGAGCAGGTTTTGCCAAATGTTGCTCACGCCTATGGTGACTATGTTGCAAAGTATGCCTATAGGCAACGCGAGCGCGAGGTTGTACCATTTGGTTTTGCGAAAGTTGGAAAGCTCGAGCATGCCGCGCACGTTCTTTTTGAGCGCGAACTTATAAAACAGCACGGGCATAACCACCATAACGCCAGCCTGCATGAGCATGCTGAAAACAAAATCCGCCGCAAGCTCGTTTTCTATGGGCAAATAGTAGGATATAAGCCGAATTACGGGCAACGCCACGGCAACGCAAAAAGTGAGAAGCGCGATAATTCGGTACTGTTTTTGCCTGCTTACGCCCTCCGCCCGCTCGTGATAAAGTTGTATTTCGTTTCCGCTCATTTATAACTCCTTTATATCGTATGAGATTGCCGCGCTCGTAAACTCGCTCGCAATGACGGGTAGCATGAATATTAACGTCATTGCGAGGGCGTTCGCGCCCGCGGCAATCTCCTGCATCAAACAACTACAGCATTGCCGCGACGAACACGAATATCCACATCACCGCGCAAATACCCAAACTGCCAACGTAAAGCATAAGACCCGTTTTGCGATTGCCCGACTTTTTCTCTTTCTCGGAGTCGGTGTTTTCCGCGTTAGCATGTTCGTCCGCGTCTTTTTTGTTTTCTTTGTTCTCTTTTTTGCATTTGCGGTTTATAAGTTCCATAAGCATGCAAACGCCCCACACCGCCGCCGCGGCGGCGATAAACAGCCCCGCAGTGCCCAAAACGGCGCTCACGGCATTGCGCGTGACCGCTTGCACGAATTTCATAATTGCGCCGTCGGCAAACATAGCCAAAGCGTTACTGCCCGCGTGCACTATTATCGGCGCGAGCAAAGTTCCGCTCTTGATTGCGGCGAGAGCGCACACGTAGCCGAGGAAAAACTGATATATTGTTTGCTCGGGGTTCATGTGCATGAGCGAAAACGCCAACGCGCTCATAAGCGCGGCTACATAAGTATTGAATTCTTTTTTGAGTCCGCTCAGTAAAAAGCCGCGGAATATAAGCTCTTCGGCGCACGGCGCGAGTATAATCGTGGCTATAGCGGCAAGCGCGGTTTCGCCCGCGCCCGAAAATTCCAGTCCCGACGGTTTATAGCCGTTGTTAAGCAAAAGCGTTTCGAATAAAAGCGCGGGGAGCATAAATCCGAACATGGATATCACGGGCAACAGCGGCGCGAGCGCAAGGCTCGGGCGCGGCTTGTTCACGGGAAAGGCAAGCGCGGGGCGTATCTTTTTAGCCGAGTAATAAATTACGGGCACAGCCGCAAACACGAGCTGAAATATAATCATGCAAACGAGTTGCGCGTAGTTGCTCGTTTGACCCGCGCCCACTATTATGCCCGCAAGCAACTGCACGCCGAGATTGCCCGCTATAGCAAGCAACAGCACCATTATGCCGTCGAGGTAGCCCACCTCTTTTTTTACAAATCGCATATTTTCTCCTTTCTCATGTTTTAGATTGCTTCGGCAATAAATTGCCTCGCAATGACGGTTTTTTACCCAACCGTTACACTATTTCTATTAGCCCCGAAAGGCGGTCGGGCAACGCTACGGTAAGCCCCACCTCGCCGCAGTCCGCCGCCGCAAGCGCGTCGCGGCACACGGTATACGCAAGTTCGGGGTAGTTGTTTTCGCGGCTTAAGTGCGCCAAAATAAAGTGCTTCACGCCGCTCTTACTGAGTCTTACCACAGCCGAGGCACAGTCCTCGTTGCTGAGATGTCCGCGCAGTCCGGAAATTCGCCGCTTGAGCGGATAGGAATAGCTCTTGTTCGCCGCCAAAAGCTCGGGCGAATGGTTGCTCTCTATGAGCACGAGGTCGCTCCCCTCCGCCGCGGTAAGCGCGTAGGGCGGCAACACGCCCGTATCGGTCATATACGTTATCTTTCTGCCGCCGCACCTAAGGCAAAAGCCCACGCAGTCTACGTCGTGCGAGAGCACGAACGGACACACCGTTATCGCGCCCACGTAAAAATCGTCCTCGCCGAAAATTTTGAGTCTGTTTTCGCTCACGCCCGAGCCGATAAGTTCTTGCGCGGTTTCCGCGTGAGCGTACACCGTTACGAGCGGATATTTTTTCACGAGCGCTCCGAGTCCGCAAATATGGTCGCGGTGACGGTGCGTTACAAGCACCGAAATATGCGATATATCCGCTCCCACGGCTTTGAGCGCCTTTTCGGTTTTGGAAAGCGTAACGCCCGCGTCTATAATCATTTCAGTGCCTTCGCCCCACACGTAAGTACAGTTTCCCGTACTGCCGCTGAACAGGCTGCAAATCTTAAGACTCATAGTACAGCTAATATTATACTTTATTGCGTGAATAATTGCAAATCTTTTTACATCTCAATTATTTTATGATACAATAATGATATAAAACGCAACCACACGGAGCACATAAAATATGCGAACGATTAACGCGGACGACCTCATTATTCCCATAGCGAACAAAATAAAACACGCGCTCACGCACGTAAACGGCAAAGTATTGCAAAAGCTCAAAGAGGCGCAAAGCACGGAAACCTCGCCGCTGTGTAAGTGGGCTCTCGGGCAGATAGTCGAAAACGACGAAATCGCCGCGCACGAAAACGCCTACGCCTGCCAAGACTGCGGGCAAGCCGTGCTGTTCGTTTCGGCGGGGCAAGACCTGCACGTATCGGGCAATCTTACCGCCGCGCTCAACAAAGCCGTGGAACTCGGCTACGAAACGGCGCGAAAGTCGGTTGCCGACCCGCTCACGAGAACAAACACCCAAACCAACACGCCCGCAATAATTCATTACGATATTGTGAGCGGCGACAGGCTGGAGGTGCGCTACATGGCAAAGGGCGCGGGAAGCGAGAACATGAGCCGCATTTACATGCTCACTCCCTCGAAGGGAATAAACGGAATAATAGAAAGCGCGGTCGACTGCGTAAAACGCGCCGGCTCGTCGCCCTGCCCGCCCGTTATTTTGGGCGTGGGAATAGGCGGCACAATGGACGTTGCCGCGTTGCTTAGCAAAAAGTCGCTCGTATACGAAAGCGAAAACAAGCGGGCGGACGAGCTCGAACTCGAACGCAAAATTCTCGAGGCGGTGAACCGAACGGGCATAGGAGCGCAGGGGTTCGGCGGAAGCGTTACCGCGCTCGGAGTGCACGTGCTCACCGCGCCCACGCACATAGGCATGCTTCCCGTGGCAATCACGGTGCAATGCCACAGCGACCGCAAATTCGTATACACGGCATAATAAAGTTCTATCGGCACAGAGGTAAAAAATGAAAAGCGAAATAAAATCATTTACGTTGCCGCTCACTCAAGCGGATATAAAAAGCCTGAAATGCGGCGATATAATAAGCGTTTCGGGCACAGTGCACACCGCACGCGACGCGGCGCACAAACGCTTTGCCGAAGCTCTCCGAAAGGGCGAGCCTTTGCCCATAGCCCTTGAAAGCGCGGCGATATATTACTGCGGTCCCACTCCCGCCGCAGAGGGCGAAATCATAGGAAGCTGCGGACCCACCACGAGTTCGCGCATGGACGACTACGCCCCCATGCTCATAGAGCACGGACTGCGCGTTATGATAGGCAAAGGCAAGCGAAGCGAGGCGGTAAACGCCGCAATAAAAAAGCACCGCGCCGTATACCTTGCGGCTATCGGCGGCGCGGGCGCGTTGTATAAACACAAAATCAAGTCGTGCGAACTTGTGGCATACGCCGACCTCGGGTGCGAGGCCGTGCGCAAACTTTACATGCAAGACGTACAGTTGCTCGTTGCCACCGACTCCGACGGCAACACTTGTTTATTGTAAAGCCGGTCAACAATGACAAGCCCCTCCTTTACCGCCTGCACCCCTTGCACGAGGCGCAGTTGCCGCCGCAACCGCCGCTTCCCTTTCCTTGGCAAGCAGTGTAGCATTTGCCGCTGAGTTTCTGCTTGAGCGCAGCGCCGCACTTGGGGCAATCGGGATATTTTCCGTCGCTCTTAACAAGCTCTTCGCTTTCATACCCGCACTTGGGGCAAACAAATTCCATAAAAGCCATATTTCACCTCTAAAACGCAATGTGCGACTTGGCGTTTAAGTCGAGCCCCGCAAGTCCCTTTCCCTCTCGCGCAGTAAAGTAGGCGCGGGAAGCCACCATTGCGGCGTTGTCGGTACACAAAACGTGCGGCGGATAGCAAACCGAAAAACCGTTCGCCGCGCCCTCGGCTTTGAGAGCGGCTCGCAAATCTCCGTTAGACGCCACTCCGCCCGCGAGCGCAAGCAAACTGCGCCCCGAGCGGCGCACGCACTCCGCCGCGGTTTTAGCCAAAAGCCCCACCGCCTCGCTCGTAAACGACGCGCAAACGTCGGCGACGGGAACGGGTTCACCCCTTTGCTCCAAAGTGTGCACGTAGTTTACAACCGCGGTTTTAAGTCCCGAATACGAAACCGACAGGTCTTGCCGAACGCCTTTGGGGTGCTTGTACAGCTTTATGTTCGGCTTGCCCTCTTTTGCGAGTTTTTCCACGTTCGGACCGCCGGGATAGGGCAACGAAAGCACTCGGGCGACTTTATCGAACGCTTCGCCGAGTGCATCGTCGAGCGTGCCGCCGAGTTTTTCGAACTCGTTGTATCCTTTTATATCGAGCAGCAAAGTGTGACCGCCGCTCGCAACGAGCGCGCAAAAAGGCGGCTCGAGCGTTTTATCGGCAATGAAATTCGCGGATACGTGCGCCTCTATGTGGTTAACGGCAATAAGCGGCTTGTTTATCGCGTAGGCATAAGCCTTTGCCGCCGACACCCCAACGAGCAACGCGCCTATGAGTCCCGCGCCGAATGTTACGGCAACTCCGTCGAGGTCACTTGCGGTAACGCCCGCCTCTTTTAGCGCTTGGTCTATAATATTGGGCAACGCGAGAGTGTGGTTGCGGCTCGCCACCTCGGGCACTACGCCGCCGAAACGCCTGTGTATTTCTATTTGCGAGGCTATCACGTTAGACAGCACCTCTCTGCCGCCGCGCACCACAGCCGCCGCGGTTTCGTCGCACGAGCTTTCTATGCCCAAAATGAGGGCGTCGGGCTTGTTTTTCAGCTCGTCGAATTGAATTTTTGCGTTTTCTTCGTACATATTTATGCGAATATTATTCCTCTCGTATGAGATTGGGCTGCTCACTGCGTTCGCTCGCAATGACACATGCGTTACGATTTTCTCAAATAATCGAATATGAATTCGGATATATCGCCGTCCATAACCGCTTGCACGTCGGGCTTTTCATAGCCCGTGCGGTGGTCTTTCACCATGGTGTAGGGTTGGAACACGTAAGAACGTATTTGACTTCCCCATTCAATCTTTTTCATCTCGCCTTTTATGGCGTTGGCTTTCTCCTCGAGTTCGCGCTCGCGCAGTTCAACGAGCTTTCCGAGAAGCATCTTCATAGCCGTTTCGCGGTTTTGAATTTGGCTTCGCTCGTTTTGGCACTGCACCACTATGCCCGTGGGCAAATGGGTTATGCGCACCGCGGAGTCGGTCTTGTTTATGTGCTGACCGCCCGCGCCGCCCGAGCGGTAGGTGTCCACGCGCAAATCCTCGGGATTTATCTTTACGCTTTCGTCGTTCTCTATCTCGGGCATAACCTCGAGACTCGCAAAACTCGTGTGCCTGCGGGCGTTGCTGTCAAACGGCGAAATGCGCACAAGGCGGTGCACGCCCTTTTCGGCTTTGAGATATCCGTACGCGTTTGCGCCCGTCATGCGGAACGTAACGCTCTTTATGCCCGCTTCGTCGCCCGCGAGATAGTCGAGTTCCTCGTAAGTGAACCCGTTCTTGTCGGCGTACATCTTATACATGCGATAGAGCATTTGAGTCCAGTCCTGCGCCTCCGTGCCGCCCGCGCCCGCATGTAGCGTAAGAATGGCGTTGTAATGGTCGTATTCGCCCTTTAAGAGAGTTTTGAGGTGCAGAGTTTCCACCTCTTGCTCTATATCCTCGAGCGCGGAATTTATTTCGCTTACAAGTTCCTCGTCCGACTCGCCCTCCGCCGCCGCCACGAACTCGGCAATATCGTCTATCTTTTGCCGCTTGTTTTTGAGGTCTGCCAAAAGAGACGAAATATATTTCGCCTCCGAGTTTATGCTTTGCGCACGTTTCAGGTCTTTGTACAGTTCGGGGTCTTGCTGGCGTTCCGAAAGCTCGGCGAGCTTATGTTCGAGCTCCGCCTCGTTAAACGCCTCGCAGCATCCGTCGAATTTGGTCTTAAGCGTCTTTACGCGCTGTTTCTGTTCGTCGAGTATCAACATAACTTACTGAGTATAACAGTTACGGCGCAAAAAGTCAACAATTAAGCCGATAACGGTTACACGTTTTCTTTTGCGTAATATTCGCCGTCGGGTTCGCGCACGTCAATCACCGTATTATGCTTGTGTTTTATAAAGAACAGCGATATTTCGCGCATATACCTGTAGAACGTGCGTTCGGAAATTTTGTTTTCCGAGCAAAAACTTTTACGCTCCACGGTTTTTCCGCAAATAAGCGTATCGTACAACAACAGTATCAGTTCGTTTTTCATTTTGTCCGCTCTCGGCGGACGGCGCCGTCCGAAATCTTTTTTTTCGAATTCGTACTTATATTATACCGTAAAATACAAAAAACGCGCCCGCACAAACCGTTGCGAACGCGTTAAACTTTGAGCGCGATTGTTAAATTTGCCCCGCCGCGCCTATAAACCCAATATTTCGGCGCACTTTTCCTTTCCCAATTTTTCGCGGTAATCGCCATACCAGCCGCAAACTCCTTTATTAAGGCATTGCGCTTTATCGTCCGTGCCGAAGAGTAAACAATTCATTTCTATGCACCTGTTGCCGAACCTGCGCAAACAGTTTTCCATAATAGGCACATACACCGCGCGTTTTTCCTCGTCATCCATAGTATCGTAACCGTTGGGAAACGACAGCGAATACACGAATTCCAACATATCGGATTTGAGCGTTTCGGCAAGCGGCAAAAGTGTTTGTATGCGCGTATACGCCCACTTAACTATTTGTTGCTCTTTTACGATTTCCGTCAATTGCTCGCACGCTCTAATAAACTGAACGTACGTGTCGTAAAACTCCGACTCTTCGTTCCCGAACGTCCCCTCAACCACCTCTTCGTGCCGCTTATTATAAATACCGAATATAATGTTAACCCAGCCCGAAAGTAAATTCTCCGCCGAAGAGAACGCGGCTTCCACGTCGGCAAGTAATTCCCGCTCCGCCTGCGACTTCGCCGACGGAATATCTACCCATCTCGTCATATAATACGGGTACAAGTCGATATCGTATTCGAGCCGTACGTTATACAACTCTCGCGAGCCGAACAAACGCATCGTGCCGTTTTCGTATCCTTTGTACTGAAAACACGCCGTATCCCGATACATATAAGACGGCTCAATCATAGTTGGTTGCCCTGCTTTAAGAGTGTGCGACTCGGTTGTTCCGTCGGGGAAATGATACGTGAGCGTTACGTACTCTTTGGGCGTATCCGGCTTTGTAATCGGTTTATCCGGACTCTCGGTATTATCAGGATTTTGTGTATTATCAGGGCTTTCGGTATTACCCGGATTTTCGGGCAATATCGGCGTTTGGTTCGTAGTATTGTTTCCCTGCTCGTTAAAATATCCGCCTATAAAAAATCCGCCAAAAACCAAACACGCGGCAAAAACAATCCCCGCGGCTATGTACGCGAAACGAACCGCGCGTTTTTTGCGAGGAACATAAGACGACCGCGGCTCGGGCGGCATAGCCTCCGAATTTTCTTCACGCAAGTTACCGCACAATAATTCTACCGCGGAAATATTGTAAACCGCCGCCAAACTTTCGAAAGTATCAAGTTGCGTAATCGAGCCGCTTTCCCACTTGCTTACGGTTTGCGAAGTAACGAACAACCGTGCTCCGATTTCGCTTTGAGAATAACCGTTTTTAACTCGCAACTTTCGGCACGCCTCGCCCAACACGCGCGGATTAAACGGCACGGGCGGCAAAACGCGCGGCAAACTCTCGTTACGCCGCATATTTATAAACTCGTCTATGCGCAGATTATAAAGCGCGCACAGCGCGCACGCGGCGGCTAAATCGGGTACGCTTTTATCGTTTTCCCACTTGCTTACTACGGGCACGACCACGCCCGCGGCGTTTGCCGCGTCGGACTGCGTGTAGCCTTTCAACTTACGTTCGCTGCGTAAAAACGACCCCAAACTCATACCCGCGCGCGCCTGTCTCCCGTGAAAATTTCTTAACTAAGTATAGCACGAATACGGCTAAACTGTCAACTTTTGGCGATTGTTATCTCTTTTCCTTTTGTCCAAAGGCATTTGTCGATTTGCCTGTATGTGAATTTTTGCAACCCGTAAAAGGCAATCATTTCGTCATAAATGCACTTGTACTCGCCGTAATCGGATATTTTCGTTATCCCTTTTTTGGTGAATTTATCGCGCTTTTTGAGCGCGCGCAACATTGCGCGAACAATCGAATCGTATATAGGGTATGCGGCGTTATTATGCATGCAACAATATTTGGATGCAAACGATAAATTGTTTTGACTACAGCACACCGCGATTTCATTCACCAAGCCTATATCTCCGCTATCTAATCTCGACCGCATGCCTTCTATTTTACATATTTTTACAAGCGCGGCGTAAATATATTTAACCTGTGTGCCGTACAATTCGTTGAGCACTATCGCTTTGGGCGTCAATTCATTGCAAGAATGACCGGGCATTGTTTCTATCAAATGGCGCACTACCCTGTCGTTTCTTTCGCATTTTCCGTTTTCGAAAGCGCACCAATTCTCTTTGCAATATTTTTCCACCGTTTTGCCGTCAAGAACAAATTCCGCTATGTCGTATTGATTAAAACTCATTTTCTTTCTCCTTTTTACCCTTTGTATCCCCACACCACGGGACGACCGCTAATATTCCACCAAGACTGCCAACCGCTCGGCTTTCTCTCCGCTTCACAGTATATAGTAAGTTTACTGCAACCGGAAAACGCATAATCCCCGATACTCGTTACGCTGTTAGGTATCTCTATGCTCGTTAACTTACTGCAATCATTGAACGCATAATCCCCAATGCTTTTTACACTATCCGGTATTATTACGCTCGTTAAATTACTGCAATAGGAGAACGCTCTATCTCCGATACTCGTTACACTATCCGGTATCGTTATGCTCGTTAAGCTACTGCAATTATAGAACGCACTACCACCGATACTCGTTACACTATCCGGTATCGTTATGCTCGTTAAGCTACTGCAATTATAGAACACCCCGTGCCCGATACTCGTTACGCTGTCCGGTATCTCTATGCTCGTTAAGCTACTGCAACCGGCGAACGCATAATCTCCTATACTCGTTACGCTATTCGGTATCTCTATGCTCGTTAAACTACTACAATAGGAGAATGCACTACCACCGATACTCGTTACACTATCCGGTATTATTATGCTCGTTAAGCTACTGCAATTATAGAACGCACCATACCCGATACTCGTTACGCCGTCCGGTAACTCTATGCTCGTTAACTTACTGCAATAGGAGAACGCACTACCACCGATACTCGTTACACTATCCGGTATTATTATGCTCGTTAAGCTACTGCAACCCCTGAACGCATCACAATAAATGATTTTCGCATCACTATGTATCGTACAAGATGTAATATCCTCTTGCTCGGCTTTTACAAATACCAAATACGGATTTTCTTTATTGCCCAAATACAATGCACCGTTATGTTTATTATATTGCAAACTGCTGCAATCATAGAACGCATTAGACCCGATACTCGTTACGCTGTTCCCTATCGTTACGCTCGTTAAGCTACTGCAACCGGAGAACGCCTCGCTCCCGATACCCGTTACGCTATCCGGTATCGTTACGCTTCTAAGCCTACTGCAATTATTGAACGCATAATCCCCGATGCTCGTTACGCTATCCGGTATTTCCAAATCGGTTATTAGCACCTCATTGATATATAAATTCTTAGCATAACTCAGCGGATTAGCTTCCTGATTTGCAAAGTCTATACCACACCAAGCTGCTATATCCGTAATATAAACTTTCTTAATACTATGGTAAAACGCATTTTCTCCTATGCTAACTACACTACTCGGAATATATACGGTTTCTAATCTGCTGCTATAATATGAATCACCCGTTACAAACGCGTTTTTTCCTATGTGCTTTACTCCCTCGGGTATCGTTATACTCGTTATGCGAGATAACTTAGACGGTCTACTGACATCGGGAGTTACATAAAAAGCTTTGTCCGCTATAGCTGTAATCTTTACGCCGTTGATTTCCGAATCGATTACCAAATCGGGATACTTTTCTATATTTTCTTTCCCCTTTGGCGTAAGCCCCGTAACCGTATTACCGTTCACCGTAAAAATAGTTTCCCACTTGGCATACACAATTTTGTCTTCTCTTGTGTCCGCAGGAATTTGCGTTATTTCGGTTTTGTATTCACTATCTGCAAACCATCCTATAAAAATTTTGTTGCAATGCGACGGCTCAACAAACTCAATCCCTTTTGTTCCCAAATACGTAGCGGGGTTAGGGTTTTCCGCATTCGGCAAGCCCAAAACATATGTAATCTTATATTCGTTTTGCATTACCGTTAAGGTAGCCGTGATAGTTTTGGGTTCGTAATATTGCTTGGTAAGCGTGGCGGTTACGGTATATACACCCACCGCCGTTTGCCCGTTGCCCGAATACTTAATATCCGTGCCGCTCGGCGCGCCCGATACCTCAAGCGATTTGGCGGTGCCGTCGTAATAAAATTCCATTGACTGCATTTCCGCATTGTCAAACGTGTGATTGCGGAGTATAACTTTGAGTTTTGCGGTAAAACCGCCAAACGTCGCGGTAAGAGTATGCTCGCCCACCGTTGTAAATTTGTTCGCGTCGGCGGCGGAAATAACGTCGCAAAGCGGCACATATTCTTGCTCGCCCGAACTGCGCGTGATTTTAACTCGGGCACTATCAAGTTCATACTCGTCTATATAACTTTCCGACGAACCTTCGAGTTCGATTTTCGTGACGGGAAAACGGTTTAATATCTCCAACTCGCACTCAAGGTTTGCCAATTTTTCGTCTTGCAACGAGAGCTGTTGGTTGGTAACGGTAACTTTTTTCAAAGTTTGCGGTATAAAATAGCAGGCGCACGTAGCTCGCGACGGTATCTGCCAAGAGTCCACCTTTGTAGAGCCGTAATAGTAGTTGTATGTGCTCCACGACGTAATTTTGCAATCGTCGCCGTTTAGCACGGCATATCTCCCGTTAACTGTAGCGGAGCTTTTACCGTACGTCCATAACGAATCGGGTTTGGGGCATTGCCAGCGCACGGTAGTGCCGCCAATCACGCGCGATTTTCCTTCCACAGATTGCGGCAACATGTTTTCCGTGTCTTCTATGGTATATGTGCCGCTTTCGAACAATTGGTACGCAGGTCCGTCTAATCGCGCCACGGTGAGCGTTTCGAGTTTTGTGCAGTAAGCAAGTGCCAACGGGTCTATTGCAATTACGTCTTCGCCGAACACTGCGGCGATGAGCGACGAGCAGCCGCGCAACATATTCGCCGTAATTCTTCCGCCGCGCACTGTCAACTCAGCGAGTGCCGCGCAGCCGTAGAAAAGCGAATTGCCGTATGAAATGCAATTTTCGGGCAAGGTTATTTCGGTCAACGCCAAGCAATTCATAAACGCGCCGTCGCCCATATTAAGGCAAGACGGAATTTCTATCTTTTGCAATTTAGTGCAGTAGGAGAACGCCTGCGCCTGTATTTGCTGTATCGTATTCGGCAAAACTATTTCGGTAACGGAAGCGGAATATGCAAATCCGTCGCCCGTGCCCGTACCTATGGCAAGCACCGGTTTGCCTTCATATGCGGCGGGCACTATCACTTTGGTTGCCGTGCCTTCGTAACCCGTTACGGCATATCCCGTACGAAACGGCGCATATATCAATCCTTCCGTACCTTCAATTTTATATCCGCAGTTGCACGCGCCGTTATTTAACGCGTGCGCCTGCTTGTCTTTTAACTCGGAGGTATGCTTACACGTAGCCGCATGCCAATGGTATTCGTCGTTGTATGACCATTTAGGCGAATACGTATGACCGGTAGCGGACAACGAAACGTTTTTTATTTCGGTAACGCCTTTACTGTCGGAAAACTGCTTTTTGCAATCGCGGCAACGCCAATACTCGACGTTGCCGCTTTCGGTGCAACCGGGAGCTTTCGCCGAATAATGAGTCATTGTATGCATATGCCCGGGCGGATTTGTAGTGCCGCCGCCGGAGTTGTCGCCGCCCGAACTCGAACCCGAGCTTTGTCCGCATGCGGTTAGACCGAAAGCGGCAACCGCCAAAACAAATGCAAAACACAACGCAAACAAAATTTTGCTTTTACCTTTCATACAATACATCCTCCTCGATTTCAAACGGTTTATCGGAACGCACTCCGACTATACGTTATAATTATACCACGGTTTTGCGTTACCCCAAAGCGTATAGCTGACAGCTTTTGTCAGTCTTGCTTTAACGCCTACGTTTTACTACAGCTATTATAAACTAAGTCCCCCCCCGTCAAGCGTTTGCACGCAATTTTTTCGCACAACGAAAAACGCCGCGTTTTCACTGTTCCGAAACGCGGCGTTTATTATTTTCATGCTTTTTTTATTGCAATGTTTATTGCGCTTTTTGTTTAAGTTTGTTCTTGCGCTTTTTTCCGCCGAACACGTTGAGCAGTATGTATGCTCCCACCACGAGGGCGGTAAAGCCGCCGAGTATGGCGTACATTGCGCCTACGGGCACGCTGTTGCCGAAGAAATACACGTTACAGTCCAGCGAGTCGCGCAGGCTCGCTATCGCCTCGGACGGGTAGCCGAGATTTTCCATTTCGGAAAGTACGCCCGCAAGCGCGTGATTGCGGAAAAGCGACGTGCCGTATGTGCCGGGCAAAAAGGAAAGCACGTGACCGAGCACGCTCCCGTACTGAGATATGGGCATGTACGCGCCGCAAATAAAGCCGTAGCCCGCGCTTATTATCGTGCCCACCGCGCTCATCTGCCCCTGCGACGAAAGAAAATAGTTTATAAGCGAGCTTAGCCCCGTGCCGAAAAGCGTAAGCACAATCACGTCGAGCAGTATGAGCATTATATCCGCAAAACTCATGTACCACCCTATGCACGCAATATACACAAGGCACACCGCGGTTGCGGCAAAGCAAATGATAAGGGTGGAAAATGCCGAGGCTATAAAATAGGAAAGCGCGACGGTTGAGCGGCGAACGGGCGAGATGGCAATATCGCCGCGCGCCCCGTTGGTTTTATCGGCAATCATGAGCATGTTGGAGCAAAACGCGACGGTAACGCAACACACCGCCAAAAGCGACGAAAACAACTGACCGCCCACCGCGGCGTTTATCAGTTTGTCGCTCGTGCCCTCGGGCAAACTCGCTCTGAAAACGTCTTCGAACACGCCCGCCAAAAAAGTCACGTACAAAACGAGCAAAATAACGGGCGTGATAAGCGACGTAAAAAACAGCATTTTGTCTTTGAAAAAAAGTTTCACGTTACGCTTGGTAAGCGCAAATAAAGTATTCATAATTACTCCCCTGCGAGTTCGGTGCCCGTAACCGCCAAAAATACGTCATCCATCTTGCCCTTCACAACCTCGTAGTCGGTGAATACGTCGGGATGAGCGGTAATCAGCGCGGTTGCCGCCGCAGTGTCGGGCACGGCTATGCGGTACGCGTCGCCCCGCCTTTCCGCTTTTATCCCCAGACTTTGTATCTGCTTTTCGGTCGCGCCGTAAATGGTTACGAAATCGCCCGTGTATTTGTTCTTGAGCTCTATGGGCGTGCCCTCGGCAACCTTTTTGCCCTCGCTCAGTATCACCACGTAGTCGGCGTCAGCCGCTTCTTCCATGTAGTGCGTGGTGAGAAACACCGTCATGCCCTCGTCGCGACGCAACTTTTCCACCACCCGCCATATGGTTTTGCGAGTCTGCGGGTCGAGCCCCGTGGTGGGTTCGTCCAAAACGAGCAGTCGCGGCTTGTGTATCAGCGCGCGGGCTATATCTATGCGCCTGCGCTGTCCGCCCGAAAGTTTTCCGAGCGGTCGGCGCAAAAGTTTTTGTAGGTCGAGCAAATCGGTAAGTTCGTTGAGCCTCGCCTTGAACGCCTCGCCGCATATGCCGTATAGAGCGGCGCGGCTCTTTAGGTTGTCCGACACGCTCAACTGCTTGTCAAGCCCCGACGACTGAAACACCACGCCTATCTCGCTTTTTACCGCGTCGGGTCTTTCGTCTATGTTCACGCCGTCTATTATAACCGTGCCGCCGTCGCGCGAAAGGCTGCCGCACATTATGGAAATGGTAGTGCTCTTGCCCGCGCCGTTCACGCCCAAAAAGGCAAACAGCTCGCCGCGTTTCACCTTAAACGAAAGGTCGTTCACCGCCTTTATTTCGCCGAACGATTTGTTAAGCCCTTCTATTACAATTATATCGTCTTTGCTCTCTTCCATATATAATATAGATTATACCCCCCCCCGCGAAATTGTCAAGCGAATAAAGTTTTTTTAATCGATAAATTTTTAGCGATTTAGTTGACAGAATATTTGCCCGGTGCTATAATATGTATATATTAAAATACTTAAATTTATGGAGGATATGTTGACAATGGCAAGATTTACTTTACCGAGAGACCTGTATCACGGAAAAGGCTCGCTCGAAGCGCTCAAATCGTTTGACGGCAAACGCGCCATGATTTGCGTGGGCGGCGGCTCGATGAAAAAGTTCGGCTTTTTGGACAAAGCCGTGGCTTACCTCAAAGAAGCGGGCATGAAGGTGGAAATTTTCGAAGGCATAGAGCCCGACCCCAGCGTGGAAACGGTTATGAAGGGCGCGGACGCAATGCTCAAGTTCAAGCCCGATTGGATTATAGCCATGGGCGGCGGTTCGCCCATAGACGCCGCCAAAGCAATGTGGATAAAGTACGAGTACCCGAACATCACGTTCGAAGAAATGTGCAAGGTGTTCGGCATACCCGCGCTCCGCAAAAAGGCTCGTTTTTGCGCGATATCTTCCACTTCGGGCACGGCTACCGAGGTTACGGCTTTCTCTATAATAACCGACTACAGCAAGGGCATTAAGTACCCCATAGCCGATTTCGAGATTACGCCCGACGTGGCTATAGTAGACCCCGACCTTGCCGAAACCATGCCCAAAAAGCTGGTTGCGCACACCGGCATGGACGCAATGACCCACGCTGTGGAAGCGTACGTATCCACGGCAAACTGCGACTACACCGACCCTCTCGCTCTCCACGCAATCAAAATGATAGACCGCGACCTCGTGGCTTCCTACAACGGCGATATGGCTAAGCGCGACAGCATGCACAACGCGCAGTGCCTTGCGGGCATGGCATTCTCCAACGCTCTGCTCGGCATAGTGCACTCCATGGCGCACAAGACGGGCGCGGCGTTCGACGATTTCGGAGCGCATATAATACACGGCGCGGCGAACGCAATGTATCTTCCCAAAGTAATCAAGTTCAACTCCAAAGACGAAACGGCGAAAAAACGCTACGGCGAAATAGCCGATTTCCTCAACCTCGGCGGCAAGAACGACGACGAAAAAGTCGACCTTCTCATAGCCATGCTCAGAAAGATGAGCGACGACCTCAATATTCCCCACTGCATCAAGCACTACGGCGCGGACAGCTATCCTTGCGAGCAAGGTTTCGTGCCCGAAAACGCATTCCTCGAAAGACTGCACGATATAGCCGTGAACGCGCTCGGCGACGCATGCACCGGCTCGAACCCCCGTCAGCCGTCGGTTGAGGAAATGGAGAAACTGCTCAAGTGCTGCTACTACGACACCGAAGTGGATTTCTGATAATCGCATAACAACGCAAAAGAGCGGCAAGCCTATGCTTACCGCTCTTTTTGTTTTTTATTTTATTCCCCGAGAGTTACCGTTATTTCGTGCTCTTTGTCATCATCGAAAAGCGGAATTACGTTGCCGCTAACGCTTTTGCCGTCTACGGCGAGCCGCACCGATTTACCGCCTTTGTTTACGTAAAGAATATGCAAACGGTTGCCGCGATACGTGCGCACCGCCTCCGCGGTTTGCCAATCGGAAGGAAGCGCAGGCTCTATATGCAAGCCGTCGTATCCGCGTTTCAAGCCCAAAATGCCCTCGTACACGCACATAAGCCCCCACGCCGACGTGCCCGTTTGCCACGAAAAGCCCACTTGCATATTCACCGAGGGGTGCAAAAGATAGCAGTTGGTGAACACGTACGGTTCGGCGGTGGTAACGCTCGACGGATTGTTTTTGCCGTCGGGCGCGATTTTTTTGAGTGCGCGAACGGCTTCGTCGCCGCGCCCCAAAGCGCAGTCCGCCATAACCTTGAAGCAACCGGCATGATTGTATATGCCGCCGTTTTCGTACACTCCCGCAAGCATGCCGCTCATGCGCCCCACCGTTTCGTCGTAAGTTTGGTAAGCGGGCGAGCACATGGGTATGCCCTTTTCGGTTTCCATGGAGTCCATGGCGGCAATCACGCTTTGCATGCGCTCGCGCGGGCAAATTCCCGAAAGTATAGCCCACGACTGCGTGTTAACGTATATTTTTCCGCCCGAGCAGTCTTTATCGCCCACCGTGCCGAATTTGGAAAACGCCCGCACGTAATAGTCGCCGTTGTACGCGGCGGCGTTTGTCGCGGCGGCGAGTTTCGCTTTGCCCGAGCGCATTTTGTCGGCGTAATCTTTGTCGCCGACGTAGTCGGCAAGCTCCGCCATATCGCTGTAAGCCTTGCATATGAGCATTGCCATGAGCACCGATTCGGCTTTTTCGTCGGGTATGTTCAAAGCGTCGTTCCAATCGGCGTGATGAATGAGCGGCAAGCCGTGCGCTCCGTAATTGTCCGCCCGCTCGAACCATTCAATCGCGCGTTTCGTTTATATTATATCTCAAACGCAACCGCATTGCAAGCATATAATACCCGCAAAAACCAAACTCCCTCCCGTATCAAATCCTTAACGCACAAAAAAAGCACGAACCCAATATGGGCTACCCGTCATTGCGAGCGAACGCAGTGAGCGCGGCAATCTCATATGGGCTACCCGTCATTGCGAGCGAACGCAGTGAGCGCGGCAATCTCATACAGGCTACACGTCATTGCGAGCGAACGCAGTGAGCGCGGCAATCTCATCCATTAGAAAAGCGACCGCCGCTATGCCCTTTTGCATAAAAAACGGACTTGTGGCACTTTGCGGGTGCTTGATAGTAACAAGCGCACCGCAAAAGAAAAAGAAACCGCAAATGCGATTTCTCTCTCGTAGAGGGTGTGAGTATACCCCCGTAATGGTGGAGCGGAAGAAACCTAAAACGAATTTTGTCCGAGTTGATTGGATACAAAATGTTCCGTGCCGGTACTGTTC
>NZ_CALPCH010000006.1 GCF_943193005.1 Pumilibacter intestinalis
GAACAGTACCGGCACGGAACATTTTGTATCCAATCAACTCGGACAAAATTCGTTTTAGGTTTCTTCCGCTCCACCATAAAAAAGCAGGGTTTTATCCCTGCTTTTTTTGTGGTGAAACTATGTGGAAATGAGAAATTTTGAGTCGTAGGCGATAGTTCGCGGTGGCGACAAATACAGCCGCAATTCGCTTTGTGCGCCACACTCGCCACCAAGGGAGCGACAGCGACCGCCTCTCCCCTTAGCTCCACCATTTTCGTTAAAGGTTGAACACATAAAGTGTGCAACCTTTTTTATTTTCAATTTTCGCGGAAAGCCTGCGCGCGAACCCCGATTTTTCGTTGCCGCTTTGCTTTTTCGGCTGTTTCTCAGTTTTGTTTGTTGTGTTTAGTCGGTTCGTAGCGAGCCGCTTGTTTTATCAAGCACCCGCCACAGTGCCATTATACTTTAAGCGCAGTTATATAGTTGAAAATGCCGTTTATTTGTGATATAATATAAATATCTTAAAAGGCGGTTTAATCGAAATGGAATATATAAAACTCACTCTTGAAAATTTAGATAAAGAACATATCTGTTGCGCTATCTCAAACAATAAAGATATTCAAGTAACGAGCAAAAAAGCGTGGCTATCCGAAAGACTTAAAGACGGTTTGGTGTTTTTGAAATCTACCGAGCGTGGTAAATGCTTTATCGAGTATATACCCGCCGAAAACGCTTGGTGTCCTATCGAAGCGGACGGCTATATGCACATAAACTGTTTTTGGGTTTCGGGTTCGTTCAAGGGACACGGCTATGCTAACGATTTATTAAACGCTTGTATTGCCGATGCAAAAGCGCAAGGCAAGAACGGCATAACCGTTATATCTTCACCGAATAAAATGCCGTTTTTATCAGACCCGAAATATCTCGCCTATAAAGGTTTTTCGGTAGCGGACAAAGCCGAGCCGTTTTTTACATTACTGTATATGCCTTTTGACGATAATGCACCCGTTCCGAAATTCAAAGACAGCGCAAAAACGCCGCAAATAGATAAGCAAGGTTTCATAGTTTATTATTCGCACGGTTGTCCGTTCACGGCTAAATATATTCCGATAGTCGAGCAAGTTGCGAAAGAAAAAGGCATACCGTTTGAAAGCGTGTTGTTAGACAGTAAAGAAAAGGCGCAAAAAGCACCTATGGCGTGGACAAATTATGCCGTATTTTACAATGGGCAATATGTATCCAATGAAATTCTTAACGAGAAAAAGTTTCTTGACCTTGTAGCACAGTTGGCTTGAATTATAAAATTCGTTTTACGTTACATATTCTCCACCATTTTCGTTAAAGAACGAACCGAACAGGTTCGTTCTTTTTATAAAACTATCAATTCACTATTCAACGCTTATACATAGCGGAAAATGTAAATTTTACGCCGACGGAGCAATTCTCCCAAACTTGACAAACCCGTTTGCAAGTTATATAATATTACGGTATAAAATCAGTCGAACACGGCGGAGGTAAAAATGGAACAACTTTTGCTTAAGGCATGTCAAAACGGACAAAAGGGCGTTGTTATCGCCTTTCTCAAAAAGGACGGCATAAACGTGGACGCGGTAGACGGCGCGGGACTTTCGCCTCTGCACTACACATGCAAAAAGGGCTATAAGGATATAGTAAAACTTTTGTTAGACAAGGGCGCGAACATAAACGCGATTTCCAACACGTCGGTGTCTCCCCTGCACTATGCCGCCGCGTCGGGCAACAAAGAGGTAATCAAACTTGCCGCAGACGGAGGCGCGGACGTTAACGCAACGGATAAAGACGGCAAAAACGCGCTCATGTACGCAATAGAGGCGAAAAAAGCAGAAGCCGCAAAATATCTGATAGAACTCGGCGCAGACGCGTCGGCGGCGGACAACGCCGGGCGCACCGCGTTAGACTACGCCAACGCTTACGGACTCGTTCAGCTCATAGGAAATATTTCCGCGGACGAGGCGGGCACTACCGACGCATACGGCAACACGCCGCTTCATCAGGCTTGTCACAATGGGCAAAGCGAAGTGGTGAAAGCCATGCTTGCGAGCGGCAAGTGCAATATAAACGCACGGAACGACGGTATGTTTACCCCGCTTTGCACCGCGGCGGAAGACGACAATTTATTGATTGCCGAGCTGCTGCTCGACGCGGGCGCGGACGCGAACATAAGCGGCGAAGAAGGCAACACGCCGCTACACTACGCCGCAAACAACGGCAACGAGCGGCTCGTTAAAAAGCTGATAGCGTGCGGCGCAAAGCTCGACGAGCGCAACGAAGACGGCGAAACCGCGCTCATACTCGCGGCGTACGGCGGCTACAACTACATAGCGGGCGCACTCATAGACGGCGGCGCGGACGTTACGGTTGCCGACCTTGACGGTCACACCGCGCTTTACTACGCCACGGAAGCAGGCTACAACGATATAGTGGAAAAGCTGATTACGGCGGGCGCGGAAAACTGACAAATTAAGGAGAAGATAATGGATATCAAGCAGCTTACCGAAAAACTTTCCAAATCGAGCACAAGTTATCAAGGTAAATACGTGCCCTGGTGGAGCAATCGGGAAAACGACTCCATGCACAGATACAACATATTTTCCAAGGAAGAAATCGAAGAAGCCGAAGACGCCGTTGCTTCCGCGGCAGACGATGAACTAACCTCACCCGTTTGCGCGTACAAATACACGCTGTTGCACTTGCTCGTGTGGCATAACTTTTACAATGCCGTAAAATCTATAGCAGAGCGCAAACTCGATATAGACTTAACCGACGGCGGCGGCAAGGGCGTAACTCCTTTGATGCTCGCGTGTTACCGCTCCAATCTCGAAATGGTAAAACTGCTTTTATCCGCGGGCGCGGACAAGAGCCGCACCGACTCCGAGGGCAGAACGTGTTGGCATTTTCTCTCGGGCACTCGCACGGAGCTTGTAGGCGATTTTTACAGCCGAAACGCAAGCAATCCTCAAGTTATCGAAATAGCAGATTTGCTCGGCGACAATTTCGACGCTCTCGACTCAAAGGGCTATTCTCCCCTTGCGTATCTCGTAAAGAGCAACGACAACGAAACTTCGAGCCGCTTGTTCCCCAAGCTCCTCGACATGGGCGCAAAAATAGACTACAAAGACGAGAACGACAATTCCCTGCTTTTAATCGCAATAAAGAACAACCACAACACGGTCGCGCTAAGCCTTGCGCACGAAAAATCGCTCGTGAACGAAGCGAACTCCGCGGGCGAAACGCCGTTGCAAGCGGCGAAAGATTTCAGAAAAGAAGGGCTTTGCATTGCGCTCAAGGAAAACGGCGCAAACGGCGAATGCGAATACACCCGCCTTCCCCTCTCCGAACTAAGCCGCATTACCTCAAACGCATTTGCATTTGATAAAGAAAACGACTGCCTTGCACCCGCTATGTTTTTAATGCAAAAACTAATAAACACAATAGACTCGGACGACGACGACGAAATCAGACATTTGGCAAACCTTCTTCCCGACGTTCTGCGTAAAGACGAAAGCGGTGCAATTCTCGATATGGTGCAAAAGGCGGGAATAAGTCTTACCGAAAAATACAGCAGCGGCGGGGTTTGGTGCTTGCGCGACAAGTGCTTTTCGTGGCGTGCGGGAATAGGCGCGATAAAAAAGCTCGTATCTATGGGCATAGATATAAACTCCGCCATAGCGGACGGCAAAACGCCCATACACATAATTGCCGCTCAATCCGGACCGAACTGTTTCGGAAACGAGAAATGCACGTATTTCGAAGAGGCGGCGCGGCTGTTCGACGGCGAGTCGGCAACCGTGCTCGATAACAGCGGCGTTTCGGCCATGCACGCCGCCGCATATTCGGGTCACGCGGAAATGCTCAAAGTAATGGCGGAACTCGGCGCGGACGTAAACGTAACGCAGGACGCGCCCGCGCAGGCGGGCAACACCCCGCTTCACTCGGCATGCGAAAGGTTTCAAGCGAACGCGGTAAAAACGCTTATGGAACTCGGCGCGGACGACTCGCTGAAAAACGTTAACGGTTTGACCGCGGCGCATATAGTCGCCAACAAAAAATCTTATTTCGGGGGCAACGACCGCGAGCGCATGGACAAAAACAGACTGAAAATACTCGAAACTCTCAAAACGCTCGACGAGCCGAACAACGACGGAATTACTCCGCTTATGCTCCTGCAATTCGAAAATCTGAATTTCTTGGTTGCCGCGCAACAAATACTGCTCAGTCGCGGAGTCGACGTAAACCGCAAGGACTCGCGCGGCAGAACGGCTCTTATTTTAGCTACCGACAATCACTGTTACAAAGACGCCGTAAAAGAGCTTATACGCGCGGGCGCGGAACTCAACGCCGCCGACCAAAAAGGCAAAACCGCGTTGCATTACGCGCTCGCTTACGGCTCGCAAGACGTTGCGAGATTTCTTATCAAAAAGGGCGCGGACTACAACCGCGCCGACAACGGCGGCGTAACCCCAGTTTCCCTCGCCGCCGAAAAGGGTTACGACACCGTACTCGAACTCATGACCGATATCAAATAGGCTACAATGCAATTGGTTTTTTAGGCTTAGAATTTAATTCGGTAACCGTCGTACGATACCTCTATCCCGCTGCCCGCGAAAATCTTTTCCACGTATTCGTGAGTGCCTGTGTGGTTGTGCGTAATGTGCGTTATTATAAATTTCGATGATTTATCGCACGCGCCCGAGGATATCAAGTATTCTTTGAGCTTTTTGTTTTCGTCGTGGTTCATGTGCCCTTTGTAGTAGCTGTCGCCCATTGTCGCGTCCATTACCACGCAGTCGAATTTCTTTCCGTAATTATTTATAAAGTCAAGCGTTTCTTCGTACGGATATCCGCTGTCTACCAAATACAACAACGCTTTCTCGCCGTCGTCTATTATGTAATTGAGACTGTCTTCTTCGAACGCGTGGCATGCCTTAATCGGCGTTATTTTGTATTCGCCCGCGGTAAACGGCTCGAAGGCACGCACAACATGCAACACTATGCTTTCGCGAATTTCCTTGCCTATGGGAAACAGCTCGAACGTGCCCTCGAATCGGCGTTTTACGTCCTTATTACCGTATATATTCAACTTTTCCGCCGCCATATTGTGCGCGAAGCCGCCGCCGCGCGTGTCGAGTATTTCGGGCACGTAGTGGTCGGCGTGCGTGTGGGTTATGAGCAAGTGCTCCACATGCCCCAAACCAAACCCGTGCGCCAAGCAATGGGCGTGAGTAGCCGCGGGCAAATCGATAAGCAATTTTCCGTCTATAAGCGTTTGGCTGAGCGAGCGCAAACTCTTGCCGCCCGCTTTCCTCGCCGCCTTGCAATGGTCGCATTCGCAAAACAACGCGGGAAATCCCTCTCCGCCGCCGCTTCCGAGTATTTTAAGTTCCATAAAGTTCCCTCCGCATGTTAACGTTCGAATATAATTATACTCTCCGATTATACCGTTTGTCAATGCTTTATTTCGGCGAATGACAAAGAACTTAAACAAAAAGCCCGCCTTTGAAGGACGGGCTTTTTGCGTTTGATTTTATCGCGAATTAAAGTTCGGCGAAATATTTTATGGTTCTAACCATTTGGCTGGTGTAGGAGTTCTCATTGTCGTACCAAGAAACAACCTGAACCTGGAAGAGGTCGTCGCCCACTTTGGACACCATGGTTTGGGTAGCGTCGAACAACGAGCCGTATTTCATGCCGATAACGTCGCTGGAAACGATGGGGTCTTCGTTGTAACCGAAGGAAGCGGAAGCCGCCTTCTTCATTGCGGCGTTGATGCCCTCTTTGGTAACGTCTTTGCCCTTAACAACGGCGGTAAGTATGGTGGTGGAACCGGTGGGCACGGGCACGCGCTGAGCCGAGCCGATAAGTTTGCCGTTAAGCTCGGGTATAACGAGACCTATAGCCTTTGCCGCTCCCGTGGAGTTGGGAACTATGTTGGCTGCGCCTGCGCGGGCACGGCGCATATCGCCTTTGCGGTGCGGTCCGTCGAGTATCATCTGGTCGCCGGTGTAAGCGTGAATGGTGCTCATTATGCCGGACTGAACGGGCGCGTAGTCGTTGAGAGCTTTAGCCATGGGCGCAAGGCAGTTGGTGGTGCACGAAGCAGCCGAAATTACCTGGTCGTCTTTGGTAAGAGTGTTCTCGTTAACGCTGAAAACAATGGTTTTAAGGTCGTTGCCTGCGGGCGCGGAGATGATAACTTTCTTTGCGCCTGCGGTGATGTGAGCCATGGATTTCTCTTTGGAGCAGTAGAAACCGGTGCACTCGAGCACAACGTCTACTCCGAGTTTGCCCCAAGGCAGGTCTTGCGCTTTGGGCATAGCGTATATGGTTATCTCCTTGCCGTCAACGGTAATGGAACCGGGAACTTTAACGGTTTTGCCGTCGGCTTCGAATACGGGTTCTTTAGACGATACGGTGTGCGTATTCTCGCCTATCTTGCCGCAGTAGCCGCCTTGAGCGGTATCGTACTTGAGCAGGTTTGCAAGCATAGCGGGGCTGGTAAGGTCGTTGATAGCTACTATCTCGTAACCTTTCGCGCCGAACATCTGACGGAACGCAAGGCGTCCTATCCTGCCGAAGCCGTTGATGCCGACTTTTACAACATCTTTGTTTGCCATATTGGGAAATCCTCCGAAGATTTTTTTATTGCGTATATATGATATACTTTTTTTGCTTTTTTTGCAAGCAAATCAGCGGTCTTTTTGCAAAAAACGGTTTTTAGTAAAGATTTAATTCTTTCAGCCGAGCCGCGACAGCCGCCTCGGGCGCGTTGTAACGCTCGGCGAGCGACTCGAGCACCGCAGGCAAATGCCTTTCTCCGTCTACCGTGGCGCGATTTACCCCGAATTGCGCGTAAAGCTCCGCAACCTGCCGCTTAAATCCGTTTTTGGGCAAAAGCAGTTTGAGCGCGAAACTCGCCGCGCCCTCCTCCGCTTCAATGAGCGCAAACGCCGAATTTATATTCGCGCTTACGTTGCGCTCGCTTTCCACCGACTCCAAGCCGAACGACAGTTGCCCGTTCTCCTGCTCCCCGTTTTTCACTCGGTAAAACAAATACTCGGCGCAAAGAATGGCGAGCGTAAAGTTATACAACGCGCCGTTACCGCTCTCTATAACGTCGCGTTCCACTATAGCCGACGGAGCGACGCAATCCGCAAAACCGCAACGGAGATATATCCGTTGCGGCTCGAAAACAGCCGTGCCGAGAATTTCGGTACAGTCGCCGGTTATGTATTCGCACATTATCTCCAGTCCCAAAAAGCGTGCAAAACGCTCCATAGACACCGCGCCGCCGTTTAGCGACGCGCGGTCGAACTTATACAAAATATAAGACGCCGTGTCTTCGGCAACGTATTTCGCGCCGAAATTCAGCTTTATATTTTGCGCAAAATCAATCATTTCGCGGCGTACAACCTCTTGAGATATTTGAATTTCTTGTTTCCGAGCTTATCGAGCAAAAAGAAATGCAATTCTCTGCGCGAACCCATGGTAAATCCTTTCGCGTCGAGAATGTAAGCCTGCGTTTTTCCTATAAAGAGGTAAAACGCTTCTTCGCGCTCCTCGGCTTTTAATATTGCGTCGTAAGATATCTGCGTGTCTTGCGCCGTTACGTACTTGCTCGACTCGTTTGCCATCATGCGGTCGGAAGCAAATCTGAATATCTGCGTGGTTTCGTTTTTGATTAGCGGCGAATTTTTGAGCGCGCGCTCTATCATGGCGCGGGTGAAAATCACGTAGAACACGGGAAGCGAAACGCCCACTATAATTACGGGCACGGAAAAAGGCATTCCCAAGTCTTTATCGAATAAGCACGCAATGCCTATGCCAATCAAAACCGCCATTAAAGCGAAAGCTATCCAAATGCGCTTCATTGCCTGCGTGCGGTTGTATTTACGCATGAGTTGCGCGCTCAAAATCGTTTTAACCTCTATCATTTCCTTTCCCCGCTTTATTTAAGATTTTCGGGATTTAAGCATTCGAGTTCGGGAAGAACGAACCTGCCGTCCTTTCTTATGAGCACGCCGTCGAACCAAATTTCGCCGCCGCCGTATTCGGGAGTTTGAATGAGCACCAAGTCCCAATGAACCGCGCTGTTGTTGCCGTTGAACGCGTCTTCGTAGCTCGCGCCGGGCGTAAAGTGAATAGAGCCGGAAATCTTTTCGTCGAAAAGTATATCACCCATGGGTTGCGTAACGAACGGATTAACGCCTATCGCAAACTCGCCCACGTAACGCGAGCCTTCGTCGGTGTCGAAAATGGCGTTGCACATTTCAGTGAAATTGCTCGTTGCTTCCACGATTTTGCCGTCTTTGAACACAAGGCGCACGTCTTCGAATTTAACGCCCTGTTGAATACTCGGCGCGTTATAATGTATTACGCCGTTTACGCTGTTGCGCACGGGCGCGGTGTAAACCTCGCCGTCGGGTATATTCATGTTGCCCGCGCACTTTATCGCGCCTATTCCCTTTATGGAAAAGCTGATATCGGTATCACGCGCAACGAGCCGCACTTTGTCGGTCTTGTCCATAAGTGCTTTGAGCGAGTTCATTGCCTTGTCCATTTTGGAATAGTCGAGGTTGCACACGTTAAAGTAAAAATCCTCGAATTTTTCGGTGGGCATGCCCGCAAGCTGAGCCATGGAGTCGTTGGGATAGCGAAGCACCACCCAGCGAGTTTTGCACACGCGAGTGTTGTGGTGCACGGGGTGACTGTAAAGCACGGCGTACTGCTCGGTCTGCGCACTCGGAACGTCGCTCGTTTCGAACGAGTTGAACGAGCCGCGCACTCCTATATAGCAATCCATATCCTGCATTCGGTAAATATCGTACTTGCACCAATTCTTGAAATATTCTTCGTTGCCGCCCATGAGCATTGCGCGGTGCACCTTGTTGTCGCGAATTTCCACAAAGGGCTGTCCGCCCGCTTCGAATACTTTCTTTACGAGTTCGGTAACTATTTGACTGTCGGTTTCAAACGCTTCTATGAGCACCTTGTCGCCTTTCTTCACTCTTACGGAATAATTTACGAGATTGCTCGCGAGTTTTTCCACTCTGGGGTCTAACATTATTATCTTCTCCTTTTGCAGTAAGCGCGTTGTTGCGTTTCCGTCTTCAATTCAATTATAGTACCCCGCCGAAAAAAAGTCAATTTATTTACGTGAATTCGATAGCCAAATTACACTATATATAGTATAATAGAGTCGCATTACATAAATCGGAGGTATTTTTATGCCATTAGTAAACACTAAGGAAATGTTCCGCAAAGCGTATGAGGGCGGTTACGCCATAGGCGCGTTCAACGTGAACAACATGGAGATGATACAGGGTATCGTGGAGGCAGGCAAAGAAGAAAACGCCCCCCTCATTCTTCAGGTTAGCTCCGGCGCGCGCAAATACGCAAATCCCCGCTACCTCAAGAAATTGGTTGAAGCCGCGGTGGAAGACAGCGGACTTCCCATCTGCTTGCATCTCGACCACGGAGACACCTACGAACTCTGCGTTTCGGCTATTGAGGACGGGTTCACTTCCGTTATGATAGACGCAAGCCACCACACTTTTGCCGAAAACATCAAAATCACCTCGCAAGTGGTTAAATACGCGCACGACCGCGGCGTTGTCGTGGAAGCCGAGCTCGGCAGACTCGCCGGCGTTGAAGACGACGTAAACGTATCCGACGCTAACGCTTGCTACACCGACCCCGACCAGGTTGAAGAATTCGTAAGCAAAACGGGCGTGGACAGTCTCGCCATTGCAATCGGGACAAGCCACGGCGCGTTCAAATTCAAAGGCGACGCCCGCCTTCGTTTCGATATCCTCGAAGAGGTTGCCAAACGCCTTCCCAAGTTCCCCATTGTTCTCCACGGCGCGAGCAGCGTTTTGCCCGAATACGTGCAGATAATACAGGCGAACGGCGGCTCTATGCCCGGCGCAAAAGGCGTTCCCGAGGATATGCTCAGAAAAGCCGCAAGCATGGCAGTATGCAAGATAAACATAGATTCCGACCTTCGCATGGCGTTTACCGCGGCGGTAAGAAAGCACTTTAACGAAAACCCCGCTCATTTCGACCCCCGCCAGTACCTCGCCCCCGCTCGCGAAATGATAAAACAGTGCGTTAAACACAAACTCGTAAACGTACTCGGCTGCAACGGCAAAGCCTAAAAACAATATATAACTAAATAAAAAACACCGCGTACAAATCGGCTACGCGGTGTTTTTGTGTGTTATGTATTACAAACAGCTTTACCGTAAACAACGCGGCTATAAATACCGCTCCGCGTCTTTGCCGTTTCTTGCTTTTCCCGAATTTATAATTCTCCATGCCAATTCATCCTTATCTACACTTTCTTGCATTATCGTTATATAATACATGTGTCGAATGTCAAATACCCTTTGGAAAATTCATACAAAAAAATACGCCCAAATATTGAGCGCATTTGTACGGGTTTGATGAATGAGATTGCCACGGGCATAAATGCCCTCGCAATGACGGGTTTGGTGATACATGTCATTGCGAGCGAGTGAAACGAGCGTGGCAATCCCCAACATGGAACACGTACAGCGGCTGTGCCTTTTCTCTCGGCTGAGATTGCCGCGTCGGGCTACGCCCTCCTCGCAATGACGTGCAGACCGTATGAGATTGCCCTTCTTGATACTTTTATACATCATTCTCTCCTCCGTACTGATTTTTATAAATCGAATTGATATGAATAAATAAATGGGTAAATAGCTATGGCGTACACATCGTCACACACATTTGGCACATATTCGAATTCTTTCATAGATACAAGATTTAAGTATTTATCCCCTCTTTTTACCGCAGGAATATATCCCGGAAATCTATCTTGTTTTACATATAAAAAATATCTTTTTTCCTCATCAATATTTGCTGCTTTGAAATGACTGTCGGTATAAGTTTTGCAATTACCATTCTCATCCATTTCCAATTCCACTTTTATATTATCCTCAAAAAAGTATCGCTCCCACGGTTCGCTCGCATCATCAGATAATCTGTCTTGCGTATACATACCGTATGTTGCACAGCCAAACGATACTCCGCCGTTTGCGTTTATTTCTACATATACAAATCCGGTAGGCTCGAATTCCACCAAAAAATACTTGAATTCGTCGTTTTCGTCATATAACTTGAAAAGCTCGTAGCCGTCGTACTTTCCCGTTTTTATATACTTTTCTTCCACCCTTTCCGACACTCTTTGTACGTGCTCTTCTTCGGTGTAATAGTTTGCCGGATGATTTATGGGAATACACCCGCTAAAAGTTATTACGCACAGTATCACCGTAAACAGCGCGGATATAAACACCGCTCCGCGTCTTTGCCGTTTCTTGCTTGCGCCGACTTTTACTTTTACCATACAAATCCCTCCTTGAAATAAAAAAGCGCAAAAGTAAATAAACCGATTTACTCTTGCGTTAATTAACCAACCGTTTTCATAACGGATACCTCCATAATCTTGTTAAAAACGAACGCTGCTCTTTGTGCCCTGAATCAGCTCCTTTTAGGGTAATTTTTCTTATATATTGATTTTAGCACACGTTCCAAACTTTGTCAATACCCTTTTGAAAAAACATTCCCTTTTCTCTATTATACGGTTTGTAGTAAAATGTTTTCAGCCGCAGATAGCGGAAATAAAACCTATAAGGAGAAAAACAAAATGACAAACTTTACCCAACCAACCGTGAACGAGGACGAGTTCAACTACTACCTGCCCAAAATCAAAAAGTTTTTGATTGAGGAATGCGAATTCGAAACACGACCGTTCTATGTAATTCGCAACCTCACTATTCTCATTGCGAGAAACATGAGCGCGAACAATCTGAAAATCGCGAACGAGTACACAGCCGTTACGGGCGACAAAATGAAAGGCAACTCCCTGCGGGTTATGCTCACCAAGTTTTTGAAAGAAAACCACAAAATCATAAGAGCGGCGGCGAAAAAAACTCATTGTTATAACTTGCAAAGCCAATTCCGCGGAGTCAAATCTTTTATAGACGATATTTCTTTTATGTTCTATTCCGAATAACGGCAGATTAGTTGTAATTACCCTAAAACAGCGTAAATAAACAAAAAAAGGAGATTATGAAAATGTTAAACAGCAACCTTCCTACCGAGAGCGAAATCAGCTCTTTCTTACCGCAAATCAAAAAGTTTTTGATTGAGGAATGCGAATTCGAAACACGACCGTTCTATGTAATTCGCAACCTCACTATTCTCATTGCGAGAAACATGAGCGCGAAAGACAATCCCAAACTCGCAAACGAGTATACCGCCGTTACGGGCAGCAAGAAAAAAGGCGACTCTTTGCGAGTCATGCTCACAAAGTTCTTGAACGAGAACTACGAAATCATAAAAGCAGCGGCTTGCAAATATCACACGTGCACTTTGAGAAAAGACTTTAAAGGAGTCAAGAATTTCATCGACGAAATCTCTCTTATGTTCTTCTCCGAGTAATACGGATAAGAACCAAACAAAAAAATACCTACTCTTATAGATATGTTTTATATTTCCCGCAAAATTCAATCGTTTGCGTTCTTTCATTTTTCGTGATATAATGATTGTGCGATAAACAGTAATTTAGCGGAGAGCGTCTAATGAAAAGAAAAACAGCTTTTATCGTTGAAATCGTAAAAATAATTATTAATTGTGCAATCGTTCCGTTGTATTTCATAAAGTTTTTTTGTGATGAAGCTGTATTGCCGGGCTATAATGAAAACGGCGAGCAGATTATTGGTAGGTATTATTATTATTACAGCATTTTCGATAAAATCAACAGAGATGGAATTGCGTATCTGCTGTGGTGTGCTATTGCAATAATAATCGCATCAATTACGCTCTCAATTTTGCGTATGACGGTGAAAGAGAGTAAAGCACTCAAAATAGCAAGCCACATAGTCTTTGGTGTTGCAATAATTTTGTTCTTTGTCTTGTTATTTATTGCAGGTAATATAAGATACGGATATTAAATTTATTTGATATATAAATTTCAATTTATCGTTATTAAAATGTATAGTTAAAAGCTCTCAAACAAATTTGTTTGAGAGCTTTTTATAATCGTATGTCTGTTCCCTATGGGGAGTGCGCATTAAGGCAGACCGAGAATTAAGCTATCGTAGGGGGTGTTGCGGGCTTAACCTGTTTACACATTTTTCATTTCGTCGATTGCAGACAAAATTTTCTTTTTAAGCTCGGCATATTTCTCGGCTTTGGCTTTTTCCTCGTCTATTAGTTTGGCGGGAGCTTTCGCCGTAAAGCCTGCGTTGTTGAGCTTGCCGAGAGCACGGGCAAGTTCGGACTCGCACGTTTCGAGTTCTTTATTGAGCCGCTCGAGTTCCGCCGCGGGGTTAACGAGTTCGTCCATGGGAATGTATATCTCCGCCCAAGGCGTGGCGACGGTGGCGCACTTTCCGCTCGGCTTGCCGAACGTAACGCTGTTGCCGCCCGCGAGTTTTTCCATATATCCCGCGCCCGCTTTAAGCAACTTTTCGTTGCCCTCGGCGGGAACTATATACAACGCCGTGCGCTTGTTCGAGGGCACTTTCATGTCCGCGCGGAGCGTGCGTATGCGAGTTATCATTTCCATTACCGCGTCCATTTGCTTTTTTGCGGCGGCGTATCTCGGCGCACCCGAAGGATACTCGCTTACCATAATGCTTTCGGTTGCGTTTTGAGGCAGGTTTTGATATATCTCCTCGGTTACGAACGGCACTATGGGGTGCAACAACTGCAATATGTTGCGAAGAACGTGCACGAGAACGCTCACCGCGTCAGAGCGCACTCCCCTGTCGGTGCTATACAGACGAGTCTTGCTAAGCTCTATATACCAATCGCAAAAATCGCTCCAGGTAAAATCGTAGAGCGCGGAAGCGCAAAGCCCCACCTCGTATTTGTCCATATATTTCACGCAGGTTTTTATTACGTCGTCGAGCTTTGTGAGTATCCACTTGTCGGCAAGCGTGAGTTTCACCTTTTCGAGCGCAAGCACGTCGGCGTTTTCGAGATTAAGCACGGTAAAACGCGCGGCGTTCCACAACTTGTTCATAAAGTTGCGATACCCCTCGAGCTTTTCGGACGAAAAGCGAATATCGCCGCCCGCCGATATGCCGCACACGAGCGACATTCTCAGTGCGTCCGCCCCGTGCGTTTCTATGATTTCGAGCGGGTCGACGCCGTTTCCGAGCGACTTGCTCATTTTGCGCCCCTGCGAGTCGCGCACTATGCCGTGTATAAGCACTTTGTGAAAAGGTATTTTTCCCGTATGCTCGAGCCCCGAGAATATCATGCGGGCAACCCAAAAGAATATTATATCGTATGCGGTCACGAGCACGTCGGTGGGATAAAAATAGTCGAGGTCGGCGGTTTTGTCGGGATATCCGAGCGTGGAGAACGGCCAAAGCGCGGAACTGAACCAGGTGTCGAGCACGTCGTCGTCCTGACGAACTTTGCCGCCGCAGTGCGGGCACGCCGAAATATCCTCTTTGCTAACCGTCATTTCGCCGCAACCGTCGCAGTAAAACGCGGGTATGCGGTGTCCCCACCAAAGCTGACGGCTAATGCACCAATCGCGGATATTCTCCATCCAGTGCAAATATATCTTTTTGAAGCGTTCGGGCAAAAACTCTATGCTCTTATCGTTTACCACTTTTATGGCGGGCTCGGCGAGCGGTTTCATCTTCACGTACCACTGCCGCGAAACCATGGGCTCTATCACGGCGTGGCATCTGCTGCAATGCCCCACGTTGTTGTCGTGATTTTCGATTTTTACGAGCAGTCCCTCTTTCTCGAGGTCGGCAACCATTCTTTTGCGAGCCTCGAACCTGTCGAGCCCCGCATACGCGCCCGCGTTTTCCGCCATTGTGCCGTCGTTATTCATAACGCATATCGTTTCGAGTCCGTGGCGTTGCCCCACCTCGAAATCGTTGGGGTCGTGCGCCGGCGTTATCTTCACCGCGCCCGTGCCGAAATCGCTCTCAACGTATTCGTCGGCTATTACGGGTATCTTTCTGCCGGTGAGCGGCAACACGAGATTTTTGCCTATCACGGAAGCGTACCGCTTGTCTTTGGGATTTACCGCAACGGCAGTGTCGCCGAGCATGGTTTCGGGGCGCGTTGTGGCAACGGTAATATATCCGTCTTCGCCGTCGATTTTGTATTTTATGTGCCAAAGGTGCGAGGCGGCTTGCTCGTATTCCACCTCCACGTCCGATATAGCGGTTTTACAGCAAGGGCACCAATTGGTAATACGGTTGCCGCGGTAAATAAGCCCTTTATTATATAGATTAACGAACACCTCGCGAACGGCTCGGCTGCACTTTTCGTCCATGGTAAAAGCGAGCCTGTCCCAATCGCAGGAAAAGCCCATTTTTTTGAACTGCTTCACAATCCTGCCGCCGTACTTGTCTTTCCAAGCGTAAACGCGCTTAAGGAATTCTTCGCGCCCCAGCCCCTCTTTGGTAAGCCCCTCTTCGCGCAAAGTTTCCATAACTTTAACTTCGGTTGCCAAAGCGGCGTGGTCGGTGCCGGGAAGCCACAGCGTTTCGAAACCGCGCATGCGCTTATAGCGAATTATGGCGTCTTGAATGGTGTCGTCGAGCGCGTGCCCCACATGGAGCTGACCCGTCACGTTGGGCGGCGGTATAACTATGGTAAACGGCTTTTTGTTTTTATTCGGTTTTGCCGCGAAATACTTTTTCTTTTCCCAATCGGCGTAAATTCTGTCTTCGAAACTTTTAGGTTCGTAGGTCTTGTTCATTTTATATGCTCCGTAAATATTACACAAAATTATAACACTATCGGGCGAATAAATCAAGTTTTTTGCGCACCATACACACAATCCCGAGTTTAGGCATAGTATGAGATATAAATGCCGCGTCGTAGCGTGCGGCGTTTGTAAAAAAAGGAGAAAAACAAAAAATGAAGAAAACGAAAAGACTACTCGCAACTGTTTTGGGCGTACTTGTGCTATGCTTACCGATATTCGGTTGCGAACAAAGCGACAAGAAAGTAATCAGACTGAGCGAAGTGACGCATAGCATCTTCTATGCTCCGCTGTACGTAGCCATGAATAACGGCTATTTCGACGAATACGGCATAGAAATCAAGCTCAGCAACGGCGGAGGTTCAAATAACGTTATGACGGCTATCGCCTCCAAATCGGCGGATATCGGTCTTATGGGCCCCGAAGCTACGGTATAAAGCCCCGCCTCGAAAGCTACCTAAAGTTACCGAAAATTACTTATTATTACTTAAAGTTGCCGATTTCTTCTCAATAATGCAAAATCTTTCTATATTGTACGCGTTAATGCAATATTTTACATGCGGCAATAATTTATACCGAAGTGTTGTAAAATATAAATATAAAAAATGTAGAATTACGAAATAGGGAGAAGCATTATGTTGAATTCAAAAGAAACCGACAAAGACGAAGAGATAGAAAAAGAACTGCCGAACATCAAACACTTTTTGATTTTCGACTGCGGGTTTTCCAAATTCACCTTCGACGTTATCACCAATCTTACCAAACTCGTGGCGCGAAATTTGTTTCTCGGCGAACTTGTAATGACCGAAGAATACAAGTATCTCGCAAGAAACGAGAGCAAGGGCGATACTTTGCGCGTGAAACTCACCTACTATATCAAGAACAACTACGACGAGGTGAGAAACGAAATAATGAATAAATACGGTTACAAAATGGAGAAAGATTTCGAGGGCGTGAAAACTTTCGTTGAACACATCACCACCGTATACAGCATGACAATCTTTTAACCGCGCGATTTACTTTTCCTCTTGCAACTTTACGCGGCGCAGTTCCCGCTCGCATTTTACGTGAAAGTCGCGGTTGTCTTCCGCATTCACGGTAAACTTTTCGAGCATAAACTCCGCGTCGGTCATGGTTTTGCCGTCGGCGGTTACATGGGTGATTTTAGGCCGGATACGCTTTTTACGCATATTACCGTATATGCGCGGCGGCTTGCCCGAGTTCATAGGACCGTTACATTCACAAAACAGTTACAATCATAAAACCATTACATAAGATAACGGTCTATGCTTTTTTATTGGACTTTTGGCGCGAGTAGTTGTATAAAAAGGAAGGCATTGAAATTTATGGCAAAAACAAACAATAAACTTTCCGCCGTATGAGAGCGGCTTTGTACTGCAGAGTGTCCACCCTCGAGCAAGCAACCGAAGGGTATTCAATCGGAGTACAAAAGGAAAAACTCAAACATTACGCAACCGCTCAAAGTTACGAAATAGCGGGAATATATTCCGACGAGGGATTTTCGGGCAAGAACCTCGCCCGCCCCGAAATGGAGCGACTGCTTTGCGACGTTAAATCGGATAAAATAGACGTTGTGCTTATCTACAAGCTCGACAGACTTTCGCGCAAGGTAAAAGACGTGCTCGAACTGGTCGAGCTTTTCGATAAGTTCTCGGTGTCGCTCTACTCGCTCGGCGAAAATCTCGACCTGTCGTCCCCTTTCGGCAGAGCCGCGCTCAAGATGTCGGCAACCTTTTCCGAACTCGAGCGAGAAACCATAGTAGAGCGCATGGAAATGGGCAAACACGCCCGCGCCAAAAGCGGGAAATACACCTGCCCCGGCAAACCGCCTTTCGGCTACAAACTCAACAGGGAGCTTGACAGGCTGGAAATTGTGCAAAACGAAGCCGAGGCGATACGCGAAATGTTCGTTAAATATACCGAAGGCTGTTCGTTCAGAAAGTTGTACGAATATTGCAAACTCCGCTTCCCCGATATCAAATATTTTTCAAACCCCATGTGTTGCAAGCCGATTATAGAGCGGCCGCTTTATGCCGGCTATTTCAATCATTGCGGCGAACTCATAAAAGCGGTAAACTGCGAACCGATAATCTCTTACGAAACATATCTTAGGGCGCAAGAGGTTGTGGAGCGCAACCGCACCGTTCGCGAGCACGACAACACCCCCTACCTGCTCACAGGACTTATTACGTGCGGCGCGTGCGGCAGAGCCTTTTGCGGCAAGCGCAGAGAGCACAAATCTTGCGGCGAAACCAAATATACATACACCTCTTACGGATGCGCGGCTCGACTCAAATTCAATCCCGCCGAACACGGAAGCGCGCCCTGCCGAAACGAAATTTATCCCGCCGACGAATTGGAAAAACTAATAGAGCGAGCGGTTTGCAACCTCGAGTTCGCCGAGTTTGCGAGCTTAATTCACGGCTCCACACTCGCCGACGAACTGACGGCGCAAAACGCCGAACTTAAAAAGCAAAAGGAGCGAATGCTCGATTTATATCTAAGCGAGCAAATAGACAAAGACACCTACGCCGACAAATTCGAGGAACTCGACAAGAAAATACGAAAGAACGCTGCCGTTATAGAAAACGAGCGGCGTTTTGTTTCAAACGCGCCGCAAATTTCGATAAGCAAACTCAAAGCCATACATGCGGGCTTTGAGAGCGCGTCCAAAAAGCAAAAGCGCGAACTGCTCAAACTGCTCATAGAAAAAATAATTATAGACGGCGAAAGCGTTACTATTAAGTGGAACGTGAAATAGCTCTCACCTCTTTTTTGGGTCTTTTTACGAAGCAACGCTTTACTGCCATGTGGAAGGACAAAAAGACTACCCCGTTATATTCGGACAATTGACCCAGCGCGACGGCTCTTTTCTCGTAGCCAAAAATCCCGAGCCTAATTTCAAATGGTCGGACACCGAAGGCAAGCACATACTCGCGGGGCGTAAAGGCGGCATGCCGGCAATGACGCTCGAATACGTGATGAACCAAGCGGGCGTTGACACCTCTGGACCGAATTTCGACACCACGGTGCAATTCGACGTAATGGTGGGCGCGTTCGAGGGAAACAACGCGTGCGACTACTGCACCATGTTCGAGCCGACCGCCTCGGAATTTCAGGCGGCAGGCAAAGGCTACATCGTAGCGAGCGTAGGCGAAGCGAGCGGCTTTGTGCCGTATACCGCTTTCTCCGCCAAGAAAAGTTACATTGCGGATAACAAAGACACTGTAACCGACTTCTTGCGAGCCGTGATACGCGGATACAATTTCATGAAAGAGAACGACTCCGAAACGGTAGCCAAATCGCTCGAAAAATCGTTTGCCGGCACTACTCTTACATCTATAGCCGCGGCTGTGGAAAACTATCTCAAAATAGACGCATGGTGCCACAGCCCCGTTATGAAAGAAGAAGATTTCAATCTTTTGCAAGATATAATGACCAACGCGGGCAACTTAAGCGGCAGAGCGGATTTCTCTCTTGCCGTAGACAACTCGATTGCCGATATCGTAGCGGCGGAACTGCTTTAGCCGCAAAGGAGTCGGCTATGGAAATACTGAAGATTGACAACGTTTCGCTAATATATCAAACCGACGAAGCGGAAACCGAAGCTCTCAAAGACGTGAACTTAAGTATACAAGAAGGCGAATTCGTGGCGGTTATAGGTCCGAGCGGCTGCGGAAAAACCACAATACTCACGCTTATTTCCGGTCTTATGAAACCCACGAGCGGCAAAATATATCTCGACGGCGAGATTATAGACCGCCCCGTAGGCGACATAGGATACATGCTGCAACGCGACCACCTGTTCCCTTGGCGCACAATACTTTCAAACACACTGCTCGGGCCGGAACTGCAAAAAAAGAAAACTCCCGAGGCGGTGGAATACGCGAGCGGGCTCATAGACAAATACGGCTTGGGCGAGTTCAAAAAAGCGTATCCCAATCAGCTCTCGGGCGGCATGAGGCAACGCGCGGCGTTAATTCGCACGCTCGCCTACCGCCCCAAAATACTGCTGCTCGACGAACCGTTTTCCGCGCTCGACTACCAAACGCGTCTTAAAGTATGCGACGACGTGCACGGAATAATCAAGTCCGAGAAAAAGACCGCCATACTCGTAACGCACGATATTTCCGAAGCGATTAGCCTTGCCGACAGGATAGTGGTGCTCACGCACCGCCCCGCAACCGTAAAGAAAATTTACGAACCGAAGCTATCCGGCTCGCCGCTCGCTCGGCGCGAAGACCAATCGTTTTCCCGGTGGTTCGACGTGATTTATAAGGACGTAAGCGTATGAAAAAGACTTTAACGCTCAGGGAGCGATATTTATCCGACAAACGCAAGAAAAAAATAAAGATAATAGCCCTGCAAATAGGGTTATTGATACTGTTTTTCGGGCTGTGGGAACTGCTCGCGCAAACCGAGGTGATAGACTCGTTTATCACAAGTTGCCCGTCGCGCATGTTCCGCACGCTCAAACTGCTCGTTAAGCAAGACCTTTTCAAACATCTCGGCATAACTCTTCTCGAGTGCATTTGCGGCTTTTTGATAGCAACCGTGCTCGGCACGATTATTGCAATACTGCTTTGGTGGTCGAAAACGCTCAGAAAGGTGCTCGAGCCGTATATAGTGGTGCTCAATTCCCTGCCCAAAATCGCGCTCGGACCGGTAATAATAATCTGGATGGGCGCGGGCTACGGCGCGATTATCGCCATGACGGTGCTTATCTGCATTATAGTTACCATAATGAGCGTGCTCGCGGGATTTATGGAGTGCGACGAAGACAAGATACTTTTAATGCGGGCAATGGGCGCAAACAAATTTCAGATACTGTTTAAGCTCTTGCTCCCCGCCTCCCTTCCCAATCTGATATCCGTACTCAAGATAAACGTGGGACTCAGTTGGGTAGGCGTTATAATGGGCGAATACCTCGTTTCGAGCGCGGGACTCGGTTACCTCATTATATACGGCGGGCAGGTTTTCAAACTCGACCTCGTTATGACAAGCACAATGATACTCTGTTTGCTCGCGGCTCTCATGTATCTCACCGTTGCTCTCATAGAAAAGCACGTAAAAAAATCGAGATAAACGCGATAAAAAAACAACGCAAAAGCGGCGGATAGTTCCGCCGCTTTTTACATGTATTTAATATTTATGTATTAAGTATACCCCCCCCCGTTGAACTTTTGTCAACAGATTGAACGCCCTTTCCGAAAATTTTTTTACGCGGTTTTGCCGCCTTGCACACGAACTTAATACACATAACTATGTATATCAATCCCACAACGCCCACGAGCGGATAGAAAAGCGAAACAACGCGCGTAAAGCCGAGAAAAGAGGTGACCGTGCCGGCTATGACAACCACTGCGGAATTGAATACTTTTCCGCCCGCCTTACCGCCGAGATACCCCACGAGTCCTCCCACCGCCGTGAGCATGGTTGTGAATATGCTTATTCCCGTTACCGCCGCAAGCAGAACGTAAAGCCACTTGCCCGCGCCCGCCGAAATTTCGAGTATGGGCATTTCCGCCGAATAGTTACCCGTGCAATTGAGTGCGGTTATGATTAGCGCGAGCAAAGCGGTTATGCTCGCCGCGGCTATCGCGCTCGAAAGCACTATCTGCTTGCGGGTCAGTTTGCCCAAAGTGGTAAGCACGGTGGAGGCGAGCATCATGTTCATGCTCACGTACATTGCCGCTATGGGAAATATGCGCATGCGAAACATGCCGAGCGACGCATCCATTACCTCCGTGCCGAACGACGCGAAACACACTGCGGCGAGCACGGCTATTATAACGGGCACGACTATAAAGTTGCAATCGAGCATACCGCTCACGCCCTTAGAGGCGATAACCGCGCACAACACGGCAGCCGCCGCTCCGAACACGGGAAAGGGCACGAACGGTTTTAATAGACTGTTTAATCCCGCTATCATGGCGGACAAAACGATTAGATTGTTTACAAGCAAAAAAATATCCGCCGCAAAATGGTATTTGCCGAGCAGAACGGAATTTATTTTATCGAAACTTTTTTCGCCTATTCGCGAGCCTATGGAAAGAAAGAGCATGCAAACGAAAAAGATGCTCACGCCGCACACGGGCGCAACAACTATCGAAACGCCGCTTCCGAAAAACGACACTATTTCCCGTCCCGAGCAAAAGCCCGCGCCGATTACCGTGCCCACAATAAGCATGGCTATAGAAAAAATCCTGCGCATACTTATGTGTATGTTCCGCAGGATTGAAATATGTACTTGTCATTGCGAGCGAGCTATGCGAGCGCGGCAATCTCCTACATGGAACAAGTACAGCTACTGTTACTTTCTAATGCACGAGATTGCTTCGCTTTGCTCGCAATGACATACTTTTGCCGCTATTCCTCGCTTACCTCTTTTTCGCTTGCCGAAAGAGCGGGTTCGGCGGCAATCTTTTTCTGCCTGTTTATTATCATGCCGTTTATCATAAGTTCGAACACGCACCCCAAAAACTCGGCGGCCTTTTCGCAAAGCATTATTCGCGTTAGATAAATCTGCATGTAATCCATGGTAGACGAAATATCGTCCATGAATATCACAAGCCTTATTTTGCGCTTTACCTTATCCACAACGAGGTAATTCTTTTTTATAGCCATATTCACCCTATCGTGAATATCCTCTGCGTTATACGTTTTTTTGCGCACGCGGCTGCGGTGAGCGTCCGACTTATCGGCGATTATGAGCGCGGCGGATATGGGGTTTACGGGCAGTCCGTTTTCTTCCTCGTGATTGCCTATCGCGCCTATTATGAGAGCTATTTCCGAAACGTCCATGTGCATGCGGCTGAGCGCGTCGTATGCGAGAGTCGCCCCCGTAAGCCCGTGGTGCTTGCGGTTTATGGAATTGCCTATATCGTGTATCCAGCCCGCTATCGCTCCGAGCTCCACCGTGCGTTCGTTGTAATCGAGTTCGGCGAGTATGTTGGCTGTGGTTTTGGATACGTAGCCCACGTGCCGAAGTCCGTGCTCGGTATAGCCCATATATTCGAGATTTGTATTAGCGCAATCTATAAGTTTGCGAAACTCGGTGTTCGCTCTTATCATATCGAGCGTTATAATTTTTCTCGCCATAAACTCACCTCCGTTAGCATTTGGTTTCTCATGTATGGGATTGCTTCGCTACGCTCGCAATGACAAGGTTGTACACGTCATTGCGAGGGTGCTTGCACCCGTGGCAATCTCAGGCATGAACAGGTACAGCTACTGTTACTTTCTATTGCAGGGGATTGCTTCGCTACGCTCGCAATGACAAGGCTCACCGCAATGACAAGGTTGTACACGTCATTGCGAGGGTGCTTGCACCCGTGGCAATCTCATGCATGGAACAGGTACCGCTACTGTTACTTTCTATTGCAGGGGATTGCTTCGCTACGCTCGCAATGACAAGGCTCACCGCAATGACGGATACACCGACTATTCTATGCTTTTCATAGCCCTATAATACGGGTCGTCGGTAAAATCGCGGGAGTCCTCCACTACGCCGCCCATTCTCTCTATGGCGTTCTTTATTTCCACATACTCCATGTAGTTGCAAGTGTCGAGCGCACGGTACAGCATCGCCGCGGCGCGTTCGTCGCCGTACTTGCCCATAAGTCCCGCGTAAAACGGCACGTTGTCGCCGCTCGAAAACAGCTCTTCCAAAAGCCTGAGCGTGCGGTCGTCGTGCTTGGCGTTAACGAGCACCTCGGCTATCATGCCCTTTTGCGCCATGTTCGCGTTAGGCACTGCGTTATACAGCTTGTCCGAAATTTCGTCGGCGTGCTCGCAAAGCACCTCTATGCCTATTTCGCGCAGTCCCTCGTCGGCGGTTTCGTCGCAAATCAAATCCGCGTAAACGTCGAGCGGGTGGCTCTCGTCCATTTCGGTGAGCAGGTTAGCCGCTATGGTTTTCGCCTTGACGCACTGCGACGTGCGGATTAAGTCGCGCAAGCCCTGCGCACATTCGCGCACCTCGGTTATTCTGTCTAACAGCAGTGAGCTGGGATTTTGCTCGCCCTCGCACGACGACGTCATGATTTTTATGAGGTCGGGCGCGTCTATGTTGTAGAAAAAGGCGTGCGGAGAAAGTCCGCTCAATTGCTCGAGCGGCTCGTTTGACCACTTTTCGTAAAGCTCGGGCATTTTGTCTTCGAGTTCGTCTTCGTTTTCGAGTTCGTCGCGGTGCGCTTCGTACCACTTTATAACGTATTCCTCGAAGTTTTTGTCAAAATCAAACATTGTATTTCTTCCTTTATTTATTTCTTGGCTTTCGCGGAGCTTTTTCGCCCCTCCGAAAGCTCTTTGTATTTCATATAAGTTTCTCTGTCCGCACCGAACATTTCGATACAGCTTTCGTCGCTGCCTATAATTTGTATCACTTTCATGCGCCCTACGAGCACAGCCGCCGCCGCGGTTTCGTCTACGTTCCGCACGCCCGAGAGCGCGGAGCACAGTTTATTAAACTCGTAGTTGAACTCCTTTTCAAACGCCTGACACCCCAGTAGCGCAATTACCGAATAGGCGTTCACGTATGCGTCGCGCATTTTCGCGCTCGCCTTAGCCGGCGGTCTGCCGTAGTGCGGGCGGCACACGTCGCGGCAGGTAACGAATATCGGGCGTTTCTTAAACCTCCGCATTGCTACGGGAAACATGATTTTTCTATCCGACTCCGAAAGCCCGGGGTCCATAAGGCAATCGCGTATATAGTTTTCGTAAAAAGGTATTTCGGCAACGAGGTCGCAAAGCAGTCGCTTGGAGTTTTCGCTCCCGAACTTAAACACCAACAAAACGCCCGTTACGAGCGAGGAGTCGCAAAGTTTTTGCTTTACGAGTTCCCTGTCGTTTTCGCAGGATGCGAGCACGTCGTTGAGGTCGGCGAGTATTTGCGTTTCCACCTCTTGCGGAATATCGCAAACGAGCGAAAAGTCGGTTTTGTCAGTACTGCGGGCTATGAGCGACGCAAACACTCTCACCGTAGCGTCGTACGGATAGAGTGCTTGCAACGTAACCATGATTTTACGCGCTTCGCGGTTGTCGCCGCTGTTGGAGAGAGCGATAGCGTAGCACAGCATGGGCATCTTTTGCGGCGAAACGCGCAAGAGCTTGCGCCCGTACTTTATAACCGACTCGGCGTTGCCCGTTATTGCGGATATGTTGACCATTCTCGCAAGGTTGGAAATATCGTCGTCCGATACCTCTATATCCTCAATAGCCGTAAGATATTGTTTCTCTCGCCCCAACTTGTAGAGCGCGAGCGCGGCGTTTATTTTGCTTTCGGTGTTGGGCGAAACCGAATTTGCGTACTCGGCGCACTCGAGAGCGCGGGCGTAGTCGCCGCCGTCGTTGTAAATCGTTGCAAGTTTAACGCAGGCGTCGGCATAAGCCGCGGTTTCTTTGGGAACGGTTTCGAACATCTGCGCGGCAAACTCGAGCTGACCTATATCCATGAGTTTCTTGCCGAGATTGTATATAGCGCGGTCGGGCGACGGCTCTACTCTGAAATCCTTTCTCGCCCTGAATTCGGCGGTGGTTTCTATAAAGTCGAGTTCGCGGCTGTATCCCTTTTTAGCCGCATAATCCATATAGTATTTATACGCTTCCTCTTTTTCGGTGGAGCTGAAAATATCTATGAGTCCGAGCACGCTGTCAAACGAGGTGTCGGGGTCGCAGTCGGTGAGCGTTTTGTAATACATGAGTTGCGCCTCTCTCATAAGATTGAGATTGCGGTAACAGCACGCCATTTCCACCGTCATAATGGAGTGGTAGCCGTCTTGCGACTCGTTGCACGCCAAAACGTACGCTTCTCTGAAACTCTTGAGAGCGTCGGTATAATTCTCGCTCTCGTAACTTGCTACGCCGCGAGTGTAATAATAGTCCATGTCAGGTTTGAATTTTACTATCGTACCCAATTCGGTTATATCTCCGCTGATATCCTCTTTTTATTTTTTTGCCGTAAACGCTATTCTTTGCGTTTTTTCTTTGGGCTTGCAAGTCTTGCCGAACTCGTAAGACTTTATCTCTCCGAATCCCGCCGCCGCGAGTAAATCGAGTATTTCGCTCTCCGCGTGCGCGTACTGCACTTGCGTTTCGCACGTTTTTATATATGACGCACCTTGCGGCGAAAATACCGTAAAATCGATATTAAGCCTGTTGCCTCTCATAAAATTGCGCCAAACGTAAGTAACGTCGTCTTTGGTTTCACTGAACGTGTTGCCCGCGAGCACGTTTTTGAGCTTGTACTCGCTGCTTATATCGAAGGCGAACACTCCGCCTTTTTTGAGCGCGGCATGCACTTGCGCGAACGCCGCCGCGGGTTTGGAAATGTAATTGAACACGTCGCACGCCGCGATTACGAAATCGAGCTCGTGAGCAAACGGCATTTTTCGCGCGTCGCCGAGCACAAACTTTATATCCGCGCCCGCTTTGGCGGCTCTTTCCTTTGCCGCGGCAAGCATGCCCGCGCTCGAATCTATGCCGTAAACTTTGCAGCCCCTGCGGTAAAGCTCGAGCGTGAGCGTTCCCGTTCCGCACCCGAGGTCCGCGCCGTCGCCGCCGTGCGGCAAAAACTTACAGTACCAATCTGCGCGGCTCTTTTCGTCGTTCTCTCCGAAAAGGTCGTACACTTGCGACAACGCGGTATACATATTACTCCTCTTTTCCGTCGGAGTTTTCGGTTTCCGTCGTTTGTTCCGCCGCAGTGTTTTCGGTTGGAACGCCGTCGGTTTCGTTCGGCGTTTCCGAGCCGTCGTCGCTGTCTTCGTACTCGGCGTCTATGCTCCGCTTAACCGCCTCTTTCTCCTGCTCGAGCTTCAATAGGTCAGCTCGCGAGAAGCTGGTGGGAAGCGGCGTAAATGTTTCGCCTTCGTCTATGCTCGTAATCTTTTTGGGGCGTTTTTTGGGATTGTTGAAACGAATGTTTTTGTTCTTGCGGTCGCGTTCCTCCGCCGCCTTAACGTCGGCTTCTGTCTTTTTGTACATGCCGCGGTTTTTCACCGCACCTTCCACTCTGTCGTTTATAAACTTATCGTACGCCCAATGCGCATATACCGTCCAAACCAAAATTATATACGCAAAGCCCAAAAGCGCGAATATGAGCAGTCCGAACACGAACAGGAAGCTGGGCAATATCATCATGATAATCACGGGTATCGCGCTGAGTATGAGCATTATGAGGTTTGTGGGCAAAAGAGCTATCGCGAACAAAAAGCTGTTTTTTATGAGCGCGAACGTCTTGAGCTTATACGTTACCGCCTGCGTGGTAAGAAATATGAGCATACTCAAAAGGAGCAAGAACTGTATTACCGACACAGCTATGCCCACAATACGCCAAGCAATGTGGATTTCGTCCATGTTGTTGTATATGCCGATATTCGCCATAACGAGGAAAAGCGAGAGTCCCGCAAAGAGCGACGACCACAAAAACGGCAAAAAGTTCATTTTTATACCGCGGAAGAAATGACTCGCAACGCTCGTGCCCTCGCCCCACACAAGCCTGCGCATTACGTAGAACGCGCCCGAAAGACCTATGCTCGCTATCATTATGCACGGAATGAGTACGAGATACATTTGCATATCGAACTGAAAGGCGCGTTGTTGCCCGAGCGCAATCACGTCGGTAACGGGCAAGCCGGTGCCCGCGCCTATGTTGCCCGAATACGGCAAAAGCGAGCCGTCGGCGGTTTTAATCATGTTCATTATGAGCACCCAAGCTATAGCGGGCAGGCAGAACAACAACACCAACAGGTTTATTTTCACTATCGCGCCCAAGCGGTTGAAGAACACGTCTTTGAAAAGTTGAAAGCGAGTTCCGGGCAGTTTGTCGGGCGTGAAATCGGGCAAGTTGTCTTTGCCCATTGTGAGCCTGTATATCAATCCTTTTTTTTGTGCCAATTTTCTATCCTCTCTCTTAGTTGCCGAAAATCAATTTTTCGTATATGCGCACTCCCGTTTCGAGCGCGCGTTCGTCGAACCCGAAAGTATCGCTGTGAAGCGGCGAATTATGCTTTCGGTCTTTGCACCCCAGCCATATCATACAGCCGGGAATTTTGCCGAGGTAAAACGCGAAATCTTCGGCGGTGAAGCGCGGTTCGCACTCCTCTATTTCCGCAACGCTCCTCGCCTTAGAGAGCGACGCGGGATTGTTCACGAGCGGCGGATACACGGCGCGAACGGTGAGCCTGTGCTCCGTGCCGAATAAATTATCCGTTTGCACGAGGCGGCTTTCTATGCGCATCATGAGCTTGTCCGTATCCGCGGAGTCGAAATAGCGCAGAGTGCAATATACCGCGGCGGAGTCCGCCACTATGTTTCTCGCGCTCCCGCCCTCGAGCTTGCCTATATGAAATACGGTGTTGTTTGCGCAGTCGGCGTTGCAGTCCTGCGCGTTGTGCGCGAAACACACCGCGGCTTTGAGGGCGTCCGCGCCCTGCTTCACGTCGGCGCAGTGGCAACTCTTGCCCGTAAACTCCACGTCGAACTCCACGGTGCCCGCAAACATCGCGCCGCTGCACGAAGCAGTTTTGCCTATTTCGAGCTCGGGGCACATGTGAAACGCAAATATTTCGTCCACCCCGTCTATCGCGCCCATGCCTATCATTTTATCCGCGCCGCCCTCGCCCTCCTCTCCGAACTGGAAAATGAGGCGAACGCCGCACTGCGGTTTGCGATTTGAAAGCTCTTTGGCTACGGCGAGAAGCATTGCCGTGTGCCCGTCGTGCCCGCACGCGTGCATGTAGCCGTTTTCGGACTTAAAGTCGCAATCCGTTTTTTCGATTACGGGAAGCCCGTCTATATCGCAACGGAGCGCGATTGTCCGCTCGGAACTCGCGCCCTTTACGTCGCACACAATTCCCGTACCCAAACGCTTAAATTTGTGCCCCATAGCCGAAAGCTCTGCGGCGATAAAATCGCTCGTTTGGAACTCTTTTTCGCTCGACTCGGGCATACGGTGCAAGGCGCGGCGCATAGATATAAGGTAGTCGGTATCTCCCATAATAAGATTATATACTATTTCGTTCGATTTTTCAATCAATTTCGCACCGAAATAAAATAAAAGAAATAAATGTTTTTCAAGCGTTTGACAAACGCGTGCCCGTGTGATATCATTATGCTAATAATCAAGCGGTAAGAAAAGGCGACGGAGCACATACTATTTCGTTGCCTTTTATTGTACGAAAAACAACTTTTGCAAGGAGAACCGATAAAATGAAACAGTACAAAGTGGCGGTTGTGGGCGCAACCGGAATGGTAGGAAGAAAAATGCTCGAAGTTCTTGCCGAGCACAAAGTGCCGGTGGGCGAGCTCGTTCCATTCGCTTCGGCAAGGAGCGCGGGCGGCAAGATAGAATTTTGCGGCAAAGAATACGAAATAATCGAGCTTACGGAACAAAACGTAAAGGCGTGCAAGGCGGACTACGCTTTGTTTTCGGCGGGCGCGGGCGTGAGCAAAACTTTCGCGCCTATATTCGCCGAGTGCGGCGCGGTGGTAATAGACAACTCCAGCCAATGGCGCATGGACGAAAGCGTTCCGCTCGTAGTGCCGGAGGTTAATCCCGCCGCCATAAAGCTCAACCGCGGAATTATAGCCAATCCCAACTGCTCCACCATTCAGGCGGTTGTGGCTCTCGCGCCTTTACATAAAGCGTTCGGCATAAAGCGCATAGTGTATTCCACCTATCAGGCGGTTTCGGGCGCGGGCGTGGGAGGATACAACGACCTGCTCGGCGGAATAAGCGGCGAAGCTCCCAAAAAATTCCCCCGCCCCATTTTCGCAAACGTGCTCCCTCACATAGACGTGTTTTTGCCGAACGGCTACACCAAAGAGGAAGAAAAGATGATTAAGGAAACTCGCAAAATACTCGGCGACGACTCGCTTCGCATCACAGCAACAACGGTGCGCGTGCCCGTGTATTACGGTCACAGCGAGAGCATAAACGTAGAGTTCGAAAAGCCCGCCAAGGCGGACGAGGTACGCAAAGTGCTCGAAAAAGCCGACGGAGTGGTGGTTATGGACGACTCCGCCAACGCGGTTTACCCCACTCCCCGCGAGCTTGAAAACCGCGACGAGGTGTTTGTGGGGCGAATTCGGCAAGACGAAAGCGTGCCAAGCGGCGTAAACCTTTGGGTGGTTGCCGACAACATAAGAAAAGGCGCGGCGACGAACGCCGTTCAAATTCTCGAATATATCATATCGGGGAAGTAAATTTCTCACGATATTTCGGAGGTAACAGCCATGACGCTATTTGACGGATGCGGCGTTGCGCTCGTAACGCCCTTCGGTTCGGACGGGAACGTAAATTTCGACGCTCTCGAAAAACTTCTCGAGCACGTAATAAGCGGCGGCGCGGACGCGCTGTTTGCTTGCGGCACTACGGGCGAGCCGAGCACAATGAGCCAAAAAGAGCGCGAAAGCGTGATATCCTTTTGCGTAAAAAGAGCCGCGGGCAAAATACCGGTGTTTGCGGGGAGCGGTTGCAACAACACCGCCGAGGCCGCGGAGTTTTCGCGCAGGTGCGAAAAACTCGGCGCGGACGGACTGCTCGTTGTAACGCCGTATTACAACAAGTGCACGCAAAACGGCGCGTATCTTCACTACAAAGCCGTATCGGAGGCGGTGGGCATACCTATCGTTTCCTACAACGTGCCCACGAGAACGAGTTTCAACCTTGCGCCCCAAACTCTTTTGCGGCTCGCCGAACTCAAAAACGTGAAAGCCGTTAAGGAAGCGAGCGGCGATATAGACCAAGTGCTCGAGGCGGCCAGGTTGCTTTGCGGCGTGCTCGACTGGTACATAGGCGACGACAGCTTAACCGTGCCCGCAATGAGCATAGGCGCGAAAGGAGTTATAAGCGTAGCCGCCAACGTGTTGCCCGCGCAAATGCACGAGATAACCGCGCTGTGCCGCGACGGCAAATTCCGCGAGGCGGCAATGCTCGGATTTAAGATAAATCCGTTCGTTAAAAAACTGTTCTGCGAGGTAAATCCCATACCGTGCAAAAAGTCGCTCGAACTCATGGGCATAGAAGCGGGCGCACCCCGCCTTCCCCTCACCGAGCTTGAACCCGAGCACACCGAACAGTTAAAAGCCGAAATGCAAAAGCTCGGCTTGATACGGTAGGAGCGTAACGCAAATGAAAGTATTTATTGTAGGCATAAGCGGCAAAATGGGCAAAGCGGTGTGCGAACGCGCAAACGAACTGGGCTACGAAATCGCCGGCGGACTTGACAAAGTAACGCTGTCGGAATTTCCCGTATTCCAAAGAGCCGCCGACGTAAACGTAACCGCCGACGCGATAATAGATTTCTCCCGCCCCGCTCTTTTACAAGAGGTAATCGCGCTGTGCGAAAAGTTAAACTGCGGCTGCGTGCTCGCAACAACGGGCTACAGCGAACAAGAGGAGCTTAAAATAAAAGAGCTTTCGCAAAAAGCGGCTGTGTTCAAATCCGAAAACATGAGCTTGGGGGTTAACGCGCTGTCTTTGCTCGCGCAAAAGGCGGCGGCGATACTCAAAGATTTCGATATCGAAATAACCGAAACTCACCACAACCAAAAGGCGGACGCGCCGAGCGGCACTGCCAAACTTTTGTGCCGAGCTTTGGAGCGCGGTCTCGACTACTCCCCCGAATACGTATACGGCAGAGCGGGCGCATGCCAAAGAAAGCCGCGCGAAATAGGCGTGCACGCGTTGCGCGGCGGCTCGGTCGTGGGCGAACACACCGTAGGCTTTTACGGCGCGGACGAAACGGTTACGCTCTCGCACTCGGCAGGCAGCAGAAAAATTTTCGCCGACGGCGCACTCAAAGCCGCCGAATGGTTGCAAAAAAAGAAATCCGGCATGTACGATATGCGCGACATGCTCGGACTGTGATATTTTATAAATAAATTATGTGATACAAAAAAGTCAATCGGGCAATTTGATATCGGCGCGAGCGCAAACTTGCGCCGATTTCAATATATTTCTCGCTCCTCTATTTCTTACCGAGATATTTGTCCATAAAGTAGCACGGCACAGCCGACCAAGCGTGGCACAAACTGCCCGCGTCGCCGAAATCCGCCTCGCCGAGCGCGGTTTCCCAATAAGACGTTGCGCCGCTCTTGAGCATGCCGCCGAAAATTCGGCAAATTTCGTTCAAGCAAAACTCTTTGTTTGAGGTGTATTTCATTATGGCGTCGTATTTCCATTGCAAGGTTGCAAAAGTGCACTCGCCCATGCCATCGGGCGGACTCATGAGGGCGGCAACAACCTTTTCGGCTCTCTCGCGCTCTATTCCCGCCATAGCCAAAACCGCTTGAGTGTAGCCGTGCAATCCGAACTTTTTGCCGCTACCGTCTATAAACGACATATACAGCCCGCTTTGCTCGTCGTAGAATTTTTCAAACGAGGCTTCCGCCCTCTCGGCATAGCGAACGCATTCTTCGGCTTTTTCCGCATTGCCTTCGGTTTCGTACAAACTGCCGAGCGCGCGCGACGCGAGCGCAAACAGCGCGGTAAGTATGGCGTCGTAAGTTTGGGGTATCTCCGAGTCGCGGAAAAACACGCCGCCGTCCAGCCCGTCCACCCACTCGTAAAAATTCCAATATCTTTCGGTGGTGAAACAGGCAAGTCCGTTTTCGCAAAGCCTTGCGGCAAAGGTGCGCCACATACACTCGGCGGCGGGCAACAGCTCGCGCACGAACTCGCCGCAATAACTCTGTTGCGCGTTTTCGTGCAAAGCAAGCAACCAATAGAGCGCAAACGACGGAATTGTGATTGTGTTTCTCGCAGGCGGGCACAGTTCGGGAAGCCCGTCGGCGTTTATGCTCGCCGCGATATCGCGCAAAGCCGCGCGAGGCAAATCGATTTCCCCGAAAACGCCGTAGCCGAACAGCATTTGATTGCGCGAGTCCATGCTGTAGAGAGCCTGCTCGCGCCACGGGCAATCCTCGTAATGAACGTGCGCACACAGCTTCAAAGTGCGCTTGCCTACGGCGTAAAGCTCGTTCAAAAGCCTGTCGCCCCAATCTTTTTGAATTTCGGCAAACGGATAGAGGGCCTCGCGCAACGTGCACGCGCTCAAAGTAAGCTCGTCAGTATCTGCAAACAGCGCGATATATCTGCAACCCAAACGGTGCAAATCGTCGCAAAACTCGTTGCGCCCCGCCTTAAGCGAAAGTTCCGCGCCGAAGTTCCTATCGCCCACCGCCGTTCTCGGTCTTAAATCGGCGAGATGTTCGCCCCAGCCGAGCATTGCGGCGCAGTTTTCGGGCACGCTTACGTCGAATTGCAAATAGCCCGCGGTTTCCGCGCCCAAATCCATTATAACGTATATGCCGCCGCTCCCGTCCGACTTGAACGTAACCGCTCTATCGAGCGACGCTCTTTCCGTCCGCCCCTCGCCCGTCATTTCGGCAAACCTGCGTGCTGACAGCCAGGCAAGTTGCATGCGTTCCGCCGCCGTGCCGCCCTGCTCGCATTTGTAAACGCCTTGAGCGCAAACAGCGCTCTTTACGGGCGCGGTGAGTTCGAATCTTTTAACGGGGCGTTCGCGCTCCTTAAATTCCGTTTTTACCGAAACAGCTTTAGAGTACGGCACTTCGGGCGCGGATAAATCGTAACGCCAGCAAGGTCCTAACTGCGGAGTAACCGAATAATCTTCGTCCGAAATCGCGGAGTAAACGCGGCAGTTCGTGTTTTCTCCGCCGCACGCCAAAACTTTGTCGTCCTCGAGAATTTCGAACGCAACGCAGGGCGATACTGCGCGGCAAACCGAATAGTCTCGCTCTATATGGTGAGCAACGAGCCGAAACTCGTTTTCGCCTTTTACCGCAAATTCGGCGATATCTATGCCATCCACCGTTTTCGCGCCGAACGAGTCAACGTATTGCCCCAAGCCCGCGAGTTTGCCGTTTACGTAGGCGGCGTATTCCCAGTCCGCGCCCACGCGCAAAGTAACTTTGCCGCTCCCGCTTACCGTAAACTTTTCGCAAAACTCCGCATACGCGTTCGCGGCGTCGTCGCCTGTCCAAATCCATTGCATAAAATTACCCTCCGAGCCTATATTCGCACCCCTGATATTCGCGCCGCGTTTTCAGGCGTAAATCCCCACTTTTTCGGCGGCTATTATTCCGTCTACTATCATATTTTGATAAAAAATGAGATTGTCGGCTAATCGAGAATATTATACACCATTTTAACACCGTGCGCAACAAATATAAACTCGGTAAAATTTTTCTCTTGCGCTTAAAAGCCGAAACGCTACCCGTTGCCGTAAGCAAAGCCAACTAAACTCAGTTTATTTTCAAGCGTATTTCGGCAAGGTTTTTTCAACTTTTTTGCAATAAAAAAAGAGAACCCTCGGAGGGGTTCTCCCGTAATATTAAACTTTTCGATTCTTACAGGCGAATTTCTATATTCGCAACCTTGCCTGCCGCAAGCGAAAGACCGCTTACAACGCCGCTTTCGTAGTCCGCTTTTTCTCCGCCCGCGGGCTTGCAAACAAATCTCTTTGCGCCCTCGGGCAGTTTGAGGTCTACTTTTACCGCTCTGCGCGATTTGAGCTTTAAGAGCACTACGCCCTTTTTCTTATCCCAGGCAAGCGAGGTAACCTCCACGCCGGTGCGCGTTTGAAGCCCCGAAACCTCGCCTTTGGGCAGTTGCGACGGAAGCGCGGGCAAAATCTTGATTGTTTTGGGGTCGGACTGCACGAGCATTTCCTGCAATGCGGCGGTAACGCCCATGTTGCTCTCCACGGTGTACTGCGCCCACTTGCCGTTGCTGCCCATGCCCATGCCTCTCCAGTCGGTTGCGGAGAACACGAGGTTGTTCATCGCCATGCAACGGGTCATGTTGGATATGATATCGAACGCCGCGTCGCCGTCGCCGAGACGGGCGAACACAGACGCGTAGCGGCTCAGGCTCATGGAGGTGTGCTCCGAGCTTGCTCCCGCTATTTTCTTGCGGGCGGCGAGAGTAAACGCCTTGTGCATATCGGGATTTTCTTCGGTAATTTCTCTGCCCGGATAAACGGGATAAAACATTGCCGTAGACGGCGAAGTATAGTTGTCGGCAAACGAGGGGTCTATATATTCGCGCACGGTGCCGTCGTCGTTGAGTTTGTATTCGGGCATGCGGGTGAGCATATCCTTCCACTTGGGAATTTCGGATTTGTTGATTGCGGCGCGCTCGCTTCCCTCTATGAGATTTACGAAAAGCTCCTTTACTATGGCGAAATCCACCGCCGAACTGCGGGCTATCTCCAAAGTATCCGCGCCGCCGTTCGCGTAGTTGGCGGGCGTTGTGTCGGGCGAATACGAGGGGCAACTCTCGTATTTGTTGCCCGCGTCTATCTTGAGGAAATTCTCGTAAAACAGCGCAACCTCTTTCATAAACGGCAACGCGCGGGTTTTAAGGAATTTCAAATCGTCGGTGTACAGATAGTAATCGTAGAATAACTGCGCTATCCATCCGGCAACGCCCGTGAAATGTATTACCCTGCTGTCTACCATTCCGAGCACGCCCGTGCCGTGCGCCATTACCGACGGAATGAATATACCGCGGCAACCGTAAAGGCGGGATGCGTTCTTTTTGAGGTCGTCGAGCACGCTTTCGTAATAAGTAAACACGCTGAGCATTTGGTCGGCAAGGTTGCCCGTAAGCACGTGAGAGTATGTGTTTTGAAGGCTTCCCGCGGCGTTCACCTGCGCAAACGGAGCTTTATAGTCGCCGCACCACAATCCGTAAGGCGACAACGGGTGCGACGCGTCGGACGAGCCGCATATCATGAGATATCTGCCGTATGCCCAAAGTTTTTCGGTAAGCGCGGGGCTTACTTCGCCCTCGGTAAACGCCTTTCTCAAAAGGTCGTCCGCCGCCATATCGCGGTTTTCGGCGTCGAGGTCGAGCTCTGCGGACGCAAACAGTTTATTATGGAGCGGAGTGTGCTCTTTGAGCAGTTTTTCATACGTGGATTTAACGGCTTTGAGCGACTCGCGAATTGCTTTCCACTCTTTTTCGCGCTGACTCTCCACAAACGGACGGATAAACACGAGTATTTTTTCCGCGCCGCGTATGGTTATGCCGTCGGTTTCCACTATCTGCTCGCCGCCGTAGTGGTTTATAAATCCCACCGCGCCGAAATCCGCGCCCGAATCGCTGCGGGCGGAAAAGAGCATAAAGTATTTTTCGTATTTGATATTGAGTCCGTCGGGCAGTTTGGAAACCGCGTCGGGAGTGCGCACGTTGAAACGGTCGTGCAAATCGAGCGAAAGTTTAACGTCTATCGCCTTTCCGCCCGTGCGCGTAATCTCGTAAACAATCATGTTTTGGGCGCGTGACACGAACATGGAGCGGTCGTAGCGGGTTGCGCCGTCTTTGAACGAAACCGAGGTTTCGCCGTTTTCCATATTGAGCACGCGGCCGTATTCTTTGGCGGCTCGGTCGAGTCGCATATCCACGTGAAAATCGCACAGCGGCAAAGGATAACTGAGCGTGGGGCGATAATTCTTTGCTATGAGCGCGTTTTTGAGCACGTCTTCGGCTTCGCGCACGTCGCCTTCGTCCACTTTTTTGCGAACCGCGGGAAGCTTATCGGCTACGTCCTGAAGCACGCCTACGCCGCCTTGCCACCAGCTGTCGCTGTGGGTTATCATAATAACGTCGTTAGCCGCGCCGCCGTATACCGCCGCGCCTATAACTCCGTTGCCTACGGGAATTGCCTCTCGCCAAGTAGACCCCCACCACCCCGCGGGCATGGTGAACTTAAGTGCATTTTTCGGTTTGCGTATAGTTACCATATATATCCTCAACCTTTTTTCATCGCGTTTTACTACTGTATTATATCACAGCTTTCAAGATTTTGTCTACCGTAAGACCGACCGTAAAAGGGCAAAAATGCTTTTTTTCGGCTTTTTTGCCCTCTCTTTATCGGTTTATTTTGCTTTACGCCCGCTATTATACGGATTTGGTAAGTTTTATCACTATGCCCGAATGCGGCGTAATTCCCTCTTCGGGATTGGATTTCGCGTAACTGCTTAGCTTCTGCCAATCTTCGGTTTGGTTATCGGAAGCGGGCAGGTTTCTGTCGTTGAACACGTGCTGTTCGAATTCCACCGTGCACGAACCTTCTATCTTCATGGAAGCAAGTTCGTAGCCGTAAGGCAATCTGAACGTGACGTTTTCTTCGTTGTTGAATTCGTACTCCATGCCGTCTGCGCTCTGCCCCGACTCGCGGAAGCTAACCTTTTTCACCGCCGACGCATTTTTGAGCCGCACGGTTATTTGCGACTTGTCGAGGTCTATGGTGGAGAACGAAATTTCGCCGTCGGCGGCGTCGCCTATGCTCGGCGTAACTCCGCCCATAAGCGAGCTTGCGCTTCCGTTATAGCTCTTAACGTAGGCGTTCTTTTCGGCGTCCCATTTAAGGTCGCCCACCGCGTAGCGGATATAATCGTAGGCTATGCGGTCGTGAACCTCCACCGTAACCGCAGAACCGTCGTACACGTAAACGAGAGAGTCGTTATATATCGAATCGTAATACGAGGGCACGTCGAGCGCGGATGACGAGAACGAGGTGGAGAACGACGAGAACAGCATAATCATTACCGACGCTATAACGCACACGGTAACAAGACCTATGCGGTTGAGATAGTTCCACGGCGTCTTTTCTTTTATGATTTTTTTGGAGGTCACCTCGGTGAACTTGCCTTTCTTTGCGCGGTCCTCCACCTTTTCGGTAACCATGCGCTCATAGCGAACGGTGCGCTCGGGGAGCTTTTTGAACGCCTTGTCCAAAACGGGTTTGAGGTAGTCGGCAAAGGGCGCTATAAAGCCGGCAAGAGCTATCATGAACGCCATGAGCACAACAATGGAAACCGCGGGGAAAAGCGTTTGCGCCGCGAACATTACGGGAACGGCAACGGGAAGAGTAAACACCGCCGCCCACACGTAGAGAAACAGCCTGTCTATATCCATGCCGAACTTGGCTTTGAATTTGTTTTTAGCCGCCGCGGTTGCAATCATAGCCGCGAGCGAGAATATCGCCGCGCAGGTAAACGGATAACTTATCGCGGGCGCGGCGAACGAAAGTATCACAGCCGCAACCGCAAACAGCACGGTGTTTCCGCGAACCACGTCCGCCGCTCTCACCGCAAACGTGCGCTTAAGAATAATATAGAAGAACACGGCTATCGTAATCGCCATTATGCTTGCCGATACGAACAGTCCGCCGCCCGCAAACTTTATAGACGAAAGCCCTTGGAACGGGAGCACGCCGAAGCCGCACAGCAAGAGCGCGAACAGGTAATAAAGCCCGAGCATTACGAGCATAGAGCCGAGGATAGCCACAAGCTGAACTGCGGCTCCCGCGAGCGTCTTGCCCCACGAGAACGCCTTAGTTCGCATATTGACGATTGCGGCGGCTATAAGCATTGCCGCGATTACGCCCGCTATAACGTATGCAACCGCATTGGAATAGCTTACGGTGAGCACGTCGAGATAGGAGAAATACACTCCGTCAACGTCCGATTTTATATCGCCGAGCGAGGAGTTCGCAAAGCACTCCACAAACTTGCTCATTGCGTTTGCCTGCTGACTTACGAGGTTATTGTTAACGGTTACGTCGTCCGACGTGGCGTAGTCGTTAAATCCGCCGCGGTTATCGAACACGAGCGAACCGTAGTCGCCGAACGCCTTGTTTCCCGCATTGTTGCCGCCCGACGCGAGCACCTCGAGCGCACTCGAGGCGAGCGCACTGCCGTTGAAAGACGCGTACTTATTCATTACGCCCAAAGAGCCGTCGTTGCCGCCGTAGAGCATGAGCGTGCCGCCCGTGCCGCCTACGCGGAAATCGCCCGCCGCGCGTATGTTCTTTGCCACGTTATCGAAGCCCGCAAACTGATTTACGAACGCGCAAGCTCCGAGGTCGCCCTCCTGCCCCGCGTCGCCGAAAAGAAACACCACCGTGTTTTTGGGAGCGGCATTGCTCGCAAGCATGTCCGCGGCGGTTTGCAAAAGCGCACCGGTTGCCGACGCGTCGGCTGCGCCTCCGAGATACGCGCTGTCGTAACGGGCGTGCAAAAGTATCGCGTCCGCGCTCTCGCCGGGTATTGCGAGTATGAGATTTTCCACCTCGCGCTCGGCGGCTATTTCGTCGCCGTTTTGCGAATCCTGTTTAACCTTTGTTTTCTGAACGTACAGCGAAGCACGGTTCTTGCCCTCGGCGGTCTTAGAGTATTCGGCGGTATCGTTGCCGTCGTCGTCGAGTTCGCCGTTCTCAACCAATATCGCGCCCGCTTTCACAAGCTCGGTTTCTATATAGTCGCGAACCGCTTTGTGCGCTTCGGCGTCATACGAGTTGTGAGGGCGGTTCTCCTCTCCGCCGGACTGAGCAATCTTTACGGCGTAGTCGAACGCGGCGTTCACTTTGGAGTCGGCAAGATTGCCGCCGCTCATTCCTACGCGCGAGTCAACCATTCCCAACACGAGCATAAGCACTACCAAAGCCGCCAAAATGGGATAGTAAACGCGCTTGAATATCTTCATCAGGGTGATAACCTCCGTCATTTTACAAAAATGCTCTTATTATTTTACCACACCTTAACGCAAATTACAAATCTTTTACAGCCACATTTGTGAATATTTGCAAAAATTATTTCAGCAAGCGGCGCATGCGTAACGCCCCACGCGGAAAACGGGAGTATCGAAATCGAGCACCAATAGCCCGTTTTTCACCTCCGCCGCCCTCGCGATTATTCTGCGGTCGGCTATGCGCGAATACATTGTCCAGCCGTCTACGCACCAAAGCGGTTGCACGTCGCGCATATATCCGTATATCCTGCCGTCTATGCCGAACGCCCCTATGCGCCCGAATTCGGAGTCGTATTTTATAACCACGGGCTCGCCCGCCCTTAAGTTTTCCGTTCCGATTGTGTCTACCGCAACAAACATGTTCGTGTCCTCTCTCGTTTTTTTCTGCGCACATTATACCACAGTATTGTTGACAGCGTTTGTCAACAATGATAAAATAATTTACATAAAACGAAAAAAGTTTTTATCCGAATTTTTCACGGAGGACAAAGCATGAACGCCGACAGCATTATGATAATCTATTTCACTCTGTTAGCCAAACGGCGAAAAGTGAAACGAAACGAACTCGCCCTGCGCTCGGGCGTGAACGTGCGCACGGTGAGCCGCGCCATAGACGCCCTCACTCTCGCGGGCGTGCCCGTGTATTCGGAAACCGGTCCCGACGGCGGATATTACATACCCGACGACTACGTTATAACAAAGGCGGCTTTTACGGCGGAAGAAAAAGCGCGCATAGCAAACTGCATACTCGCCGCAAAACAAAATTTTTCGGACGGCGTGTGCGATACCGTGCTCGATAAGCTAAGATGCCTCTCCGCACGCGACGAAAACTTTTTGATACGCTCCGAAACGCTCGTAATAGACGCGTCGGGCTGGAACTCGCCGCAACACCTAAACGCCAAAATAGCCGCGCTCGGAAAGGCCGTGGAAGAGCGACGCACGGTAAAGATGAAATACGTCGACCGCTACGAGTTTTCGTCCGAACGGTATTTCGACCCCTACTGCCTCGTGCAAAAGAGCGGGCTTTGGTACGTGTACGGCTGGTGCAGAGCGCGAAAAGATTTCAGACTGTTTAAGCTAGCGCGCATAAAAGACGCCACTCTCACCGACCACGTATTCGAAAAAAAGCCGAGCAACGTGTACGACAAGTTGCGCGGCGATTTCGAAGGCGACGACCGAGTGGATTTCACCATAGAATTTTCCAATCTCATTTTGCCCGAGGTGGAGGAGTGGCTGGGCACGGAAGCGATATCGGATACGGGCAGATGCTACACCGCGCACGCCGAAATGCCGGGCGGCAGTCAGCTCGTAAGCAAACTTTTGAGTTTCGGCTCGAGCGTAAAGGTGGTATCGCCCGCCGCGCTCGCCGAAGAACTCGAAATAGAATGCAAGCGCATGCTCGCAAACTACGCGTGACACGGTAGCCCGCGGCTATCGCCACTTTTCGTATATCTTTTTAGCCTTAAGCACGCGCTTAACGTAGTTGCGCGTTTCTTCGAAGCCGTATTCTTCCCTTCCCTCCGCTATCCAACGCGCCACGTTGCCCTCGCCCGCGTTATACGCCGCGAGGGCGTCTTTTTCCGAAAACTTACCGAGCAGGTATTTTAAGTGAGCCACGCCCAGCCTTATGTTTGCGGCGGGGTCGTCGAGCCGTTGGGCGAGTTCTTCGTCGCCGAGTTTGGAAGCCGTCCACGCCGCCGTTTGCGGCATGAGTTGCATGAGTCCCACCGCGCCCGCGCCGCTTACCGCTTTGGGGTTGTAGCCGCTCTCGGTACGTATCACTCCGCGCACGAGATTTTCGTCCACTCCGAACTCGAGGCAACTCGCCTTTATTTCCCTTTCGTAGCCGAGCGGATAGCGATAAGACAAAACGACGGCAAACATGAGTATTGCCGCCGCCGAAACGATTATTGCCGCTATGGCTATTTTCAAGGCTTTGGGAATGGTTTTACCTCCCCGACTTATCGGTCAGCTCGCAGTATATTCTTATAACCTGCGCTCGCAGTTCCGCCAAACTCCCGCCGTTTCGTATCACGATATCGGCGCGGTTTTCGCGTTCCGCGTCGGACATCTGCGAAGATATCATTTTTCGCGCAAGCGTTTCGTTTATAGAGTCCCTCGCCGTAAGCCGTTTTATACGCTCGCTTTCCGAGCACGACACAGTGATTACAACGCTCGCAAGTTTATCCAAACCGCTCTCGTACAACAGCGGAGCAACAATCATGACAACGCCGAAAGCCGCGCGGTCTGTGAGCCGTTCTATTTCTTTGCATATGAGAGGATGAGTAATCGCGTTCAGTTTTCGAAGCTTCGCGCCGTCGGCAAACACGAGTTCGCGCAAATATCCGCGATTGAGTACTCCTTCGCAAAACGCCTCGGGAAACTGCTCTTTTAGAGCGGACTTACATTCCGCTCCGTCGGCAACTGCGCGAGCGACAACGTCTGCGTCTATAATATATGCGCCCGCGGACTCGAACATTTCCGCCGCCGCGCTTTTTCCGCTCGCAATTCCGCCCGTAAGCCCTACTATTTTTTTATTCATTGTTTTTCCTTTATATTTCCAATGCGGGAGATTGCTTCGTCGGGCTTTGCCCTCCTCGCAATGACGGGGAAACCCACTTATGCGTCATTTGCAATCGAACCAACTTTTGCCCTCGCTTATATCCACCACAAGCGGTACGCTTAGCGTGAACGCGTTTTCCATTTTGTCGCGCAAAATCTCTTTTACGGCGGCAACCTCGTCGAGAGCCGTTTCCACTATGAGTTCGTCGTGCACTTGCAAGATAAGACGGGAACGCATTCCCTCGAGAGCGCGGCTCACGTTGAGCATGGCTATCTTTATTATATCTGCCGCCGTACCCTGAAGGGGCATGTTCATTGCCGCGCGTTCGCCGAACTGCCGAGTAAAATACACGGGCGAAAACAGTTCGGGTATTTTTCTCCTGCGCCCCAAAAGCGTGGTAACGTATCCGTTCTTTTTGGCTTCGGACACGCAGTTGTCGAGATATTCGCGCACGCCGCTGAAACGCTCGAAATAATTTTCAATGAATTTCTTAGCTTCGCCCTTGGCTATTTTGAGCGACGAGGCAAGCCCGAACTCGCTAATTCCGTATATAATGCCGAAATTCACCGTTTTAGCCGTGCGGCGCATAAGCGGCGTAACCTGCTCGAGCGGCACTCCGTACACTTGCGCCGCCGTGTACGCGTGTATGTCCGTTCCGTCGAGATATGCCCGCCGCATTGTAGGGTCGCCCGAATAATGCGCCATAATGCGCAATTCTATCTGCGAATAGTCGGCGGATACGAGAGTGAAACCCTCACGGGCGAAAAACAGCGAGCGCAGAACTTTTCCGTCCTCTTCGCGCACGGGAATGTTTTGCAAATTCGGCTCAACGCTGCTAAGCCGCCCCGTAGTGGTAAGAGTCTGCCTGAATTCGGTATGCACCGTTCCCTTCGAGTCTATAAGTTTTCGGAGTCCGTCCACGTACGTGGCGTTTAGTTTGGTAATAAAGCGATACCTGAGTACGAGCGGTACTATGGTATAGGAGGCGTCGAGCTGTTCGAGTATTTCCGCGCTTGTATTGTAAGTCTTGGCTCCCTTTTTCGGATAGGGTATGCCGAGGTCTTCAAACAGCACTTTCGCGAGCTGTTTGGGCGACTTTATATTAAACGCCTTGCCTGCCGCCGCGTGTATCTGCTTTTCGAGAGATTTCTCCTCCGCCGTGAATATTGCGCCTATTTCTTCGAGCTTTTCCCTGTTTACCGCAAAGCCCGCCTGCTCCATATCGAAAAGCACTTTCACGAGCGGAAGCTCTATATCGTAGTAAAGTCTGTGCATGCCCGTTTCTTCAAGCTCTTTGTCAAGACTTTTTTTAAGTCCGAGCATGCCGCTCGCAATATCTTTGCGGTCTATCGAGTACGCGTCGAGCAGACTCTCCAAGGTCGCGTGCGGCACAGTGGCGTCGGCAATATACTGCGCCAATCGCACGTCGAAAAAACCTTGTGCGACAAACTTGAAATTCTTATATAAATAAGTAATAAAACTCTTGGAATCGAAAACCGTTTTGGTCACTTTCGGGTCGCACAGCATATCTTTCAACGCGGCTATCAGCTCGCTTTCGCTCACTCCCGAAGAAAAGAAATCGTAATGCAAACTCACGGTGTACTCCGTCTTTTCGTCCACCGCCAAATGAAAGAGTTCGCCCTCCACGTAAAGGGCAACGTCCGACTTGTCTTTAAGCACGCTCTTTATTTCGTCAAGCCCCACGAGCATGCGCTCCTGCGCTTTTTCGCGCTTGGGCGCAACGGGAAGCCCCACCGAAGTGTCGAAAAGTTCGCCGCGGCGTATAAGCGACTTAAATCCCTGCCGCTCGAAAAATGCGAACACCTCGGACGAAAAAGGGAATTTGTAACCGCAGTCGGATAGCTCGCACTCCATCGGCACCGCCGTGTCTATGGTTGCGAGAGTTTTGGAAAGATACGCGCTTTCTTTGCCATCGATAAGTTTGTTTTTGAGCGAAACCGGCGTAACGGAATCGATTTGCGCGTAAACGCCGTCGAGGTCGCCGTACTTTGAAAGCAATGATTTCGCGGTTTTATCGCCCACGCCCGCAACTCCGGGGATATCGTCGCTGCCGTCGCCCGCAAGAGACTTGTAGTCTATAACTCCGCTCGGAGTAAGACCCATTTTCTCCTCGATGGTGTTTAAGTCGTATTCGTCGGTGTCGGTTATGCCGCGCCGCGTGAGCAAAACACGCGTTTTTGCGTCTATAAGTTGCAAGCTGTCACGGTCGCCCGTAACAATATACGTTTCGGTATCGAAGCGTTTGGACAAAGTGCCTATGAGGTCGTCCGCCTCGTAGCCCGCAAGTTCCACCCGCTTTATGCCCATTACGTCGAGCATCTCTTTGAGCACGGGCATTTGCGCGGCAAGCTCGTCGGGCATGCCCTTTCTGCTCGCCTTGTAGCCGTCGTACATTTTATGCCTAAACGTAGGCGCGTGAACGTCGAACGCCGTAACTATATAGTCGGGCTTTATGGTGTCGAACATTTTCACGAGCATGGTGGCAAACCCGAAAACCGCCTGCACCTGCTGTCCCTGCGGATTATTGAGCGGCGGCAAAGCGTAAAACGCGCGGTTTATAAGGCTGTTTCCGTCCAAAAGCAATAATTTTTCCATTTATTTATTGTACTTAATTTTCCGGCTTTAGTCAAGAAAAAAAGAGTTTGACTTTAATTCGTTTTGTGTTATACTATATAATATAATAAACGCAAAGGAGAAATCATGGCGGATTGGCTCGATAAAACATTTTTGGGGTTCGATAAAAGCATTTTTTCGGCAATGCACGAACTCAACAAAGCCGCGGGTGGATTTTTTAACGGCTTCGCGAAATTCGTTTCGTTCTTCGGTGAAATAGGCTGGGCGTTTATCGCGCTCGCTTTTGTATTCCTGTTTTTCAAGCGCACGAGAAAAGAAGGCGTTGCCATGGCGTTCGCGCTCGTTATCGGCGCGTTGGTCACCAACATTTTGCTCAAAAACATAGTGGGACGCGCTCGTCCTTTCACCCGCGAGGGCGAACCGTTCGGCGAGTGGTGGCTTGCCGCGGGCGCGAGCCCCGAAGACTCGGCTTCCTTTCCGTCGGGTCACACCACCGCCGCTTTCGCATCTATGGTAGCGTTTTTCATAACGGGAAACAAACGCTACAGTTGGACGGGGCTTGTATTCGCCTTTATAATGGGGTTATCGCGCATATATCTTATTGTGCACTATCCCACCGACGTACTCGCCGGCATGATTATAGGAACGTGCGCCGCGCTCGCGGGCGTAGCTCTTTGCAAACTCTTATACGCCAAGAGCCGCGGCAAATTCAACGAATTACTCAACGAATTCAGCATAATAACGTTTTTCAAGAAAAAACCCGCCGACGAAACGAACGCAAACGAATAATCTTACATGCCGCTATACGCGCACGCCCTCGCCTTTCAATAACGCGACTTTTTTGTCGACGCCGCCGGCATAGCCCGTTAAATCGCCGTTTGCGCCCAGCACTCTGTGGCACGGTATTATAACGGAAATGCTGTTGTGCCCCACCGCGCCGCCCACAGCCTGCGCCGATACTCTTTTGCCAGTTTCGCGCTCTATCCGCTCGGCGATTTTTCCGTACGTGGTAGTCTGCCCGTAAGGAACGGCAAGCATTATTTCCCAAACTCTTTTGCGAAACGGCGAAATTCCCGAAAAGCTCAACGGCGGCGTAAAATCGGGAGCTTTGCCAGAAAAGTAAATATCCAACCATTTTTCGGTCTGCTCGAACACGGGCAGGTCTTTTTCTTCTATTCGCCCCTGCATATTGCTCGCAAAGTATTTCTGCCCATCGAACCACAGTCCCGTCAGTTCTTCCCCGTTGCTCGCAAGAGTCATCTCGCCCATCGGCGAACCGTATCTTTTTACGTAAAACATGATTTTAATTATAACACGCCTACCCGCAACAGGGCAATTATTTTTATACGGCCCGCAATTTCGATTGCCATAAAATTTCGAAAACGCTATAATTATCGTAAATCAAAAAAATTTTCGTTTGCGGGTGTGCAAATAAACAACCCGATAGGTGCTGAAAATGGCGATTGTGAAAGAAAAACAAGTAAACGGCGTTATAACCAAATGCGACTTGCCCGCCTGCGAATATTCGGCAAACCCGTATACGGGTTGCGAGCACGCTTGCAAATACTGCTACGCTTGCTTTATGAAACGCTTTACGGGGCACGAAGAAAAGTGGGGCGACTTTGTAGACGTTAAGTTTTGGCAACCCATAAAAAAACCCGCAAAATACGCTGGCAAAGAACTGTTTATAGGCTCGGTAACCGACCCGTATCAACCTATCGAAGAAAAATACGGGCGTACTCGCGCACTGCTCGAGGAACTGCAAGGAAGCGGAGTCAAACTATCAATCTCCACAAAAAGCGACCTTATTTTGCGCGATTTGGACTTAATAAAAACCTTTCCCAACGCCCGCGTTTCATGGTCTATAAATACTTTGAACGAAAAGTTTCGAAGCGATATGGATAACGGCGCGAGCATTATTCGCCGTCTTGCCGCAATGAAAACATTTCACGACGCGGGCGTACACACCACTTGCTTTATCTCGCCCATATTCCCCGAAATAACCGACGTAAAAGCGATAGTAAAGCAAGTTAAAACACATTGCAATCTGATTTGGCTCGAAAATCTCAATTTGCGCGGCGCGTTCAAATCCGCCGTAATGGATTATATAGAAACAAACTACTCCGCGCTACTGCCGCTATACGCCGATGTTTACCGCAAAGGCAACGATACTTATTGGCAATTTCTCGACGAAGAATTGCAAATGTTCGCAAAAGAGCAAAACCTCGAATACAAAATAAACGACGACAAATTCACCCGTCCTTTCAACTCCCCGCCTGTAATGGTAAACTTTTTCTACCATAGCAAAATCAAAAAATCCGCCGCAAAATCAAAGATATGACGACTTATTTTTTGCAACGTACGCATAAAAATCATTTATAAAAATCGGTCTAATCGCCGCAAGACTTTTAGACCGATTGATTTGTGTTTAGCTGATAAAAATACTGCCGACAATTATGCAACTCATTTCCGAGCATAAATTTCAAGCGCTCTTTCGGTAATCTCGCTTTTACCCGTCGCATACCCGTTGGCTTTTTGGTATTCGTGCAGTTCTATCAGCACACCTGCATCATCGGGGAGCGCGATATTTTCGACTTCTTCGCCGTATAAAAAGCGCGCAAAATTGTAAAGTCCCAAAGCAAAAAACGGAAACTGTTTGGTAAATTTGTTTTCGCCGAATTCATTCGAGCGGCCGTTTCGTTGTCTTGTGCTTTATGTATGGAATAATGCACTGCGCCGCCCATACCTATGCCCGTTCCCAACGCTATGCCCGACAAATAAACCGTCTACCATAAAACAAAAAAAGTATCCCCACGCAAAGCGTGGGGTTTTTCACACTGCGGGCATAACCCTAGTCTACTAGCCACGTGCCAAGCACGTTGGTACGGTCTGGCACTCGCGACCTAATCCTTGCTACCCGTAAACGGGTCTGTCTTGTCCATGAATCCCAATTGCTCTCCCATTCGGTCATTCCTTAACTGGTTTTCTATGTATTCCTTTATTTTTACTGCATCTTTTCCTGCCGTGTCAACGTTATACCCCTTACACCAAAATTCTCTGTTCTTGTATTTGAATTTTTGGTCGCCCCATCTCTCGTATATCATCAGACTACTCTTCCCTTTGAGAAATCCCATAAAACTTGATACGCTCATTTTCGGCGGTATACTCACTAGCATATGTATGTGGTCGGGACACACTTCAGCTTGTATTATTTCCACATCTTTCCATTTACACAATTCTCGCAGTATTGCTCCGACTTCTAATCTCCTTGTGTTTCCGTTGCAGTTGCCAGACCGCAACATTATCTTAACACAAGGAGATTTTTTTGCATAGCTATAAGCTCTTTGGAACCCCGCCACTATGGCGGGGTTTTCGGTATACAAAAAAGACCTCGCGAAAAACGAGGTCGATAACTTACGCAATAATTTCAAGGAAGACAGTTACCCCAAACACAAAAAGGAAAGCGACACCGACGTTTTTCGCATTTTGACATTCAAAACAATATTACGCATAGCACGCCTCCTTTATTTAATCTTGTTTGTAAAAAGCACCTATCATATTGATAGTATAATGATAGTATCACATAAAATCGAAATTGTCAATCGTTATGTCAGTTATAAAAAACTTGAATTGCGAATTGTACTGTGCCGGATATTTTTCCGCATTTATTGTGTAAATTAAAATATCGTTCGGCGAAATTAAACTTAATAACGCGAAAATAGTATCGATTTTCCACAATAACACGCACACGGTGCGTTACTCAAAAAATCATTGCATAAAAATAACGCCCTACGTTTTTAGTCCGTTAGGCGTTATGCTTTTTATTTCATTTGTTCATATCGGTAAAAAGAGCGTTGTATTTTTTTATGATTTCGAGATACGCTTTCCCCTTACCCCACTTTTCGTTCCAACTGTACTCGATGCCGGAACCGCGATCCACGAAGTCGCCTTCCAAATTGTTCGTCAACGGATCGTAATTCCAGAATAAAATCAAAGGGTAATCGGTATCGTACGCCGCCTTGGCAATGCCCTCGATTGCCGACAAAGCATCTTCGTACGTCTGCTTCTCTTGCGAATCGGCATACAGCCAACCGGACTCACCCAAATAGCATGTTTTGCCCATGCGCTTCGATTCGTCTTTCATATACGTAAGATATTCCGTCCAAGTTTCGTATAGCTTAAACTGTTTGCCGTCCTCCCCCAAAAGATTGTACGGCTTTCCGTCTATCGTATTGAGTTTTTCGGGGAAATCTTTTATTTTCGCTCCGTCCGCATAGCGGTGCATACACATGGCGTCCATTCCGTCCGGATTCAGTTTCGACAAAATTTCACGGTGTTGCGCCAACGTATCCACGTCGAACGTATTATGGTACGTAGAATTATACGCATGATTGCGTAAACTTTGATCCCCGTTGCCGACAATTCTGTTGTACGAATCGTATTCCTTTACCGTCTCGGCAAAACGGGAATACAGCAGATTGACTTCGTTCAATCGCATGTCCTCCGTCTTTCTGTACCCGTCGGGCAATAATGTTTCCCACGCCAGTTCGTTGCCGAATTCCCATCCGTATATAGCGGGCGAATCTTTGTAACGCGTGACGACTTCTTTCACATAGTCGTGTCTAAACTGCGATGACTGACTGTTTTCGTCGCGCACAGACTCTCCCATAGGTTCCTCGAAGTAGTTGCTGATGTTATGCAAATCGCCGAAAAATTCCACGAGCAGACCAATGCCCACTTCTTCCGCTTTTTTCACGATTGTATCGAGCGTTTCATAATATCTCTCTTTGCGTTGGAAATACCAATCCCACTTAGCGGCGCCGAGCGAGCTCGGCGGCTCGCAGGAAAACCGAATCACCTTCACGTCGTATTCCGCCAATTTTTCCAAAGCCGCGCAAGGCACCTCGGTACTCCACTTGTTGCTGAAGCAATAATTGAACATACTGTAATAATTTACGCCCAACCCGTGAAACGGCTTGCCGTCATGATACATTTCGCCGTCTTCGAGATACAGCCCGAGATGCTCCGGTTTCGTCGTGTTACCGTTGTCTTTGTCACAGGCGCCGAAAGAAAACATCGATATCGCAGCCAAAACACAGCAAATAAGACGTTTAATCGTTCTATTCACGGTGACCTCCCTTGCGCACTCTAACAAGCGCTATCGACGAAGCGCACAATAGCAAGAGTACCGAACAAATCGCGCCGTCGAAACCCACAAAACCGCCGCATCCGCAACCTTTGTCGGAAGCGTCTTCTTCCGGCTGCGGCGCATTTCCGCCGTTTTCTTCGTTATCTTTGCCCGGCTCTATGGTAAAAGCGGAAATTCGAATCTTATATCCGTAATTTTCGAGACTCAGCGAAGTTTTGTCATGATGGGCAAACACGGCGATATACCCGTTTTTGTCCCTTTTATCCACATCGATTTCTTCCCCGAAAGACTCACCCTTAAACGGCATTTCATCTATTACCGTTAAAACTTTTACGTCATCGTACCACGCCTCTATCTTTACCGCTTCCTTTTCGTCACCGTTTTCAACGCTCAAATTGCCCCATTCCAAAACCACGCTGTGCTTGTTGCCGTCCCATATTTTATCGGTGGTTACCGGAACGTAAAAATCGGGAATTTTAGACTCGTATTCGTTGCCCGCACTGTTTACGAACGTTTCTTCGGTAGGTTCTACGGTCGACCATCGAGTAAAATCGTGCGAACCGCCGTACTTGTATCTGCGCAATGTGAGCCCCAGCTGTTTTACGCGGTTAGCCTCACCTCCCGACGTTTCGGTGTCGAAGCAAAGCATATACGGATACCCGCCCGGGACATCCCACGGAATACCTATCGAAGCGGACGGCGATTTTACTTCTATATTTTGCATAAAAAGCACGCCGAAAAAGCAGCTAACCAACCATTCGCTTCCCGCTTGGTAATCGTCTTTACTCACGCCCGGGCCGAAGTCCAATTGAAAATCGAAGGATATTTTACCCGAACCGTATTTGCGTTTGGTATACACGGCGCTATTTATTCCGCCTCCGCCGTTCTCCCCAACGCCTATTATCTCAATTTCACGCTCGTCGTTAAAGCCGGCAAATCCCGCGTTTTGCTGAAAAACCCAGTCCTTGGTAGAGGACAGCATATCCGTCGTCTCGCTCTCGGCAAAAGCGACGGAAGACGGGAACGCCGCGCGTATGCCTATAACCAAACCGAACGCAGCAACAAGCAGCCATAAAACTTTTCTTTTCATCTTCTTCTCCTTTATTTTTATAAATTTTGTTCTATCAATACGTTATATTTTTTAACGGAATCGAGCGTAGCCTTGCCTATCGGCCATCTTTCATTCCAACTTGCCGCCCAACCCGTGCCGCTCATATCCGTTTTGCTTTCGAGTTCGTCGGTATACGGATCGTAGTTCCAAAATATCGTGAGCGGGAAGCCCTCTCTAAACGCCGCTTCGGAAATGGCGTCTACCATAGCTTTGCACTCCGAGTAATCGAGACGCCTGTCGGCATCGTCATACGTAAAGCCCGTTTCACCGAGATAAGCTATTTTGCCCAGCGTTTTCGCCGTATCCGTTAAATACCTGAAAAACTCAGACCATGTTTTGTATACGATACCATTTTCATTTTCGTTTTCGTCAAAACGACAAATGGCGGTTTCGGGCATAATATTCGGCTCGTTCAATCTTTTGACGGTATTGGAATATTCATGCCAACTAACACCTTCCATGGGATAGAGATATCGCATCATTTCGAGTTGCTGATTGCGGGTGTCGCGTTGCCAACTGTCTTCTTTATAGGCGTGATACGCGCAAGGACGGAGTCCCGCATCGCCCGAACCGATAAACCGATTGTGTTTGTCATACTTTTTTACGGTCGCCACAAAACGTTTATACACGGCGACTATGTCATCGCACCCAAACAGCCTTTGTCCGTTCTTCCAAGCGCAAATAGGCAACTGCGCTTCGAGCATGATCTCGTTACCGTATTCCCACCCCCATATTGCGCGAGATTCGCCGTATCGCTCGATAAACTCTTTAACGTATGTATCCATGTAAGCGGCGGACTTACTATCGCACGAGCGAAAAGATTCTCCCACGTCCTCGCCGTAATAAGAAGGGATTACCCTTTCCGACCAAAAAAAGCTGCACAGCAACCCGAGCTGCAATTCTTCCGCTTTTGCAACGATTTTATCTAGGATATCGAACCACTGTTTTCTCCTATAGAAATAGTTCGAAAAAATCTCCGTATCGTAAGTAGCGTTAACAGGTACGCGCAATAGCCTTACGCCGTAGCTTGCAAGCGTTTCCATGCCTTTAAGCCCTACGCTTATATCGAAGTCATGACTGAGCGCATCGTAAAAAAGCCCTAGATAATTGACCCCTATGGTAGAATACGGCTTGCCGTCCTTTTTCAAAATTCCGTCTTCGGTATAAAGTCCTATCCTCGAATCGATTTCAACCATTGTTTACGCTCCTCCGTTTTTACGTGCTTGTATGATTTTATTGTAAGAATTTGTGTAGTAATCTATCAGCCCGACATACTTTCCGAACAAATTTTCGCGCATCGAAGCGAACAATCCGTCAAGCGTTTGCCCGTCCGGAATTTTGGCGTTGCTCCAGGCGTATTTTCTCACGCCTACGTATTCTTTACCGTGCGCTGTATCTATCCTAAGCAGATTTGTGTCGGAAGACGGTATGGCGGGCAACATAACGCCTTCGGAAACGTAACAATCCGGATAGGAAACATTGTTGCGTATCCTGTCTATCCACGTTTTTTGCTGCAAGGTGTAGTCGGCATACAGCCGCGACGACATGTTTACGCTCTCAATCAAGCAGTATATTCCCGAATACGGTTTTGCCGCCGCGAACTCCGCCTCTTTGCCCTGCGGATACTTCCAAGTGTCGTATGTCGTTCCGTTTATCGTAACGTCTTCGCCCTCGATCCAATGAGCGCCTTTAATGCCGTATTTTGCCAGCTCGTAATTTTCCCGAGAAGTATACAGCCAATTCATATATTTCATAAGCAGTTCGGTGTTTTGCGATTTATACGGAGATATCATACCCATAAAAGCATATTCGCGGCGCAGATTTCCTTTGGAAGTTTGCTCACCGTCCGCTTTTATTGGCGCCAACATAATGCAGTCCACTCCAATTTCGGACTTTAAGTTTTGCGCCATAGTGGCCTGTGAGGTAACTTCGGGCCATTCCACAAACACCGAACCTTTGCCGGACGCGAAATATTGCTTTAAGTCCACCGTGGTGGCACTCGGATTTTCTATCCATAACTCTTCCGTTTGCAACGTTCTTTCGAACTTCATAAGTTCGAGATAACCGGGAGCGGCATAGGAAGGAATGATTTTTCCGCTCTCGTCCGATACCATTTTGCCGTAACCGACCGATTCGAAACATTGCCCTATCACTTCGTCCACTTCCCAAGACATGCCGACGAGCGGACGCATCACCGTAGAATTGTTTGCTTTCAGTTGCGTAAGCAAGTCGTAAAACTCGGATATCGACAGCGTCTTGCAGTTCGGAGCGGCTATATCGTATTCGTCGGGATTGTAGTCGGTGTTCGCCATGTGATCTTTGCGTACAAGTATGCCCCAACCCGAAGTATATTCTTGCGAAGACAGTGCGTACAATCCGTCATTATAGTATCCCGCATAATAGGAAAGCCCATCGGGATCGTACTGCTCCGTGTTATGATACTTAAAAAATTCCGGCGCATATTTTTTGTATTCGTTTAAGTTAATTGCCGCATCATCCAAAATGTAGCCGTTGATAGGCGTATCGCCTCCGTAATGAAACACGAAACCGTCTAGTTGGACCGAAGCGCTCGCCATAGCCTGCCCCATTTTATTGCCCGCAACGCCGGTGCCCACCGCTTCTATCTGTAAATTAATCTTTTCGCCGGTATCCGCCTCGAACTTTTCTTCTATAGCCGCTCGCACTTCGCCGTCGTATGTCCCCAATCTGCCGTTATACTCTACATACACCACAATGGTGTTCGCGTCTGTTTTGCCGCCGCAACCCGCGAAACCGATGGCCGCAAGACACACGGCAAGCAAAATAACGATTATTTTTTTCACTTTCATACGTTCCTCCCGTTAACCTTTAACCGATCCCACCATCAATCCGTTGATGAAAAATTTCTGCAAAAACGGATATATACAAACTATGGGAAGCGTGGCGACAACCACTGTCGCCATTTTCATAGACACCGGCAGCGTTGCTGTACCGCCCGAACCGGAACCCTGCGTATTGTACTGTATATACTCACGCAAAATAACCGCTATGGGCATCATGTTTCTGTGCATACCGTCGAAATACAGCACCGACGCCGACCACTGATTCCAAAACCCTACGATAAAGTACAGTGATACTGTAGCCACTACCGGCAGAGCAAGCGGCAAATATATTTTGAGCATTATCAAAAAGTCGTTTGCTCCGTCCATTCGCGCCGATTCTTCGAGAGAATCGGGAATATTCGTAAAGTACGTTCGAACCAAAATACAGTACCATGGTGTAAGCGCACCCGGCACCACTATAGACCAATAGGTGTTCAACATATTTAATGCGGCAATCAATAAAAACGAGGGTATCAGTCCGCCCGAAAATAACATTGCAAACACGATAAGCCCGTTAAAAAACTTACGTCCCGCAAGCCGCTTTCTCGAAAGCGCATACGCCGCAAGCACGGTACAAAAAAGTCCTATTACGGTACCGAGCACTGTAATGACAACCGTATTGAAAAATGCCGTATAAATTTCCGATCCCTTCCCGAAAATCATTTTATACCCCTCAAGCGTAAGGCTTTCGGGGAACAGCGAATACCCTTTGTGATAATACGATTGGGTGCTCGTAAAGCTCATTACGAGAATGAGCACATACGGCAAAACGAAACATATCCCGAGAACGGAAAGAAACGAATAATTGAATACGGTAAACGCTTTTGCGGAACTGCTTCTTTTTCGCATCACATTATACCGTCCTGTCCGAGTTTTTTGGTGGTCAAATTCGCAACGACGATGAGTAGCAACGACACCAGACTCTGCACGAGACTCGCCGCAGTGCCGAGCGCATAGCTGCTTGCCGCGCCCGAATTGGCGAGTTTGTACACCCAAGTCGAGATTACGTTCGTAGTCTCTCCCAAAATATCGTTTTCGCCCACAAGTCCGTATATCTGTTCGAAGTCATCGGTAAAAATCTTACCTACCGACAGTATGAACACTATGGTTATAGTGGGCATTATGCCGGGAAGAGTGATGTGCCAAATTTGCTTCAATCTGTTCGCGCCGTCAAGTTCCGCCGCTTCGTACAGCTCGGAATCCACTGCGGTGACAGCCGCCAAAAACATGATGGAACTCCAGCCCATATTTTTCCACAAATGCGAAATCGTAAGTATTCCGTACCATTTGCCGGGTTCGGAATACCACGAGACCTTTTCCCCTCCGCATAAAACAATAAACCGATTGATAAGTCCCTCGTCCGTATCCAACAAAATCAATATCATGCCGGATACGATAATCCATGAAATAAAATTCGGCAGATACGATACGCATTGGATCGTGGATTTGAACAGCTTGTTTTTCACCTCGTTGATGAGAAGAGCGAAAACGATGGGTGCGCAAAAGCAAAGCACCAATTTGAGAAGGGAAATTTTGAGCGTATTGAGCACCATTTCCCAAATGAACCCGCCGTCGAATAAGGCTTTGAACCATAAGAACCCTACAAACGGCGATCCGAATATTCCCAACCTTGCCTTATAGTCCACGAACGCCAAGTAGTATCCTACCATCGGTCCGTAGGTAAACAGCAACAGAACCGCCATGCCGGGCAATAGCATCAAATATAGCCATACATTGTTTTTAAGCGTTATTCCCAGCTTTTTTAATTTGTTTTTTTTGATATTCAAGTATATCTCCTTGGCAAATGTGTCGGGGAATGACGGAAAGATAAAATTCTCTTTCCGTCATTCCCCCGTACGGTTTTATTCGACGGGCGTCGGTTGCGCTATCGTGCCGTCAAAATAAACTTCTTCGAGTTCGAATTTGCATGACGTATGGAAGATACCGAAGTTGAGCGGCGAATTCCACACATCCCAGTTCACGTTGCTACGCGAAGCGGCTACGTAAAAGGTGTATCCATCTTCCGTATTGTTATCCATATGCCAATCGGCATAACCGATCTTAACAAGCGTACCGTTGATGCGGATTTCCACTCCTGTGCCGAGGTAGGTACCGTTCGCGTCAAAGTCGTCGGCTACCCGTATCGTTAATATAACATTCGTATTCACCAAATTCTCATTCCACAAATCGCTTGCCGCATAAGAGATATCCGGATTTGCGTTACCGCTGAGATAAACGTGTATGCTGCCGCCGTCGAACGAAAATCTCGCATTCGCCGGCCAATCATAACCTGCCGTTGGATGTACGTCGGCTATTCCACGCAGCCCTACGGCAATATATCCGAATGCGGTCATACGGAATTTTACGCTTAAGGTGTAGTCATACAGGTTTTCAGTCAAATAAACGGGATGTTCCGTTCCCGACCATACGCCGTCGGCATTGGCACCGCCTCCTGTTTTGTTGGCAGCGTCCGTCACAACGTTGCCGTTGCTAAGCCCCGTAACGATAACGTTTTTAACGCCGAGCACCGTATCGTGATACAAGTATTCAATCGTAAAATTTTGACGCACGTTGTGCTTATAAACAGCGTATTCGGTTGCCGTCAGAGTTTTGGTGTAGTTTCCGTAATGCAGTTTCACGGCGATTTCGGACGACTTGTCTCCTCCTTCGACCGTACAGGTGAATGGAATGTCTATCGTGGAATTTATCGCTCTCTCCACCGTATCCGCACTCGCGTCGGCGCCCGTAAACGCAAACACAGGAGCGCCCGTAAGCTTGGTAACCGTCACTTGCACCGTCTCTACCGTCGCATCGTCCAAGGTATAAACGAGCGTATACGTGCCCGCCGCAGTAAACGTATGCGTACCCGATACCGAAACGCCATCTATCTTAACCGTCGCGTTTTTCACTTGCATACCGAAAATTTTCGTATAAGCGGGAATCGAGAACGCAACCGAATCTTTGTCCGTGTCTATATCGAGCGCGTATGTTTTTGACGCGACTATATCCGTTTTGATTACCGGCGTTACAAGCGTGCCGTTTTCGTCATGGATATACATGGAATTGATGCGGGTATCCTTGCCAAACCCTCTGTTATCGAATTGCTTGCCGTAGATAGGCGAAGGCTCCCAGCCGCCCAAAGCCGCAATTTGCGACATAAGCAACGTATCCGAGCCGATTTGAACGCCGTCAAGCCACAGCGTAACGGTAACGGAAACTATCTTTCCCCCGTCGGCGTTATTCACCACCTTGTAGCAAACCATATGGTCGCCTACCGTTTCGAACGACTTCGGCAAACCGTACTGTTTCATCGCTTGATCCTTACTGTTGACTATGCAAACGGTACCGCCGTAAATGCGATAAGCCAACCCGTTGGGATATACCGAATAGTCGGTCTTTTCGATACGCTCCATACTGCCGCGGATTGGCAAATACAGCATGTCGAATCCGCCAATGTGCGAGATATGCATAGTTACGGTGTTTTCCCAGAGAAGTTCTCCCGTGTAGAATATCTTGTATTTGTCGCCCTCGTCGAACGCAAACGTCGCAATATCGGTTTCGCCGAGTCCCGAGGTATTCGTCACGGCGTACTCGTCTATTTTCTGTCCCGAAATATAAGCGGTTACCGTATAGTTTATAGGCAATACCGGCTTATATGCGGCAAGATTTTCGCCGATAAGGTTTTCCACCGTATAACCGTTCGCGTAAGTTATCTTGTATGAAAATCCGCTCGTCTCGATTTCACCGAGTAGCTTGACGGACGAGATAACCGGCAATTCGCTTGCCGTAGCCGTTTGCGTCACGATGCCGGTTGTGGTCCCCGACCAAACCGGATCGGACACGGCGGCTTTCACGCTCACGCTTGCCGTATAATAAACGATACCTTCATGCGACCACTCTATGCGCAAGCCTTCCATATGCTCAACGCCTATCGTCATCTTCGTAGCGTCCGCATCGATAAGCTCTCCTACCGCAGAGTTGCCTATATACAGCGTGCGCGTAAGCGCTTGCGGTTCACCGTCGAACAACAGTTCCACCTCGGGGAAAACATATTCTTCGAGGATTGATACTTCTCGCACGTCGTCGCCCGTCACGTTGACGGTGCGCACCACGTATTTGCCGTCGATAGACAACCACTTGACGATATTGTCTCTACCCGTCTGCTTGTCGCCGCAATAGGTGGTCACTTTCAACCAACCCGCTTTCATCAGATTTTTATAGCTCTCCGACAAAGCAAGACGCGACCGAACCGCGAGATTTCCGTCGGCATCTTTGACTTCGGCCCACGTCCAAGGCAAATCCGCGCTACCCACGCGCTTTCCGTCCAACCAAAGCATAATGCAACAATAGTCGAGGCTTCCGTCCGCTTTGCACACGTCGATTACTTGATATTCAAGCAAAACGTCTTTATCGTAAAAAGCGTTGCGCAGATTTTCGAACGAAAGCTTTGCCAACATTGTCGTGCCATGTCCCGCCACCCGAACAGTCAAATGATCATGCGGATCTATGAGGATACTCAATCCTTTCGGCCATTCATTCGCAAACGCAGACGTCGGAACATTGCCGAGCGATTCGCCTCCGCGCATATTGATTATTGTAAGGTAAGAACCGTCCCAAATACCGCCGATGGTACTAACGTCTTCGGTGCTGGCAATCGTCCAATCCAACAGCATACTGACCTTTTCACCGTAAATCATTTGCCCCGTATATGCGAAACCGCCTTCGCCGCTTTGGAGCCGAAGCTCATTGGATTGCAAGACTGCGGTACCGCTTTGTATAAAAGCGTCGGGGTTCGCCGTGAGCTGGTTTCCCTTATTTTCTTCCGGAGAAGCCACGGCAAGAGTAAGCGTTACGGTCTTCTCCTTATTCGTCAGATCCGATACCGAATATATAACTTTGTAGGTACCCGCCGCATAGGGAGTGAATTCGCCGCCGGCGCTCGCTTGATAGTTCATCGGTCCAGTAATTTCTACCGAAAGCCGCGAAGTCAAATCTTTGCCGTTGGCATCCTCGCAAGTCGTCACCGCGGGAAGCGTAAGAGCCGTCATCGCCGTGCCCTCAATGATATCTCCGTCATCATATCCGTCTACCGTCAACGTCGGCAGCGCTTCCGTAGGTGCATCGGCGCATAAAATTTCAAACGTTTTGACCGCTATGTTTCCGTAATCGTCGACAACATAGTATTTAAGCGTATATTCGCCGGACTCCGTAAACGTGTACGAACCGTCGATTTTTGTAGCTTCGCCTGCAGCGTTCAGAATAAACATCTCCACTTTGTCGGATATATCCTTGCCGAACGTACCGTCTTTCGCCGTGGCGATAGGGAAACTCGTCGCTTGATTGATGTATAATGTACTTACAGGTTCATCCACACGCAAAACGGGTTTCTCTATTTGTGCCTTTGCATCTACCGTAAACGCCTTTAGCAACAATGCGTCGTTGGCGTCGGACGTATTATTGCGCGTTCCCATAATGCCGAACCAACCGCAAAAGTTTTCTTTGATAAAGAGATTTTCGTCGTATGCTCCTTCGGTAAACTCGTTTGTATACAAAACTTCCACCAACGAAGTAGCCGACGAAACGGGAGAGTCTATCCAAAGCGAATAAGTCACCTTTGTTGCCGTGACGTCGAATTTCGCGGAAATCGTGTGGTCTCTTCCATCCAACAAATTTCTTCCGAGCTCTTTGACGCGCAAACCGTTGCGTACATATACTTTATTTTGTACGATTTCCAAAATGCACGGATAGTTCGTGTCGGAAAGCAACGTAGGTCTCTCCGCAACGTAGCCAGGCGTAAGTCCGAATGCCATGTACCAGGGTGACACGCCGCCGTCCGCGTATGTTGCGTTAAACGCAAACGAAACAATGCTGCCCGCGGCAATCTTTTCTCCCGAATACGCTACGGCGGGATTTCTTTCGACTGCTTCGCCTGCACTAAGAGCGCCTATCGCCAAATAGCCGTCTTGATTGAACGCGGCGTTTCTCGTAATCCAATTTTCTCGCTCGGCTATCGCGTTCATTCCGGTATTGAGTACGTTGACTTTTATCGTCTTTTTCGCGCTTTTGTTCGCGGAATTGACAACGGAGTACGTCACCGCATAAGCGCCGGCAACATCGGGCTTCCAATTCGCGTCCGTTAAGGCAATGCCGTCGCCTTCGGCGGGATACACTATAACGTCGTTTAACCAAACGCTCACACGGATACCGCTTGTAAGATCGCCGTCTTTACCATCCGTAGCGGTAGCCGAAGGAAATTCCATTTCAGCGCCTATGGGAATTGTCACCGTGTCCTCGCTCACTGTGATTTTAGGCGTAAATGTTTCGTCTAAGTTCCCCCCCCCGTTTGTCTCGGGGTTGCCGCCGCATGCCGCCATGCACATAACCGCGGCCATTAGCAATACCGTGATTGCCATGCTCCATTTGAAATTTTTACTCATCAACGTTCCTCCTCAAAGTTTTCGATTTGTTGCCGTTTTTATTTTGAGCATTGAATCATATTATAATTGTAACACATCAAAATACCGTTTTCTCGTCAAAAACATATAGATAATTGACAAAAATTACGATATTATTGACATCCGAAGCTTTTTATGCTATACTTAAAAAAATCTTTCGAGGACTTTATGCAAACCGAACAATACGAAAAAATATGGGATTTCGAACTCTGCCCCATCGTGTCTTTGCATGCCATCGAAAGCGAACCGCATTTTCACAGCGCGATTGAAATACTCATCGGGCGGAAAGGCGCATTGCGCGCGCTCATAAATCAAACGGAATATTTCGTCCGTCCGGGCGATATCCTCGTAACAAATTCTTATGACGTACACGGCTACACGTTTTGCGGCGAAGAATCGCCCGTCGTAAACGTCGTTATTTTTCCGCTCGACTATGTGGACTATTTTTTCAAACTGCGCAAAAACAGGAAATTCGCCATGCACGTTTTACGCGACGACGCTATCTACAAAAACGCCACCGAGTTACTCGACATGTTCGACATAGCCAGAACAACGAAAAAACCGTCGCTTGCCAAATGTCTCGGTCTTGCGCTCTTCGAAATGATAGCCGTAAATATTCCTCTCACGCAAAATAAGGACGAACAGGCTGACCTTATAAAAGATATTTTGCACTATTTATACGCAAATTACCGCGAGGATATCTCGCTCTCCGCACTTTCCAAAAAATACGGTTATTCTCCCAACTACTTTTCAGCGCTATTCCACTCCTATCTTAATATAAATCTAAACGAGTTCGTCAATCGCTTAAGGTTGAACGAAATAATAAAGCAAGTCCACAACGGCGCCGATCTCATTACCGCCGTTTTCGACGCCGGTTTCAACTCTCTGCGAACATTTTATCGCGCTTTCCATAAAAAATTCGACATGACGCCCAAAGAGTACTTTCGGCAATCGCAACATACGTGATAAAAGGGCGTACAACAGCCGAAGCTATTGTACGCCCTTTGCATATCGTTTGTTTGCTTTCTCACTCGACAAACTTCACCACCGTGCCTTTTTGCATCGCCTCGTCCGCACGGTATACCAACACGTGACCGTTTATCGAATCTTCTATCGATGTATACGATACGGACGGCGTTTTGCCCGCAAGCACGTCGCAAAAATCAGCCATCAATCCTTTATCTCCGCCGAAATGACCGCCCGTCTCTCCGTAAAGCTCGCAGAAATCGAATTTTTGCTCGGTATACGCTGATGTTTTGCGATCGTAATTACGCAGAAACAGTATGCCGTCATCCGCTCTGCCCTCTATCTCCCCTCTTGTGCCCGATATCCATATACTGCGTCCCGGTTTGGCGCAACCGAGAACCATCGTGTGCACCGCCGTAGAACTGTTGGCGAATTTTATGCTCACTACTTGATGATCCACTATATCCCCGCCCGCCTTAAACGCGCACACGCCGTGCGGGTTATATGTTTTGAGCGAATCGATTTTTTCCTCGTCAGATATTTCACGATAGTCCTTTCCCGTGCACTGCCATGGATACCATGGCAAAAGGCAGTTGTTCAAATACATGGGCGTCACATCGAAAATACAGTTACGGCGCACTTCTTCCGAGCAATCCGTAAGGCAACGCGTGCCCGCGCCATCCGGCGCGTTTTCCGGCGTGATAAAATCCCGGCCGCCGAAACTCGACACCTCGTCGGGAACGGTGGAATTATTCAGCCAACACAATAAATCGAGATCATGACAACATTTTGCAAGCAACAGCGACGAGCCGCACTCACTCTCTTTACGCCACTTTCCGCGTATGTATGACATGGAAGAATGGGCATATCCCACCCGCTCGCTCGTCTGTATACTAATCGGCTTTCCTATCGCGCCGGCGAGTATCGTTTCTTTGATTTTTCGGTAAAAAGGCGCAAAACGAAGTACGTGACATGTCATGAGAATACAGCCGTGTTCGTCCGCGATTCGCTTTATTTCCATTAAATCCGCTTCATTATTTACAATCGGTTTTTCAAGAAGCATGTGATAACCTTGTTCCAAAAAAGGAATAGCAGTCTGCTTGTGGTATTGATCCATAGTGCCGTTTATTACGCAATCGGCTATCTTTCCCATTGCCAAAAGCTCATCTTGACCGGTAAAACACATTTTTGCCGGCACACCGAAATGCTCCCGCATATATTTCAATCTGTTTTCGTCGGGATCCACCGCCGCAACTACTTTTATTTTTTTTAGCGAAAATACGCCCTCTTCCGCATAAACGCATGCTCTGTCCCCGCAACCTACGACTACTGCGGTTATTGCTCCTATTTTCATAAACGCCTCCGATATATAAAGAGTATATCATGTTTTTCGCATGTTTTCTTGCCATCTTTTTAATTTTATGTGCCACATATTACGTTTTTCGCAAAATAGTAAGTTTTACGGTATTTCAAGTTCGTGTTTTACACGTTATTAGGTAAACGGCAAGTGAGGTTATTCACTTATTCGCCCAAAACCGTTATAAGGAGAAATTCAACAATGGATTTAATTCAAACCAAAGTCTACTTTAACGGCAGTCATTACATAGCCATATAAAAGAAAACACCCAATCAAACACAAAAGGTTCGACTGGGTGGGGCTTGTAAAGCGACTACGAAAAAGATATTTTGCGATTTTTCGTGGTGTCTTGAACTCAAATTTATTGCTTATGAATATAGTCTGCCGCTATATTCTTGTCCACGTCGTCATCTGTGGTCAACTTTATCAGGGCATGTGACTGCGCAATACTTTGTAACACTTCCACGCGCCTAGCCACCGATTCGGCTATGGCTTCTATACGTTTCTCTCCCACGCGCTCTTTTGCTCGCTCGGCGGAGAATGCACTTTTTACAATATCTTTTATGTCGGATAGCTTTCCGAAGTCTATCCAACCGAAATCCGATACCAGCTTCACCTGTTCATCGTGGTGCTTCTTAAACGGCTTACAATCTATTCCGCTCGACACGCTTATTTGCGACGCGAGCTTATCATAACCGAGCGAACTGCCGCTGTCGAATATAGGCGCAAAGCCAAGCCATTCAAGCGTTTCGGCGTTACGCAACAATCCGAAATTATTCAAATGTCTGTCCTCGTTAGCTATAATGTAATCGAGTACAATCATCCTATCAAGCATAGGCACGACGTCAGGCGCGCCGAGCAATTTACAACAGTACACGAAATGCCCGTACACCGACATACTGTTGCTCTTTTTCTGCGTTTGCATAATGCGCCATGCGCTGACGAGTTCGGTATCTTTTGTAACAAAATCCTCGCAAACGCTGTACGGCTCGTCTCCGTCCCAAATCACCATATACGGCACGTGCGGAATATTCAGCCGTTCCATGATTTCAGATGCAATCACTTCGTTGAACGGTTGCTGAACAAACGGATTGCTTCCGCCTTTAATGAGGCAACGCTTTCCATTGATGATTTTCCACCGCTTTTTAAGGCAACCATCCGAAGTGTTATCCGGCGAGGAGAAGTCGAATCCATCCGTCTTTTTCGTTCTGCCGAACAACGCGTCGCCTATATCGTCCGAAAAAGGATTGTCAAAAAAGTTGACGTCATCCCACTCAATTTGCGCTCTCTCGGGGCGAATCCAATATTGGTCGGACAGGCTCAACCCGAAGCACCGCGTAAGCAGTAGCTTGGTATCCGCTACATTTAAGGTTTCCAACGCCTGTCTCACACCGCTTCGACTTGCGGGTATTGCTCTGTCCGTCCACCATTCGTTGAGTGAGGCTCTATCCACAACGCCGCCGCGCACGGAAATACCGACAGGCAAATGTTGCGGCGCATATACTTTTTGTATCTTTTGTATCGTGCCGGTTGCATCATCTAATGTAATGTCGGCAACGGCAATCCTCTTATGCAACAACGTACATTGCATCGGTACTCCTCCTTTTTCTTGAAATTTGCTTTTTCATTATACCACAAACAAAGCGTCTGCGTCAATGCTTAATAAACAAAAATGCCGCAATCGAATTTTCGACAAATTGCGACATTTTCCGTTGTAAACCGGCTACAAAAAAGATATTTTGCAATTTTTCAAGAGGAGTTGAACTAAAATCCATAATTACAATAGAATTCTGCTTATACTATCAAATCTTTAATTTTGCTTGCTTTTATAGATTTTAATTGCACATTTAATAACGGATTCTCGTCACCTAAAAGTTTTTTAAGCTCTAACGGATATTCTTGATAAGCTACAATTTCTTTAATATCTTGAACAATATATGTTTTTACTATATTAGGAAAAGCCATATATATTTCTAAATCTATATGCCATAAATCAACGGGACTAGTAATGTATAATATTCCAAAGCTTGTACTATGATTTTGCGTTTTATCGACACGCAACTCAAATAACTCAGTCTCTAATCTTTCTGTTGGAAAATGAACCGTTCCTTTTCTAATACATTCTTCAAATGGCTCACTACCAGCTCTCTTTTTCCCACTAATATTTTTTAATTCAACTCGATTAAACTCACAATCATCTAAGCTATATGTCGGTACATAATATCCAGAACTCTTCTTCAAAGTATCTATTTCCAACTCATAAATATCTTGATTGCCATAATCACTGTCTTGATAATAGACAACTTGAACATTCAAATTCTCAATATCCACTAATGCCGTTATCGTAACAAAAATAGAATTAGGATATACTGAATATTCCAATTTCAAATCATTTTTGCTAATTTACAATAGGTTTGTTAAAAAAACAAGCCTATTTTTGTTTTATTCGGGTTTTTACCCTTGCAAAGTGGGTTTGTTGCAACAAACCCACTTTTATTTTTTAGGAGGTACACCTATGACCGAAGCAACCACGACCGCAAAAATCAAGCAGGAACGCGTCCCCGTAACGGCGTTTATCGGGAAAGATACCCGCGACGCATTGTTGCGTATAGCCGCCGAAAAAGACTTGACATTAAGCGATATTTTGCGGGCGGCGTGCAACGAGTACGCAAAGAAAAACAACGATTAAAAGGAAGGCGCAAAATGAACAATCAAATCAAAAACCCGTTATTAGCGTTTGGCACACCCGCAAAGGTCGTTATTAACGGGACGCAAGCAACGCACCCGCAACTCATTGAAGCGTACACAAAGGTAATTGCAGAAAACCCCGAACACATACGCGCGATTGCTTTTAGTATTATTAACGGCGTTGTAAAAATCTACATCAAAACGACGGTGGAGGCATAAATGACCGCACACGACGAAATTAAAAACCTTGCCGAATTAGAAGCCTTTTTCAAATGTGAGCGACATTTATTTTTACATCGCAAAGTTATGGTGTCTATAAGCGGCGGGTCGGATAGCGACATAATACTTGATTTAATACTGCGCGTGATTGCCGCCCGGTACAATGACTATACTTGCGAATTGCATTTTGTATTTTTCGATACGGGCATAGAGTACGAAGCGACAAAACGGCACTTGCTTTATTTAGAGCAAAAATACAACATCACTATTGAACGTCGCCGCGCGGTAACGCCCGTCCCGAACGGTTGCAGAAAATACGGCGTGCCGTTTTTGAGTAAATACGCAAGCGAAATGATTAACCGCCTACAAAAGCACAATTTTGATTTTTCGCAAGGCGACCGCCCGTTCGACGAACTACTCGCGGCATATCCGCAATGCAAAGGCGCGTTGCGTTGGTGGTGCAGTATCAACGGCGAAAAGTCAGCGTATAGCATAACGCGGTTTTATATGTTGCGCGAGTTTATGATTGAAAACCCGCCCGACTTCCTTATATCTTGCGAATGTTGCAACGGTGCAAAAAAGAACAACGCAAAAAAGTATGAACGCGAGAACAATATCGACCTCAACGTGTTAGGCTTGCGCAAGGCTGAAGGCGGCGTGCGGACGGTTGCAATCGGGACGTGCTTTACCGAAGGGGTCGGTTATCGCATAGACACATATCGCCCGATATGGTGGTTTACAGATAAAGACAAAACCGCATACGAAACGACGCACAATATCACGCACTCCGACTGTTATACAAAATACGGCTTGCGCCGCACAGGTTGCGCGGGTTGCCCGTTCGGGAGCGACTTTGAAAACGAATTAAACATCATACAACAACACGAGCCGAAACTATATAAAGCGGTTTGCGCGATATTCGGCAAAAGTTACGAATACACGCGCAAATATCGGGAATTTGTAAAAAAGCACAAAACAGGCACACCCGACAATCAAATGAATTTATTTGACATATTCGACGGAGGCGAAAATGGACTTGCTTAACGAACTACAAAAGCGCGTCCGCAAATGCGGCGACGACGTAAATGCAATTATCGAAATATCAAACGAAATGCACAAATACGATTGCCGCGTTTGCCCGCGCAATATGTATCAAGACGAATTATCAAAAACAATATGCCCCGCACATCGCGGCAAACCGTGTCGGCGTGATTTTGCGGTATGTTGGCGGGCTTATTTTAAGAAAAAAGCGGAGGCGGAAAAATGAAACATTGTTGTATATGCGGTCAACTTTTTGAAGGTTACGGAAACAACCCCGCGCCCGTCGAAACACGCGGCGAATGTTGCGACGATTGCAATATAAACATCGTCGTCCCCCGCCGCTTGCTTGACGCGAAAAAAGCGCAGATACTGACGGCGGCGGACTCGCTTACATCAACGCCGTTGCAACGTGCGGAAAGCGCAAAATTAAACGCACTCATCGGCAAGGTGGTTGAAATCGAATACACCGACGGCGACATCGAAGTCGGCATTTTACACAAAGACACGCCCGCAATAAAGTACCAAAACCCCGACGGCGACAATACGACGATATGCGGATATTGGCTCGACCGTATCAACGGCGAATTGCACTTCAAAAAGACGCACGTTAAAACCATACGACCGACGGAAGCGGCGCATACATCGCAGGAAAGCAAGCAATTAAACGAACTTTGCGGCAAGTCGGTATTTATCAAGTTTAATGACGGCTCGGTGGCGGCGGGTTTTTTGCATAAGCAAACAATAATAACCGACAATAATGCGCCGATAATTCGCTATTGCCTTGTAACGCCTATTCGCAACATCGTTTTCTTTAATTCGGACATCAAGTCGATACGGGAGGAGCGTTATGGAAATTAAAAAGTGTAAATTTTGCGGTGCGCCTATCGTATGGCTCAAAACACAAAACGGTCGCGCTATGCCGTGCGACGCGGACGCGGTCAAGTATCAAGAAAATTACAAGGGCAAGGACGTTATCGTTTTATCGGACGGCAAGGTTATAAAGGCAACCGTCGTCAACCCGAACGGCGGCGGGCTTGCACCTATTGTCGACGGCGAAGGTTACATATCGCATTTTGCAACGTGTACGCACGCGGACGAAGCGCGGCAACCGCGCCGCACGGAGTCCCCCACTTCCGCCCCGCCCGAACAAAAGCCCGCCCCGACCTATCCCGACCCAGACGCGGGCGATTATTACGCCGATTTATACACTATGGCGGAAGCGGCAAGCAAGGAGCGGCGCAAATGGTAACGGGCGGCGGCGCATACATCGCAAACGGCTTGTATAACGCCGATTGCATAACGGCAATGCGCACAATGCCGAACGAGTGCGTCGATATGGTTTTAACCGACCCGCCGTACAACATCAATTTTGTACCGCAACGTACCGCCGAGCGCGGCGCAATACTTAACGACAATTTATCGGTGGCGGACTTTGATAAATTACTCGGCGACTACTTTACGGAATGTTACCGCTTATTAAAACCCGATACCTTCCTTGTATCGTTTATGTCTTGGGCGACGATACCCGCGTTTGAAAAGGCGATACGGGCGGCGGGTTTTCAAATCAAGTCAATGCCGATATGGGTCAAAAATAACTTCGGTATCGGGTATTACACCCGCCCGCAATACGAGCCGATGTACCTTGCAATCAAGGGCAACCCCGCCCCGCCCGAAACGGCAATATCGGACGTACTGAATTACGCCCGCGTCGTCAAGCAAGTACACACTTGCGAAAAGCCCATACCGCTATTGCAACGGCTTATAACGACGTTTTCGCACGAAGGCGACGTTGTATTCGACGGGTTTGCGGGGGGGGTACAACCGCTATTGCCGCCCGCAAATTGCGGCGTAAATATATTTGTTTTGAACTCGATAAAAACTACTTCGATATTGCGACATCGCGTATCGAAAACGAATTTGCGCAAGCGTCGTTTTTATACGATTAACGGACGCGGCGAAAGGAGGCAAATGTGAAAATTGGTATATACGACGTTGACAGTCATAACTTCCCAAATTTGGCACTTATGAAAATATCCGCGTGGCACAAACAAAACGGCGACGATGTGGAGCGCGTTATGCCGCTTTACAAATACGACCGAATATATGCGAGTAAAGTTTTCGGCGACGAATACACGACCGTCAAAAATCTTTGCTTACAATCGGACGATGTACGGCTCGGCGGTACGGGTTTTGCAATCACAGTCGAAAACGGCAAAGAAGTTTACCACAAAGAAAAAGACGGCGACCTTCCGTATGAAATTGAGCATATATACCCCGACTACTCGCTTTACCCCGAATTAACCAAAAACACCGCTTACGGGTTTTTGACGCGGGGTTGCCCGAATAATTGCGGGTTTTGTATAGTGAGCAAAAAAGAAGGCTTGCAGTCGCGCAAAGTTGCCGACTTGTCGGAATTTTGGCGGGGGCAAAAATACATAAAACTTTTAGACGCAAACATACTCGCTTGCCGCGACCGTATCGAACTATTAAAACAACTCGCCGACAGCGGCGCAAAGGTTGATATTACGCAGGGACTCGACGCACGGTTTATTACCGACGAAATCGCCGACTTACTCATAAAAATAAAAACCGACTGTTTTCACTTTGCTTTTGATTTTATGAAAAACGAAACCGCTATTGTGCGCGGTTTACAGACGTTCAAAAAGGTATGCAAAAAACATATTAGCCGCTTAACGGTTTATATGCTTACGAATTACGACACCACGATTGACGAGGACTTGTACCGCGTCAAGGTAATAGAAAGTTGCGGATATACGCCCGATGTACGCATATATCGAAAGCCGTCCGCGCCGCAAATACTCAAAGACTTGCAACGGTGGTGTAACAATCGGTACATACACGGCTCTTGCGACTTTATGAACTATGTGCCGCGCAAAAAAGACGGACGCACCATACGCGAATTGTACTTTGCGGGGGGGGCAATAAATGACCCTCGACCGCAATCACGTTTACAATATGAATTGCCTTGACGGTATTCGGCAAATGATTGCGCAGGATATGCGCGTCGATTGCGTCATAACCGACCCGCCGTATTTGATAGACTACAAAACCCACAGGCGGCAAGACAAGCAACATAAATTTTGCAAGGCAATTCAAGGCGATACCGACCCACAGTTGATTATTGACCTCGTCCCCCTTTTATTCGATGTAATGAAAGATAATACCCCGCTTTATATGTTTTGCGGGTGCGACAAAGTCGATTTTTTCAAACAGCAAGTCGAGCGATACTTCACTATAAAAAACCTTATTATATGGGATAAAGGCAATCACACGGCGGGCGACCTTGACGCGCAGTACGGCAAGCGGTACGAAATAATCATTTACGCAAACAAAGGACGCGCCCCGTTTAACCCCGAAATGCCCCGATACGACGATATATGGAAATACAACAAAGTTACGGGCGAAAAGCAAATACACCAAAACCAAAAGCCGACCGACCTACTATCCCGCATTATTCGGCAACACACGCGCGAAGGCGACTTGATATTGGACGCGTTCGCGGGAAGTTGCTCGACGGCGGTTGCGGCGTATCGGTTGCAACGTGATTATATCGCGTTTGAAATATCGCCGACCGAATACGCCGACGGCACGCAATGGCTTGACTCGGTACGGTCGCAAGTATCAATTTTCGATTTAATTAAAGGAGGCACAATATGAACAATCAAACCACAACCACACAACAAACAGCGACGATACGGTACGCCGCACCCCGCCCCGTCAACATCGGCGACGTATTCTATCGCGTCGAACGCGGCGAAGCGCAACACTTCCGCGAGCCTTGCCGTGTGTGCGGCGACAAACGCAAATTAACGGTAAACGGCGTTACGTTTAATTGCCCTTGTTGTGATATGGAAAAAACGACGATTAGCGTTGCACCATACGTCGTCCGCCGCTATCGCGTAAACGTAATTAAAGAGGAGGCTCTCGACGGCGAGTGGAAACTCGGCGACCGTTATGTGCATTTTCGCTTTTATCGCAAAGTCGGACGCGGCTATGCGTCGGGATATTGGAGCAGAAACGGCGGCTCGTTTGAAATGCGGTCGGACGACTTCGAGCGTTGTTACAATGCACCATACAACGACAAACTCGAAAAATGCAACGGCGTTTATGACGATTATAAACTCGCGGTAAAAATTGCCGAACAATACACCGCCCGCGAATTACAACGCTTGCAGGAATACAACGAGAAATTCGGCACAACATACGTCGCGGAATTTAAGGACGAACACGACCCGAAATCGAATTGACGGAGGCGGCAACAATGGCAAAATACGGTTACAAGAAAACAAAAAACGGGTTTTCGTTTTACGGCGACCTTCAAGAATGTATAAACGCCGCAAAGCGCCGGCTCGAAAACTTACACAAAAACACCGCTTATATTGTGCGCGTTTACGACGAAGCAAGAAGCAGACGCGACGCGCATTTTAAGGCGATAGAAACCGCAACGGACTTTATCGAAGTTGCGACCGAACATCTTAAAAAACAGGCGGCGGAAAATGAAGCAAACAAAACCGACGAATAAAAAGAAATCGAAACCCGCACCAAAACCGCAGCCCGACTATTGCTTGACGTGCCGCGTACCCGTCGGCAAATGTAAAGGGAATTGCACCAAACAACAACAAAAATTAAACGGAGGTATATAGAAATGACAAACAACCCGCTCAACGGGTATCAACCCGAATACGCCGACGCAATCGCGGACGCGCAGGAGCACAACATCGAACACGCGAAAGCGTCGCAGGGCGGCGGCTCGCCCGACTCCCCCATTTTGCCGACGTGCCGCTTTTGCGGGCGGCAGATACTCCCCGTCGACAAATACGCCGACGCGGAAGCGGCGAACGAAGCGGCAACGCGACAATGCGATTGCCCGCAAACCCGCGAATATCAAGCGGAACTCGAACGGGCGGAAAAGCGCGAAAAGAACATCAACAAATTGCGCAAAGCCCTTGACGATGTATCGGCTTACTTTACGAAAGAGCGCGGGGTCGAATACACCGACGCGCTTTACAATCTTTTATTTAATTGCGGCGTTGCCGTAATCGACGCGCAGGTCGAAAAAGCAAACTTAAACTTCGGGCGCGTGAAGGTCGCAATATCCACGAACAGCAAGGGCGCAATCGTAATCGCGCTTGCGTATTCCGACGGTTTTCGCGTGGAGGTTTGATATGGCAAGTTTACCGCAACGCGTCGACGTTGCTTTTACAATACCGATTGAACAAACCATAACGCCCACAATGCCGAAACCCGACGGAAGCGGCGGGCAAGTGCGGCTCACTATGCGGGCGGACATCACAAAGACAAAACGCTTTTTTAGGCGGTTACAAAAACTTTGCAAAAAGTACGGTTACACTATCGGCGAAATACAACCCGCGAAGGAGTCCCGAAATGAAAAACCCGTATAAAAAAATTGTTGCCGTCGACTTTGACGGTACACTATGCAAAGACGCATACCCGAACATCGGCGAGCCGCTCCCCTATTCCTTATATTATATAAAGGAACTCGCAAAAGACGGCGCAATACTTATTTTACACACTTGCAGGAGCGGCGCATTGTTGGACGCGGCGGTCGCGTGGTGCAACGAGCGCGGCGTTGTGTTTGACTACATCAACGAAAACGTCCCCGAAAACATTGACCGATACGGCGGCGATACGCGCAAGATTTACGCGGATATATACGTCGACACAAATGCGGTCAACCCGCGCCGCCTTTTCGGTATCGGCGAATTTGACGAGAATATCGGCATATTTGAACTTGCGGACAAAATCGCCCGCCGAGAACTTTGCAACACTCGTTGTCTTTGCCCCGATATTCGGGCGGCGGGCAAATGTTGTAATTGCGATGTGTTTTTTACCTTGCGGCAATATCACGCATTGAGAATTATCGAAAATGCGGAAGCGGAAGCGGCAACGGACGAGCCGCCCACATCGGCGGCGGGAGGTACATAATGCCCCGTTACAAAAAACTAATGATACAACGCGGCGTAATGCAAAAGGCGGTTGCCGAAAAGGTACACAAAACCGACCCGCGCGTCGATACGTCTTTAATGAGTAAATTCGTAAACGGCGTTTGCTTACCCACGCCGCACACGCTTGCAACGATATGTAAAACGCTCGCTTGCGACCCGCTCGATATTTACGACCGCGACGAAATCACGCTTGCGCCGCCGCCTACAATCAAAATCGAAGGACTCGACGCAAAGATGTCGCCCGCCGAACTTGCGGCGGCTATAAACCACGATGTACGCCTTTTTATGGCAAATGCGAACAACCCCGCGCCGACGGCGGAAGCGGCAAAGAAACGCGAACGTCGCCGCGTAAAAGGCTTGTACAATCTTACGGTCGAAATACCCCGCGACGTTGCCGAGCGCGTATTTGCGCCCGAAGCGTTGCGAAAACTCGGCTATTTAAGTAAAAGCGACTTTGTGCGGCAAGCGGTCGCCGCGCTCGACGCTCGATTATCCGCAATCGAAGCAAAAGAAAAAGCCGACAGCGCAGGAACGCCGAACGGCAACAAGTAAATAAACCACAATTAAAGACAAGGAACGGGCGGTCGAAATTGGCACTTCCGACCGCCCGCGAAACTTGACACAAAATGCGTATCAATCAAACCGATAATATTATACCACATTGGCGGCGAAGTGTCAATGTTTTGCAAGCGAAAAACCGTGCTTTTGCGTCCTCGTAATGAAGTATTATCGTATCAACGACGCAAGCAGGAAAAAAGACAACGCGCCCCGCGCTCCTTCCCCCTTATCGGTAAACTACATCGGGGGTCGAGAAAGGGGGTGGCGGGGGAAAACATCGGGGGCGTTTGATAAACTCGATAAAGAAAGAACAAACCCCCTTTTAGCCCCCGCGTGTTGTCCCCCGCTTTTTTGGCTATTCTTTGTCTTTTACGTTAAAGCAATTTATCGGAGGCAATATGGCAAAACGCTACTACACACTCGACCCGCACAAATACGACTATGACGAGATATTCGGCGACGAAGCGCGGGAAGCGGAAAGCGACGCTCTCTTGCAATCGTTATCCGACCCGCACATCGTCAAGTATCGAACAAAGACGATTAAAAGCGGCAACGTGCTTGAAGTCGAGGTTTACCCGATATGGGAAACGCACACGTCGACATCAAGGGCAAGAAAAACAAAGGAAAGCCGCGAAGCGCAAAAGCGGCTCAATTACAAAAATGCAGTCAAAACCGTTGTACGGCTTATCAATGCGAATTTTACCGACGCGGACTTTTGGGCGACGTTCACTTACAGCGAGAAGCGACTCCCGAAAACGTATGCGGACGCACAAAAGGAAATGCAAAAGTTTATTCGCAGATTAAAGCACTATGCCGAACGACACAACTTCCCGCCGCTCAAATACGTTTATTGGACGGAATTTGAAAACGACGAAAAGAAAGGCAAACACCGTATGCACCACCACCTCGTAACGAACTTTGCCGACCGCGACAAAATGGAGGACTTATGGGGCAACGGCGGGCGCAACAATGTACGTCGGCTCGTTGCGGACGACAGCGGTTACGAGGGTATGGCGCGGTACTGTATGAAAGACCCGAAAGGACTCAAACGATACGTCGCGTCAAAGAACTTGAAAAAGCCGCAAATCACGGTATCGGACACAAAGTTTACGCGGCGCAAGGTAAACCGCATTATATACGACAAGGTCAACCCCTATTCCGTTTTTGAGGGCTTATACAAGGGCTATCAAATGACGGACATCACAAAAAAAACAAGCGAATACACGACGGGCGCGTATGTGTACGTCAAAATGAAACGCAAGGAGTGAAAAATGAAATACATCGGCAGTAAGGCAAAAATCGCAAACGAAATCGTCCCGATATTGCAACGCTACATATCCGCGTACAACATCAAGCAGTACGTCGAGCCGTTTGCGGGCGGTTTTAACGTGATTGATAAAATACAATGCGAATACAGGCTCGGCAACGATATTGACCCGCTTGTATGCGAACTCGTCGAAGCGTGCCGCGAAAACCCCGCACTTTTGGACGAATTGGAAACGCCGACCCGCGCCGAATATTACGACGTGCGGGACAACCCCGACAAATACGCCCGTTGGTATCGGGCGGCGGTGCTTTTATTCGGCTCTTACAATGCCCGCGTGTACGGCGGTTGCTATGGCGCGACGGCAGTCATAAAAGGCGGCAAAACGCGAAATTACTTTATCGAAGCACGCGAGAATTTTCGCCGTCAATTACCCGCCTTGCGCAATATCCTTGTCGGCAACGCCGATTATCGGGAATTGCGACTCCCCGAACGGGAGCGCGTGCTTGTTTATTGCGACCCGCCGTATTCGGACGGTATCGGTTACGGCGGCGGCAAATTCGATACGACGGAATTTTGGAATTGGTGCAGGAAGCAAACGGCGGCGGGACATATCGTAATCGTAAGCGAATACACCGCGCCCGACGACTTCGTTTGTATTTGGCAACACGAAATAACGACGCACTTAAACAACCGCGACAAGCAAAAGCGCGTCGAAAAATTATTTATTCACGGAGGCGCAAAATGGCACAAATACACGACTTGAAAATTTTACCCGAATATTACGCCGCAGTTGACAAAGGCGTAAAAACTTACGAATTGCGGTTTGACGACCGAAATTACGCCGTCGGCGATATGTTGATATTGCGCGAATGGGAAAACGGGCAATATACGGGGCGGCGGCTTACGGCAACAATAACGCACATCTTGAAGGACTTTGTCGGCTTGACCGACGGTTGGGCGGTTTTAAGTATCAAGAAAATCGGAGGTAAAAAATGCTTAAAAAAATAATATCGGCAATTTACGTCGTTACGTTGCTTGTAATTGTGGTTTGCGTGCCGCTATCGGCGATATTCGTCGTTTGTAAACTTTGCGGCGCGACTCCCCTATCTTGGCTCGGCGCGTGCGTGCCGCTTTTAATCGCATTTGCCGTTTTGCCGTGCTTTATTCTCTCAAAAATTTTGCTTGACATCGGCAACAAATAAAATACCGAAACAAGGAGGTCAATAATGCCGAAACAACCCCGAAACGACACCGAAAAGAAAACAGCCGCGACAAAGGGCAAAAAACAGCCCGTCAAGGCTCGAAAGAAAGCGGACGCAAAACCGCCCGCCGAAGCGGAAAACGCCGCAGAAACGGGCAAGCGCGGCGCAAAATCGCAATACGCAAATAAGGTTTTACCTTATTTGGCGGATATAGAGCGTTATGCGCGATGTATGGTTACTGAAGGCGATATATGCAAATTTTACAAAGTCGGTAAAACGCAATGGGCGCAATACAAAAAAGATTATCCCGAACTAACCGAAACGCTTTTACGCGCGCGCGAAGCGGGAAAAGCCGACTTACTCGATAACGCATACCGCGTCGCGGTCGGTTATTACTACGAGGAAACCCACACGACAACGGTCATTATCGACGGCAAACCGCACACCAAAACATACGTCGACCGCAAGTACGCAAAGCCCGACGCGGGTATGATACAATTCTTGCTAATCAACCGTTTTTCGGGCGAATTTGCACGCGACCCGCAAGCAATCGAATTACGCAAAAAGGCGTTGGAACTTGCAAAAGAAGGCAAGTTGCCCGACGGTTGGGAGGGTATTTGATTATGCCGCTTGACCCGATACACGCCTTTTATTGCCGCAAAGATTATTTAACGCTTGCACAGTATTGCAAGATAAAAAGCGGAGGCATTTGCGCCCGTTGCGGCGGCGTATTCGATATTGACGAATTGCGCCCGCACCATATAACCGAACTTACGCTCGACAACATCGACGACGTAAATATCACGCTAAACCCCGCAAACATCGAAGTATTGTGCCACGATTGCCACAACGCGGCGCACGCGCGTTTTGGTAATGTTGTCGGTCAAAAGCACGTTTACGTCGTTTACGGCGCACCGTGCGCGGGCAAATCAACGTATGTACAAAGCGTTGCCACACGCAACGATATTGTTGTCGACCTTGACCGAATACACGGCGCAATATGCGTATGCGGGCAATATGATAAACCCGACGCAACAAAGCGCGTCGCGTTCGCCTTGCGTGATTATTTACTCGACGAAATACGCACGGCAACGCCGCGCCGCCGTTGGCAAGACGCGTACATAATCGGCACATATCCCGACCGCATAGACCGCGACAGCCTTGCGCGGGAATATCCGCCCGACGTGATAAACTTTGTACACATCGACACATCGAAGGCGGAATGTATCAAGCGGGCGCACGAAACAATCAAGCAAGCGGCAACGCGCGACGCGGTTGTCGGTTGGATAGAAAAATATTTTGCACGTTATACGGAATGATACCCCCCTATCCTTGCAAAATTTTTGAAACCCGAAAAGACTCCAAGCCGCAGGTAAAAAAAATTCACACCGAAGTTTTGACTTTTCGGGTGAAAAGTTTTCAAATTCCAAAAAGGAGGCGGAAATGAAAAAAAGCAAAGACAAAAAAACGCTTGCCGACGACGAATACAAGCGGCTCGTCGACTTATACAAGGCGGCGGGCGTGGACGAAATCAAGTTACAAATTTACGACGAACTTATCCGCAAGGTTGCGGAGGTTTTTGCGTGTTTGGAAGCAATCAAAGAATTGCCGTCGATAATTTACGACCCAAAAAACCCGTCAATACAACGGGAAACGGCGGCGGGTCGGGCGCGGGTCAAGTATATGGCGCAATACACTTCGGCAATGCAAAAACTTAACAAGGAATTGCTCGGCGGCTTAAACGGCGACGACGACGGCGATTTAGAAAAATATGACGACGACAACAATTAACGGCACGGAAGCGGCTACACCCGCCCCCGCAGATTGGACGCTTGTAAACCCCGATATTGACCCGCTTACGGGTTGGCAAGTGTTAAGCGACGACATCGGCGGCAAGCATAGTTTTTTAATCGAGTATTACAAGCGTTGCCGTTCGGGGGAAATTATCGTCGGGCGCGAACTGAAAACAACGCTCGAAATGTTGATACAAGACATATTTTGCGGCGGCGGCAAGTATCGTTTTATACTCGACGCGGCACATCGGCGCATTGACTTTATCGAACACGAAATAAAGCATTTTCAAGCCCCCTTCGCGGGCAAGCCGTTTATTATGGCACTTTGTCAAAAGGCATTTACGGAGGCGATATTCGGGTTTTATGTTTACGATACCGAGTTATCATACGGCGCGGGTTGGGTACGGCGTTTTCAAGAGGTTTTATTCCTTGTCGCTCGCAAAAACGGAAAAACCCCGCTCGTCGCCGCGCTTGTGCTTGCCGAGTGGTTTTGCGGCAAAATGGGGCAAGCGGTAATGTGTGCGTCAAATGATTATGCGCAAGCCGCGCTCGTATTCAACGCAATAAACGCCTTCCGTGAAGAGTCCCGCACAATATCGCGCGTTACGCGGAAAAACAACAAAGGTATATTTTTCGGCAACCCGAAGCAGCGCCGCAAGACGGGCAAATTCTCGAAGCAAAACAAGGGGTCAATCGAATTGATGTCGGCGAAGCAGGGCGCAAAGGAAGGTCGAAACCTTACGCTCGTTATTGCCGACGAAATTCACGAAATGAAAGACAACTCGACCGTGTTGCCGCTTATAACGTCGGTATCGACGCAGGACGAGCCGCTTTATTTTGAAATCACGACCGAAGGCATTGTGCGCGACGGCTACCTTGACGCGCGGCTATCCGACGCGCGAAAAGCACTTAAAGGCGAAGCGGAAACCGACCCGTCGCGTTGGTTGATATGGCTATACACGCAGGACAGCGAGGCGGAAATATGGGACGACGAGCGCAGTTGGACGAAATCAAACCCGATGTACGGAATTGCGAAAAAGCCGTCGTATTTGCGCAAAAAGGTTGATACGGCACGACACAGCGGCGCAGACCGCGCGTTTATTCTTGCGAAAGATTTTAATATAAAGCAATTAGCGAGTAACGCGTGGTTAGAGGAAAAATACATTGATTGCCCCGCCACGTTCGATATTGCCGACTTTGCGCATTGTTGGTGTGTTGTCGGGGTCGACCTTGCCGAAACAAACGACCTTTGCGCTTGCACGTTTTTATTTATGCGCCCGAACGACCCCGTCAAATACTTGCATACGATGTACTTTGTTACGGCGGTTAAAGCGGGCGACGGGCAATCGACCGACTCCCCCACTAACCCCGAAAAAAAGAATTACATCGAATGGGCGGACGCGGGGTTGGTGCGCATTGTGCAAGACAACGTAATCGACGATACGGTTGTATCAAATTACATTTGGGATATATTCAAGCAATACAATATACGCCCGCTTACGGTCGGTTACGACGAATGGCACGCAAAGGACTTCGCGAAAGAAATCGCGCAAAAATTCGGTAAAGAAGTGCCGCGCAAAATACGAATGACGACCGACGCGCTTAACGTGCCGACCCGCAACATCGAAACCGATTTACGGGCGCGGCTTATCAATTACAACAACAACGATATTTGCCGTTGGAACTTCCGCAACACAGCCGTCCGCGTTGATAAAAACGGGTTTGTAATGCCTTGTAAAATAAACGGCTACATCGGCAACAAGATTGACGGCACGATGTCAAAAGTAATCGCATACGCCGCGTTGCGGGAAGTCAAGTCGGCATTTATGGCGAAAATCGGAGGCTAACTATGGGCAACAAAAAAACACCGCAAAATCAAGACGAAAAATACACGAGGAGCGTGCGTTGCCCCGTACATCGCGCCGTAATCGGCAAATACGATATGCGCGACGGGTTGATTAACGCGGTTTTTCTTTGCCCGAAATGTCGCCGCGAATACACCTACACGATACCACCCCGCAAACCGTGAAAAAACTTCTTAAAAAATATTAACGAAAAACCGTTGACTTCGCCCCGCCCGACGAGTTATAATGCGGTCAAACTGAATACCCGCACCACCACCGCCGACGCGGTGAGTGCGCCGCAATCGCCTTGTATTGCCGCCCGTTCGGGCGAGTGCGCCGTTGGTGTCTGATTGTTGCATTATCCACCGCCGACGCGGTGAGTGCGCCGCGATTATCCTTTAATCGCCACATTAAAAAAACGTGAGTGCGCCGATATTTACGAGTATTTTTGCTCGTCTATATCGGCGCACTTTTTTGTTATTTTTCGCAAGGAGGCAAGCCGATTGTCAACGCTTAAAAACGCTATACACAATTTGCTCGGTTGGGATAGACCGACCGCATACAACCGCGTTGTGAACGCAAACACGGTTTTATTTTCGTCGTTCGGCAAAGACGTTACCGCGTCGGACATCGTAAAAACGGCGATACATCGCGTTTGCGAGGAAGTATCGAAATGCAGTATCAAGTCGGTTACGGAAACACAAAACCCGCACCGCGTAACGGTTGCGGACGACGACATCAATAGCGTTTTGCTCGGTCGCGTCAATCCGTTATGCGGGCTTAAAGATTTTTTATACAAAATCGCGTACATAACGCTCGTCAATCGAAATTGTTTTATTTATTGGGCGTATGACGAAGTGCCGATAAAGGTTGACGGTAAAGACTACGTCAAGCGCGTTACGCGCGGTTTTTATCCGTTGGAAAAAGCCCGCGTAAAACTCTACTATGCGGGCGACGAAATGCGGGCGGAATTGCAAAGCACGACGGGCGGCGGCGTAACGCTTGACTTGCCGTATAGCGATTTAATTCACTTGCGACTCGGTTATGGCGCAAACCCGTATTTAGGCGGCGACGCAGACGGTCGCGCCGATTGGCGGGCAATTCTCAAAAACTTACAAACATTGCACGTCATACAAGAAGCGATACCGAAGTCGCTCGAAGCGTCCTTATCGTTGCACGGCGTTTTGACAATGCGCACCGTTGCGGAAGCGGACAAACGCGAAATATCCCGCAAGGAATTTGAAGAGCATTTATTTAACAGCGAACTCGGCATTGTTGCAACCGACTACGAGTCCGAATTTACGCCGATACAAATTGCGGCGCAGGACATACCGCAAACCGTTTTAACCTTTTTGCGCGACGAAATTTTGTCGGTATTCGGCGTTAGCGTGCCGATATATCTCGGCAAATATACCGACGACGACTTTACGGCGTTTTATCAAACGGCGGTCGAGCCGTTGCTTATGACGATTGTCAACGCTATGAAAATAACGCTCTTTACGCCGAAGCAACTCGCATACGGGCGCACGATAAAGTTTTACGACAAAATTGTGCAATCGCTATCGTTCGCGCGTCGGTTGGAAATCGCAAAAGCAACGCAAGAGGACGCGCTACTATCACGCCCCGAACGGCGCGAATTGTTGGGCTATGACCCCGACGACGAGCCGACCCGCGTATCGTTGAATTACATCGACGTATCAATCGCAAATACCTATCAATTAACGGCGTTGTCGCAGGGCAAGAAGCCCGCCGCGCCGAAACAAAGCAAGGAGGACGACGAATAATGCCCGACGAAATCAAACCGTACACCGCGCCGCAGTACATCAAACGCGCCGCGCCCGACGGAAACCCCGCGCAAATCGACCCGTTAAAGGGCGTAATCGAAGGTTGCCCGATAGTATTCAATCAACGGACGGCAATCGGCGACTTGTTTTACGAGGAAATCGACCCGCACGCGCTCGACGACGCGGATATATCCGACATCAAGTTTATGGTAAACCACGACGACGGAATGATACCGCTTGCACGCCACAGGCGCGGGAAGCGGTCGACTATGGACGTTGAAATCAAGCCCGACGGTTTACACATCAAAACAACGCTCGATATTGAAAACAACGCGACTGCCCGCGAACTTTGCTCGGCGGTTACGCGCGGCGACATCGAGGATATGTCTTTTGCGTTCGGCGTTTTGGTATCGGGCTACGAATGGCGCGACCTCGATACGGATATGCCGACGCGCCGAATTACCAAAATATCAAAGGTTTTCGAGGTTAGTGCCGTAAACGACGGCGCATACCCGCAAACTTCGATATATGCCCGCTCCCCCGCCTCGTTGGATAACGACAAAATTGCGTTGGATAACGCAAAGGCGGCGGCGTTGGAAAATGAACAAAGGCGGCAAACCGCCGACTCGCAAGCGGCGTTACAACTTGCGAAAGAAAAATTTATTTTTGTGGAGGAACAAAAAACACTATGAACATCAAACAGTTGCTCGAAGAGCGTGCCGCCCTTTTGCAGGAAGCGGCAAAACCCGAAACCACCGCCGAGCGTCTTGCGGAAATTCGCGCAAGGGTTGAAGCAATCAACTACACCGTAACGGAATTGCGCAGGGACGAAGCGGACGCAAAAGCCGAAGAGGAAAAACGCGCGGCTCGCCCCGCAAACGGCGGCGCACCCGCCCCCGCTCCCGTCGTTGTACACGACGACGCACAGGTCGACGCGCAGAAGCGTACCGCCGCAAATGCGGAAGTAATCGAGAAGCGCGGAAAGGCACTTAAAAACGGCGAAAAGGTGTATATCGAACATCGCGCCGTCGCGTCCACGTCTACGGCTCTCGGTACGGTTGCAAGCGGCGACATCACGCCCGCGTTTGAACAGGTCGGAACGCTTGACACGCTTGTCAACGAAGTACACCTCGAAGGCACGGGCGCGGAAAGTTACAAGAAGCCTTTTGCAAAGACTATCGGCGAGGGCGGCATTACCGCCGAAGGCGCGGACGCAACCACCGCCGAGCCGACGTTCGACTATGCGTCGATTAACAAGGTCAAAATCACGGCTTACGCCGAAGTCAACGAGGAAGTCGAAAAGTTGCCCGCCGCGCGGTACGACGCGGAAGTTAGCAACGCCGTCGTCGGTGCGTTGCGTAAAAAGATTATCGGACAGATAATCGGCGGAAGCGGCACGGACGAACTTGTCGGCATTGTAAACGCCCCCGCGAGCATTATCACGGCGGCACAGCGTAAAACCGTTGCCACCGTCGACGAAAACACGCTCGACAACATCATTTTCGATTATGGCGGCGACGAAGATGTCGAAGGCGACGCTTACCTTGTACTCAACAAATTGACGCTCAAAGAATTTGCGAAAGTCAAGGGAACGGACAAACGCCGCGCATACGACATCGTTGTACGCGGAAATTCGGGAACGATAAACGGCATACCGTTTGTTTGCACGTCGAAACTTGCCGCCTTCGGCGCGGTCAAGGCGGGCGACCCCTACTTGATTTACGGCAAATTGAAAGGCTACGAATTGGCGTACTTCGCCGACATCGAAGTCTTGAAATCGACCGAGTACAAATTCAAGCAGGGCGTTACCGTATTCAAAGCGTCGGTAATGTGCGGCGGCTCGCCCGCGATGTACAACGGCTTTATGACCGTGCAGAAAGCGGCGAAGGCTTGATAATTCGGTTTTTGGTTGCGGGTCGGCGCAAGAGCCGATACGAAACGGTATTACGTTAGGAGGTCGAAATGCAAGAAGTCGACGAAATCTTATACAAATTGGGCTACTATGACGCAGACCCGCAATTAAAACAAACCGTACAAGGCTACATAAAGACGGCGGAGGAATTTATGCTCGACGGCGGCGTGCCGCAAGAGCGTTTATCGACGCAACGTGCGCGTGCGGTCAAAGCACTTTTCGCCGACGCGTTCGATAAAGGAACGCCCGACGACGTAATCAAGAAGGACGGTATGGTTGTCGCGCTTATTGCGCAGTTGCGGAGGTAATATGGCAAAGCAAACGGTCAAGGAACGGCGCACGCTTGTCAAATTCGCCGTACAACGCACGACGCATATTGCAGGAAGCGGCGCGGCGACAACGTGGGAAACAATCGCGGTCAAAATAGGCGAAGCCGACGACGGCTCGCCTATAATGACCGATTGCTTTTATTGCGAATGGTTGAACGCATACGGGCAAGCGGCGACGCAACAGCAAGCCGACGGCGTTATACGCCCCGCCCGCTTGCGCTTGCCGTTCGTAAAAGCACTTTACGACGCGCTCATCACAAAGGACGTGCGAATTTATTTACACGGCAAACGCGACGACGCGCATACGTTTTGTCTTGCAGGGGCGGCGGATAACTACCTCGAACAATGCAAAATGATTGAACTACAAGTCAAAAAGTACGAGGGCAAATAATGAACGTAACGGCGATAATGCAACAAATACTCGACGAAACCCTTTTACCGTTCGGCGTTTTATCAAACCACTTGCGGCGGGTTGAAGCGGATAATATCGCAAATTCGCAAGTCAAGGTCAACGGCGACGAGTACGTCGTTTATAAAATCGTATCAAATCGCCCGAAAACATACGGCGACGGCAAAGCAAAGACGCGCCGCGTGTACATCGACGTGAATTACTATTACTTGTACGAAAAGACCGACCCACGCTATTCGAGCATTGACGAACGCTTAAAGGCTATCAAACGCGCCGTATTGCAAGACCCGCATTTTACGATTGCGAACGACGAAAGCGATATACCCGACAGCAACAACCCGTATCGCGGCGTAAACATCGAATTTGTGTACATCGGGGCGGTTGATTATGGCTAATAAAGGAATATCGACGGGACATATTCCGCTCGGCGAATTGCCCGACGCGTTGACGGGACTTTTAACCGATTTTCAACACGCGAATTTTGAAGCAAGGCAACAGGCGGTACAACGCGGCGCGGAGGTTTTCAAAAGCACGGTCGAAGCCGTAACGCCCCGCGACACGGGCGAAATGGCGCAGTCTTGGCAAATCAAGACAAAGTACAAAGACCGCCGCTACGTCGGCAATACGCGCGTTGCAAGCGGCGACGTGCGCCGCAAAACAAAAGACGGCTCGAAAGGCGAAGCGCGAAGCGGAGTACCGTTGTCAAACGTGCTTGAATATAGCGACAACCCGCACGACGGTTTTATACGCCGATGTTTTGACGAAACCGAGCCGCAAATCTTTGAAGCAATCAAAAACACCATTAAAAACGGAGGTAAATAACAATGACAAACACAAACGCGGCGGCTACGCCCGCGCAAAATCTTATTCGTTTTAATATCCGCAACGCGAAGTACGCCTTCCCCACGCCCGACGGCGGTTGGGGCGACTTTGTGTCTATGGGTACGTCGACGAAAATGGCACTTGAAACCGACTCGTCCGAAAAGGAAGTTTACGGCGACGGCGAGTGCATTATCCACTACGTCAACGAAAAAGGCAAGACGGGAACGCTCACGCAAAACAACATTTGCAACGCTTACGAAATCGCGTGCGGGCGTAAAATCTTGCTTGAAAACGGGCTTGCCGACATCAAGCCGACCAAAAACACGCCGCACGTCGTTTATTTTGAAATATGCGAAATGGACGGCGACAACGAAATATCGGTCGCAAAATGTATGTTGTACGGCGTAACGTCCACCCGCCCGTCGGAAAGTTACGACCAAAACAACGGCGAAATCAACGAGTCCTCGTTCGATACCCCGCTCAAAATCAAGGGTATCAAGGTACTTGCGGCGGACGGCAAGGTTTACGTCGACGAAAAAGGCAACAACCGCCTCGTATGGCAGTTGACGAAAACGCCCGATATGGAAGGTTACGCGGACTTCGGCAGTACGGTCGTTGTGCCGAAAATGAAAGCGGCATAACCGGAGGCGGCAATATGATAAATACCACTTTACCCGTGTTTGAAACCACGCTCGACGAAACGAAGGGCGAACTTATCCATAAAACGCGCGACATCAAGGTGCAAATCGACGTATCGCTTTTTGCCGAGAAGCGTTGGGAAGAGAACTTCCCCGCAAACGCGAAAAACGAAACGCTTTTTGCATACGTCGAGCGTATCGGCGACAAGGGCGCGAAAAACCCCGCTTACCTTATGTCGAACTTAAAGGCGGTTTATTGCTTTATCGTAAGCGACGAAATCGCCGACTTCGGCGCGTTTTTGCGCCTTTTCGATATATCGGGCGGCGAGTGCTTTACGCGACTTTTAGACAAGATAAAGTTTGTTTTTGAAATCGCGTTAAAGGCGGCGGCAAGCGCAAAAAACTCATAGAGCACGGTCAAGAATATACGCGGCTATCGGGAATATACGCGAAATTAAACCCGCGCCCCGAAGCCGCAAAACCCTTGACCGTGCCGCGATACATAACCATTGCGCAAAAGTGTGTCGAGCATAGAATACCCGACGCAATTATCACAAATTCACATTTTAACGACCTTTACGTTTTGATTATGTCGATTGATATTGCGAACTTAAAACACGCGATAGAACAAGCGCAGAAATCGAAAAGTAAAAACGGCAACCGCGTTGTGCGCGATGTATCGGCGGCGGAAGCGGTCAAATTCTTAAAAGGAGGCTAACACTATGGCGGACAATATTCGCGGCTTAACGGTTGAAATCGGCGCGGACGCGTCGACGTTTAACAAAGAATTGAAAAACGCACGGAACGAAGCGAAAGCGACGAAAACCGAATTAGACGCCTTGCAAAAAAGCCTCGAATTAAAGTTTGACGCGGATAAATTCGCGCGGGCGCAAAAGGTCGCTCAACAGGCAATCGACCAAACGGCGGCGACGGCGGACTTGTTGCGCCGCCGTTTGGCGTACTTGGAAGAGTCGGGAAACATCGACACCGACGCATACCGCAAATTGCAAGCTGAACTCGCAAAAACCGAATTGCAAGGACAGCAGTTGCAACAGCAACTCGAAAAAATAAACTCTATCAAGTTTACGCAACTCGGTAATCAAGTATCGAAAGTCGGCGGCGCAATTACGGGCGTCGGGCAAGCGTTGACTCCCCTATCCACACTCGCGGCGGCGGGCGTTACCGCTCTCGGCGGCTTAAACGTCGCGGCGGCAAGCGCGGGCGCGGCGGTCGACGACCTTGCTTTACGGCTCGGCATATCCGCCGAAAAAGTACAAGAATATCAATACATAACGGCGCAATGCGGGGTCGAGTGGAGCGTCTTTGAAAAAGCAATGATAAAAGCCCGCGCCGCAATGCTTGACTTGTCGACGGGTACAATGAACGCCGCGTCGCAAGCGTTACAATCGCTCGGCTTAAACATCGCCGAATTTGAAAGCAAAGAGGCGATGTTTGACGGCATTATCGACGCTTTATCGAATATGCAGGACAAAACCTTGCAAGCGGCATACGCAAACGAGATTTTCGGCGACAAGGTCGCAAATCAAATGTTGCCGTATCTTAACGCAGGGACGGACGCAATCGCGCAATTTAGGGGCGAATTTGAACAAATCGGCTATTTATCGAACGAACAGGTCGCCGCGCTTGCAACGCTTGACGACACGTTTTTTTTGCTGAAGGAGTCGATTAAAAACGTCGGCTTGCAAATTGGGACAGCCCTTGCGCCGCTTATGCAACGGCTCGCCGAAAACATACAAACAAACTTGATACCGAAATTACAACGGCTTGCGGAGTGGTTTAACGGTTTATCGGTCGCGCAACAATCTTTTGCGTTAAAGGCAATGCTCGTCGTCGCCGCCCTTGCGCCGCTGACGCTCGGTATCGGTAAACTTATCGGCGCGGTCGGCAACATCATAAAGATATTGCCCGCACTACAAGCGCAATTAACCGCGCTTGCGGCTAACCCGATAATTTTGATTATCGCGGCAATCGTCGCAATACTTGTCATTTTGTACAACCATTGCGAAGCATTCCGCGAAGCGATAAACAACCTTGTATCGGTTATCGGTCAAGCGTTGAAGCCCGCGCTCGACGCGGTAATGCAAGTGCTTGACCTCGCAATGCAAATCATACAACCGATAATCGACCTTGTCGGCGGTATCTTGGCGGTCGTCGTCAATCTTGTATCGGAGGCGTTGCAACCGTTCGTCGAAATCATACAAATGATTTTCGGCTTGTTACAACCGCTTTTCGATATGCTCGGTATGGCGGTCGATATGTTTTTAATGCCGATACAAATTGCTATATCGGCGTTATTTAGCGTATTACAACCGCTTTTAAGCGTCGCGCTTATCCCGATTAAACTTTGTTTACAGGCGTTGCAAGTGCCGTTAAAAGTGCTTGGCACGTTGCTCGGTTGGCTTACGCCGCTTTTTTCGCTTTTCGGCAAAGTTGTTACGACGATATTTAACGGCGTTGTAAAAGTAATCAACTTTGTACTCGGTTTTATCGAGGACGCAATCAATTTTGTAATCGGCATTATAAACGGGCTTATCGACGGCGTAAACGGTGCGCTCGGTTGGCTTGGCGTACACATCGACCGCATTGCCGAAGTAAAGTTACGCATTGATACAAGCGACATCGAGGATATGGACGACGTAAACGCTATTATCGACAGCACCCCGCCCGACACGTCAAACGTGGGCGGCGGCGGTACGGTTTACGACGGCGGAAGCGGCGGCACATACGGCGATACTTACAACTACGACAACTCCACCACGAACAAAACGCAGAATATACAAGTCGTTATACAAAACTATGCCGCCGAAGTCGACACCGACGCGCTTGTACGCGACATCAACATTAAACTTGCGGAGGCGATGTAATGCGTAAATTTATTTTGCACACCTACGACAAATCGAAATCGTTTGACTTGAATACCGAAACCGCGCTTGCCGCCGAGCCGCAAGGACTCGGCAACAAATTCTCGCTATCGTACAAAGAAAGCGAAAAAGGCAAGCATTTAACGAACGTAAAACCCGACTTTGAACAAATACAATTAACCGTATATTTTAACGCCGACGGCTCGAACGGTTACGGCAATTATAAAAGTTTGTTGTTATTCTTTGCGGAGTGCGGTACATCGCCGTTTTTGTTTGAATACAACGACGGAATTACCGACAAATTTTGCGAAGTGGTATTGAACACGATACCGAAGTCGGAAATCGACGCGGAGGGCATTTTTGCCGAAACGCTTGTATTTGACCGTCAAACGTATTGGTACGAACGCGTCGAACAATCTTTTGCGTTGAAGCGCACAGACGCGGCAAATACTGCCTTCCCCTTGCACTTCCCTTTTGGTTTTGCGGGTATGGTTTTCAAAAACAAATACAAGGTATCAAACCCGTTTTTTGTGGACGCGCCTATCGTCATAAAAATTACGGGCGACATCGCCGCAAATATCCGCCTTTACTTGGCGGATATGAACGACCGCGTCGTTGCCGAAATAGCGTTATCGACGAACAACACCGACGGCACGGAAATTTTGATTGACCCCACTACTAAAAAAATAACCGTTACAGACACCGACAGCGGCGCAACGTCGAACGGTTACGGGCTTACCGATAAAACAAAGCAATCGTTTTTATACTTGCCGCAGGGCGAGTATTACATCGGCTCGAATATGACGGCGGACGACGACGGCACAATCGAAATGTCGATAAAGCGTTATTTATTCGATTAAGGGGGCGGCGGCGTGTATATAGCAATTTACGACGAAAACAAACGGCATATAACGAACGTCGACAACGCGACGTATGACTTGACGACGCGCGTTTACGATAATGACTCTTTTACCGCCGAAGGCGTGAACGACGAGGACGTGAACGACGCAAAAATCGTTGTTTTGAACGACGACGCGGGCAATTATCAATACGCTTGTTTTGCCGACGAAGTTACCCCCGAAAACAACAAACGCAAGGTAAAAGGACTCGACTTCAAAACTTTGTGGGACACCGAAATATTGCTTGATTTTACCGCCGACGGCAGTTTTGACGCGCGGTTATCGAAAATCTTTGAAAAGGTAAAAGCGGCGGTATTTAACGGCGCGGACGCGGCAACGCGTTTGATACCAGTCGACGTGATTATTCCGACCGACAATACCGATACGACCGATACATACGGCAGTTTGCAAGGAACGTATCAACTCGTAAACGCGTACAAGTTTTTGAAATGCTACTTGAAATATTACGAGTACAACATCGAAAGCAAGTACAACGTCGCGGCGGGCAAAATCGTTTTTACGTTCGTTAAGTGCAACGACCGCGTAACAATCAATTTAAGCGACTTTATACACGAGTTGACAACTACATCGACCGCAACAAACAAAGCGGTTGCAACTATCAAATACAAGGTTGACACGCCCGAAACGGACGCGGACGGCAACATCGTTTACACCACCACGCAAAAGACCGACGAAAACGGCAACCCCGTATTTAACGACGACGGCTCGCCCGTATATATCCCGAAATATAAACCCCGCCCGTCCACCCTTGCGACCGTGTATTATTACCGAACGAAAAACAACGATATTGTACAGGCGGACGCAAGCGGCAACATCGCGGGCAGATTATACCCCGTAAAGGCGAAATATTACGAGTCCGAGTATTTAGCCGACGCGCAGTTTAACGCCGTCAACGAACTTGCAAACGCCCGATACGTCGATAATATCATAATCGACAATAACGCCGTAATCGACCCGCTCGATTTTTCGGGCTATCGGCTATATACGAAGGTTGCGCTATACTACGACGGCAAACTTTACAAGACGCTCCCCATAAGCGAAAAAATAACGACGCTAAACGGAAGCGGCAAAAGCACCAAAATTAAACTCGGTTTTAAGAAAATACTTTTGACCGAAATAATCAAAGCATAGGAGGCAAGCAATGATAAAACCCGTTACTTTTCAAGGGCAAAGCAATTTTAACGCGAATTTATACGCGCTCGAAGTAAAATCGCGCTTTATCGACCAAAACAACGCGCACGGCTATTATTTGAATTACGGCGACGAACTCGCCGCAAGCGTCGTCGGCGGCAATCAAATTCAAGTCGGGACGGGCGCGTTTGTGGTTTGTGCGCGTATGGCGGAAATTACCGCGCCCGAAATCTTGCGCCCGCAAATTTTCGACACGTTCAAGGGTTACGTCGTCGCCCGTATCGAAACGTACCACCCCGCCGACGAATTGAACGTAACGCTCATTGCGAAAGTGCAAACGTCTTGGGAAGCCTTAAACCGCGAACTCGAACAAAACGACGTTTACGCGGCGGAAGCGGACAACGTAAATACGGCATACGAACTCCCGATATATTCCTTTGAAATATCGGGGACGCAAATCGTAAATTTAACGCGCTTGATAAAACCCGTTTGCGATTATGCCACAATGAAGGCAATCGTCGACAATGCGCTTGCAACCGCAAAAAACGCCGTTACAACGGCAAATAACGCGGTTGATACATCGAACGACGCACGCACCAAAGCGGCGGCGGCAGTTACCACAGCAAACGGCGCAAACACAAAGTCCGATAATGCGGTATCGACGGCAAATGCGGCAAAGACAAACGCCGATAATGCGCTTGCAACCGCAAACGGACTTGACGCGCAAATCAAGTCGGCAAACGATACGGCGGCGGACGCAGTCGATACGGCAGACGCGGCGGCGGAAACAGCAACCGCCGCAAGCGACAAGGTCGCCGAACTTGAAACGCAAATTGCCGAAAAGCAAGGCACGAAGGTTACACTTAACGGCGAGCCGCAAGCGACATACCCCGCCGACGACCTTGTACATAGCGGCGACAAAATCGCAAAAGCCGCGCACGCGGACACCGCCGCAACCGCAACCGAAGCGGAAGCGGCAAAAACCGTTATTTACGCGGCGCAGGCGGCGGAAGCGGAAAAAGCCGTCGGATATACGCGCGGCGGCGAAATCGACAAAGTATTCAAAAAAATATTTGCGGAAATATCCGCCCTTAAAGGAGGCAATTAAACAATGTTAAACTTTGAAAAAGCGAAAATTTACGGCGTTGATAAAGTCGGGTCGTCTAACCCCTCCGCCCTTATCCGCACAGACGACGCGGTCGGGTTAAACGTAACGGTTGGCACGACCGATATTACGTCCGACTTCGACCGTTGTTATCCGTATTGCGATATGCAGGAAGTAACGGACGCGGCGGGCAACGTATTTATCAAGATACCGAAATTTTACGCGAAAATCACGCCGAACGCCGACGGCACGTTTAAGCACCAAATATCGGGTGTGCGGTACGACGGTTTTTCAACCCTTTTCGTCGACGGCGAAGGCAACGAACTTGATTATATCCTTGTCGGCAAGTACGAAGCGAGCGGCAATTCGTCCCGCGCCTACTCCAAAACGGGCGCGACCGTGCTTGTAAACATCACTTGCGACGCGCTCCGTACCGCTTGCAAAGCGAACGGCGACGGCTATCAACAGTACGATTTTTTGATTGACTTGATAATCAAAGAATTATGGCTCGTTGAAATGAAAACGACGAACTCGCAAAGCATTATGTACGGATATGCAAACGGCAATTCGGCGGCGGTTGCAACAGGCAGAACGGACGCGGTCAAAACGCCGTCGGGGTCGGAGGTTAGTAACACCGACGGAAAACACGCTTGCAAATATCGCGGTATCGAGAATTTATGGGGCAATACTTATACTTGGTGCGACGGTATATCGTTTGGCGGCGACAACAGTTACAAAGAAAAAATATTTGTTTGCACCGACCCGAAATCTTACGCGGCGGGCAAAATCACGTCGCCGTATGTTTATCACGGAAACCGCACGTCGGGCGGCTACATAAAAAAGGTCGCTCCGCTTAACCGAAACCCGCTTATACAGTACGCCGCCGAAACGAGCGGCGGAAGCGCAACAACGTATTTTTGCGACTACTCGAACTCGGGCGGCTCGGTGCTGTACGTTGGCGGTGATTGGCTCAGCGGCACGAGCGCGGGTTTGTGGTCTTGGGACGGTGGTTATTCGCCGTCGAGCGCGTACGCGTTCATCGGGGGTCGCCTTTGCAAAAAGCCTCTTTAAGGGGGTTTGTTAAGGGGGACTCCCCCCTTAACGTATAAATCAATTTAACCGAATAATAAAGGGCAGTCGGCACACTCCCCGCTCGAACTCGGGCGGCTCGGTGCTGTACGTTGGCGGTAATTGGAACAACGGCACGAACGCGGGTTTGTGGAATTGGAACGGTAATTATTCGCCGTCGAACACGAACGCGAACATCGGGGGTCGCATTTAATCTTGATATATTCGCTTAAAGCGCGGACAGTCCTTGCCACTTGGCAAAAAACACTCCACAAAGAGGGCGGTTTAGTAAAGAATTGAACGACCGCAAGGAGATTAAAGGAAATGAAGCGGGTCGGTCATTTGTACGAAACTATGTGCGACATCGACTTTATCAAAAAGGCGATACGCAATGCGGCAAAGGGCAAAACCGACCGCGCCTATATACGTCAGATAATAGACGACATCGACCGCTATGCGCAGGAAATCAAAACAATGCTCGAAGCGGGCGACGTGAAATTATCGCCGTCGCAAACGTGCGTAATATACGACAATTCTTGCCGCAAGCAACGCACTATTACGATACCGAAATTTTACCCCGACCAAATTATACATTGGCTCGTTATAACGGCGTTGCAACCCGTAATAATGCGCGGTATGTATCGGTATTGTTGCGGGAGCATACCAAATCGCGGCGGCATTGACGCGAAGGCTTACGTCGAAACGGCAATACACGACGGCAAAATGCGGTATTGCGCAAAACTTGATATATCAAAGTTTTTCGACAGCGTGCGCCCGCCCGTCTTGCTTGATATGTGGAAGCGCAAAATTAAAGACGGGCGAATGTTGGAACTTATCGGCAAAATACTCGAAAACGGCGGCGACCACTTACCTATTGGCTACTATACGTCGCAATGGTTTTCAAATTTTTACTTGGAGGGACTCGACCACTATGTAAAAGAACAATTACACATCAAATATTATGTGCGGTACGTCGACGATATGGTTTTAATCGACAGCAACAAAAGAAAGTTGCGCCGAGCGGTCGCGGCGATAAACGAGTATTTGCACGGTATCGGCTTAAAGTTAAAAGATAATTGGCAAGTATGGCGGTTAAACTCCCGCCCGATAGACTTTGTTGGGTATCGCTTTTATAAGCACAAAACCATTTTGCGCAAGCGCATATTTTTTCGATTATGCCGCCGCGTGCGCAAGGTCAAAAAGACGGGTTATATCACGGTGCGGCAAGCGATGAGTCTTTTATCGCTTATCGGTTGGTTATCGCACATAAACGCTTGCGGGTTTTATAAAAAGTACATTTACCCGTATGCGCCGAAAAGTAAACTCAAACGCATTGTAAGCAACTACACCAAAAAGCAAAATAAAAAACGGAGGTAATTTATTATGGCAAACAAGCAGGAAGCAAAAAGCGGGACGGCGGTTTTTAGTGTTGACAAATGGCTCGAAACCGCGAACGCAGACAAGGCGAAGGGCATACTCACGCAACGCGAAATCGACGACGCGCGGGAAATATGGGTAAACGCCCTCGACGGCAAAACAAAGGACGAAATCGCCGCAAGCGGGCAAACGTCGTTACGCGACGAGTGGTTTATCGAGGTGTAACGTGAACATCGCGGCAACCATTTTAACGGCGTTTATAAGTACCACCGTCGGGGTCGTCGTAACGGCGGTTATCGCGCATTTTAAGTCGGGCAAACAGCGGCACAAAGCCCTCGAAAACGGCACGCAATGTCTTTTACGCGCCGAAATCATACGGCAAAATGAAAAGTGGGTCGAGCGCGGCTATTGCCCCGTTTACGCGAAGGACGCGGTGCGGCGCGAATATGAAGCATATCACGCGCTCGGCGGCAACGGCGTTATAACGGAACTTTACAACGACATTATGGCGTTGCCCGAAACACCACCGAAGCAGGCAAAGCAAAATAAAAAATCGGAGGACGATTAACTATGAATTGGCAACAAATTTTAATCAACATCGCAATTACGGTCGCCGCCGCGTTGCTTACCGCGCTCGGCTCTTGGGTATTGGTTAAGGTCAAAACGCTTGTATCGACCAAAATCAAAAACCAAAAGGCGCAAGCCCTTTTATCGGGCATTGTGGACGTTATCGCGTCGGTCGTCAAGGCGACGTATCAAACCTATGTACAAGCAATCAAAGGTACGGAAGCGTGGACGCAGGAAGCGCAAAAACGCGCCTTGCAACAGGCGGCGGAAGCGGCGCAAGCGCAGTTATCGACCGAAGCAAAAGACTACATACAAGCGAACTTCGGCGACGTGGGCGCGTGGGTACAAAACCAAATCGAAGCGACGCTCTACGACTTGAAAAACAAGAAGGTGTAATTATGGACGTTGTAATTGTATGCGGTGCGCCCGCAAGCGGCAAAACGCGTTACGTCAAAGAAAATATGCAACTCGGCGACTTCGTTGTTGACCTTGACGCGATACGGGCGGCGGTAAGTTTTTACGACGGCAAAATGCCGTTAAACAATTTGAACGCTACAATATTCGATATACGCGATTATATTTATGCCTTGATAGAACAAAGCGCAATCGACGCGCCCCGTTGTTGGGTTATCGCGGGTTTACCGAAAAAGGCAGACCGCGACCGACTTGCCGCCCGCCTAAAAGCAAAGGTCGTATTTTTGAATACTACGGAGGACAAGTGCGTGCGGCGGGCAATCGCGGACGATACGCGCACCGACAAAAATTTTCAAATCAAAATAATTACGGAGTATTTTACGACGTATTACAAAGACGCAAAAATCACGCCGCGCGAAAGCCGCGACAAAACGATTGCACGCTATACGGCGGCACTATACAAAACGATTAACGACTAAAAAAGCGGGACGCATATTTGCGCCCCGCTTTTACTATGCTTGCGATAAAATCATTATATCGACTCCGTAATTCTTACCACCGCCCCCGCCGTATATAGACGTTATAACGCCGTTGAATTTGCAACCCGCTTTATATTTTTTTAACAGTTTTTCGCCGTTGTCGCTCGGTATCACACCACAAGAAGCGTCAAGCGCGACATTAAACACTTCGACGGTATTCGGGTATTCGTCGTTCGGGTTATGTTTTATCAATACGCTATCCCCTACGACCGACGCGGCGAGCGTATCTTGCCGCCCGTTAAACGTAACACCGTTTAATTTTGTTATAAGCGGCAATTTGCTATCTTTTATGAACGGCAAGTCAATGTTTACCGATATATCGTATTTGCCGTCGTTATTTTCGATTGACGCAATCGAACAAGGATAGTCGCGCCCGCCGTAAATTGCCCGCAAATATTTACCGTATGGGAATAAACCTATTTTTACGTCGCCGATATAACAATTTGCGTCGATTATAGGATAGCCGCCGCTCGACCGCATAACCGCGTCGCCCTCATACTTTATAACAACCGCGTCGCCGACCTTTACATCAATTCCCGCGACACGGCGGTCAAATGGCGTAATTCTAACCGTTGTCGGGTATGTATTAAGCGGCGCGGGCTTGCGCTTTTCGGGAGCGCGTATTGCCGCGTCGGACATTGTAACAACTGAAGGTCGCCGTACATCGGCGGCGGGCGGCGTATCTTTTTGCCGTTCGGGCGCGGCGGCGGGTTGCGCGTCCCGCTCCGCTTGCTTTTCACGCTTGCGGGCAAGCACGGCAAAAACCGTAAACACCACGCCGACGGCAAGCAAAAGCAAAAATACAATCGCTTGCCACGTTTGCAAATTCTCGGCGTTTTCGCCGATGTCGCCCCCGATAATGCCGCAGAATATGAACACGGGCAACCACGCAACGACGGCAATTATAACCCGTACCGACCGTTTAAGTTTGTAAAACCACATCATAATTAAAAGCCTCCTTCGCTTTTTATTTGTTTTTTAATTTGATATGCAAAGTTTAATAATTCGGTTTTGCGTCGCATATCGAACGCCCCCGCAACTTTTAATAATTCACGCTCGTATTCCGTAAGCACCGCCCCCGTCGCGTCGCCCGCTATGGCGGTATTATTCGAGTTATTGTTGCCGATAATTTGTTGTACGGGTGCGCCGCGCGGCTCGCGCCCCGTAATTAGGTAATCAAGCGAAACGCAGAAATAGTCGGCAAGCGTTACGCAATGCTCGACCGTCGGCGCGTACTTGCCTTTTTTCCACTCCGACACGGTTGTCGGGCGCACGTTAAGCAATCGGGCAATATCCGTTTGCGACTTGCCTTTTTGTTTTAATAGGTCGAATATTCGGTCGTTTAGCGTCATAGAAAAAGACTCCTTGTACGGGTTATTTTTTCTTATAACGCGCTCAAGAAGCCTTGACAATCTCGGTCAACCGATATATAATATAAGCAAGGTTGTCGCAAGACCGATAAAAAGGTTTTTGCGGTATTCCGTTAGCCTTGCCGCGTTTGGCGGCTCTTGCGCGTGTATAAGGTTTGTAGCAAAATTATTATACAACTTCCGCAAGGGTTTGTCAATGCGACGCGGCTATAAAATTATGTGTTGACCGTTATCGGCACACCGAAAAACGCCCCAACATCGGGAGCGTTTTTTGCTTAAAAAAAGTAAAAATTTTTTTGAAAAAGTGCGTTAAAAGTGTTGACATATCATAGGCACTATGATATAATATAATCACAAGGTAAGGAAAAAGACCTTGAATAATTAAAGGAGGTGCGCGTTATGGAAAACATAACAAAAGCCTTGCAGGACTTGGCGAAAGCGGTTGAAAGTAACGACACGGTGGAACGAGTCAAAGTTACGATAACCCTCAAAAAGCCGAAGCCGAGCAAGGCAACCACAACAACCGATAATAAATAATCGGTTATAGGCAGAGCGGGGCGGGCGCAACCGCCCCACTCGTAAGACCTATTATAGCATATCGGGCGGCGGGTTGTCAACCCGTATAAAAGCACATTGACGGCAAATAATTAAAAAACGGAGGTAATTATGGCAAGCGCGGAAACAATGCACGCAAACAGCGCGGACGAATTAAAGAAAATACACAAACAACTTCGCGCCGACGGCTACAAGAAAGAATACGACGGCTACGTCGAAAAATGGACGCGCCACGAGTGGACGAAAGACAGCGACGAAAAGACAATTTACGTCGAAATTGATTTTTAACGGGAGGTATTATATGACTATCGAAAAAGACGGCAAGGTTTACACGGTACGCGAAAATAAAGCGTCGTGGACGGTATCAAAGACGGCGGAGCGCGTAACGGTTAGCGCGAACGTATCAAAAGCCGATTGCCCCACTTTTGAAAGTTTGAAGGCATTTGTCGCCGAAAACGATATTTTTTAAGGGGGGGGGCGGATATGGCACGAAGCGAAGCGCAAAAAGCCGCCGACAAAAAGTACGCGGCAAAAATCAACGGCAAATACGAGCGTTTTCTTGTAAACCTATTGCCCGCCGAATACGAGCGTATTTGCGCCGCTATCGCGGCGGCGGGTATGGGTAAAGCAGAGTTTTTACGTTGGGCGGTTGAACAATTAGAAAAAAAGCAATAAAACACGCAAGCGGGCGACACATCACGGTCGCCCGCTTTTACTTCACGGAGGAATTATGAAAGGTATCAAATTCACGGCACGCGAAAAACAAAAAGCCCTCGAATTATGGGGCAAATGCGGCGACTACTTTTACGCCGCGAAAAAATCAAAATGCACGGTACAAAGCCTTTACCGTTGGCGGCGGCAATACGACGGCACGCTTGCAAGCCTTGAAAACAAGTCGAGCCGCCCGCATACCCCGCACCCGAACGCACACACGGACGCGGAAGCGGCGCACATCGCCGCCGTTTTCGCCGAACGTCCCGACATAAGTTACGCGGAAGCGTTGGGCGTATTGCGCACGCAATACGGTTACTCGCGCACATACGGCGGTTTTTATCGGTATTTAATGAAGCACAAACTCCGCCCCGCCCGCGAATACGACGGCTATATCCCGCAACCGTATGACACGCCGCAAATGCTCGGCGTAAAAATGCAAATGGACGTAAAATACGTCCCGCGCGAATGTTACAAAGGCGTTGTACCGACCGACGAAAAACGGACGCGATTTTTTCAATATACAATGATTGACGAAGCAACGCGCGAGCGGTTTATTTACCCTTATACGGAGCAATCGGCAAGGGCGACGCGCGACTTTATAAAGCGTGCAATCGTCTTTTTTGGGTATATCCCCGATTGTATTCAAACGGACAACGGCGGCGAGTTTACAAACCCGCGCGGGGCGGGTTGCAAAAAGGTACATATCGCCGACGAAATAATGAACAAGTTAAAAATCAAACATCAACTCATACGGGCATATACGCCCCGTCATAACGGAAAAGTCGAACGGTCGCACCGTACCGACAGCGAAAATTTTTACCGCTTTTTGACGTTTACAACATACGAGGAATTGCGCGAAAAAATGCTCGATTGGTGCAATCGGTACAATAATTGCCCGCACTCCGCGCTCCGCGATAAAAACGGGCGGCGGGCTTGGCAAACCCCGCTCGAAAAACGCGCCGAATTGTTGGACGAATTGAAAAACGCGGCGGCGGGAGTTTATCACGTTCGATTATTAAAGCCGAAAGCGGCGTAAACACTTAACCTACACCGACAGCAGCAACATTGGGCGAACGCAACCGCGCCCGAACGGGCGGCGGTGCTTTTGTGCGCCCTTTTTTCGATATTCGGCGGTAAAATCGCCGCAAATGCGGCTCACTCGCCCGCCCTTCGCTTGACTTTTCGCCCGTTTTCGGGTATATTTAAGAAAAAATAAAAAAACTTCTTAAAACCTATTAAAAAACGCTTGACAAAATAACAAATTTCAAATCATTTTCATTTATATCTTTACTAAATGAATCTATATTAGTCGCATCGCACCCATATAAACTATATGCTAATAATAAAGCTAAAACTAAATATATTCCGAATTTTTTCATATGAAAAGTATATCATACAAAAACCAATATTGTCAATTCAATTTATTTCATCACTCAATAATATAAAAAAGTCGCAATCTGTCTTTTTCGACGAATTACGACATTTTTCGTTGGTGCGGAGGATGGGATTTGAACCCACACGAGAATTAACCACAGGCGTCTGAAACCTGCGCGTCTGCCAGTTCCGCCACCTCCGCGTATTTTAGCGCCGACTGATAGCAAATTGCGCTCGAGCCGACTGTTTATGTATTATACAACAATCGGTGCGGCTTGTCAACAGCTTGACAGAAAATTATTTTCGTTATATAATGAAATGTACGCTTTGCCGTTACTCAACACACACGAGGTATACACAATGACTAAATACAAAATAGGGCTTGACGTAGGTTCTACCACCATAAAAACCGCCGTGCTCGACCAAAACGGAAACTTATTGCACTCGAGCTACGACAGGCACTATTCGGATATAAAGGCGACTCTCGCGTCGGTACTTCGCGGCGTACTCGAAAAGTACGATGATTTTACCGTAATGGTAACGGGCAGCGGAGGCATATCCGTTTCGGAGTGGCTGGGAATACCGTTTATACAAGAGGTTATCGCGGGCGTGGAAGCCATAAAAACGCTTATACCCGAAACCGACGTGGCGATAGAGCTCGGCGGCGAGGACGCGAAGATAACCTATCTTACGGGCGGAATAGAACAGCGCATGAACGGCACTTGCGCGGGCGGCACGGGCGCGTTCATAGACCAAATGGCGAGTCTTTTGAGCACCGACGCTTCGGGACTTAACGAGCTTGCAAAGAGCCATACCATTCTATACCCCATCGCCTCGCGTTGCGGCGTGTTCGCAAAAAGCGATATTCAGCCGCTCATCAACGACGGAGCGAAAAAGCCCGATATAGCCGCGTCGGTTTTCCAGTCGGTTGTGAATCAAACCATATCGGGTCTTGCATGCGGCAAGCCCATACGCGGCAACGTGGCGTTCTTGGGCGGACCGTTGCACTTTCTGACCGAGCTCGGCAAGCGTTTTACAGATACGCTCAAGCCCGAAAAAGCGATATTCCCCGAAAACAGTCAGGTGTTTAACGCCATAGGCGCGGCGATAAGCGGCAAGGAAGCGTTCCGCTCCGCCGACCTTCTCCGTAAACTCGAGGCACTCAAAGATATCGACTCCCACGAGGTGGAACGTCTTCCCGCCCTCTTCTCTTCAAAAGAGGAGCTCGAGCAGTTCCGCACTCGTCACGCAAAAACCAAAATACCGTTTGCCGATATCAAAACCCACGAAGGCCCTTGCTATCTCGGCATAGACGCGGGTTCTACCACCACGAAAGCCGCGCTCATAAACGAAGACGGCGCGCTTTTGTACTCTTGGTACGGCAGTAACAGCGGCGACCCGCTCAAGTGCATAGTGTCCGTTCTCAAAGAGATATACTCCCTTCTCCCCAAAGGCGCGTTCATAGGGCGCAGTACCATTACGGGCTACGGCGAGGGCATGATAAAGTCGGCTCTGCACATAGACGCCGGCGAAATAGAAACCATGGCGCACCAAACGGCGAGTAACGCCATATTGCCGGGAGTAGAGTTCATACTCGACATAGGCGGGCAGGATATGAAATGCCTGCGCATTAAAAACGGCGTTATTAACGATATTCTTCTCAACGAAGCGTGCTCGTCGGGTTGCGGCAGTTTTATAGAAACTTTCGCGCACGCGCTCGGCATGTCGGCGGAAGAGTTCGCAAAAAAAGGACTCGAATCTTCCGCGCCCGTAGACCTCGGCAGCAGATGCACAGTGTTTATGAACTCGCGCGTAAAACAGGCGCAAAAAGAGGGCGCGACGGTTGCGGATATTTCGGCGGGTCTTGCCTACTCGGTAGTGAAAAATGCGCTGTTCAAGGTTATCAAACTGCGCGACAGCAGCCAAATGGGCGAAAAAGTAATAGTTCAGGGCGGAACTTTCCTCAACGAGTCCGTTCTTCGCGCGTTCGAGCTTGTTTCGGGCAGAGAGGTTATCCGCCCCGACAAAGCGGGGCTTATGGGCGCATACGGAAGCGCGATACTCAGCCGCAACAATTACCAAGGCGGCGAGAGCACGCTCTTAAAAGCGGACGAGCTCGACGGATTTTCGGTATCCAAAACCAACAGTCGCTGCGGAAAGTGCGGCAACAACTGCCTGCTCACCATCTCCAAATTCAACGACGGCAGAGAGTACGTAACGGGCAACCGTTGCGAAAAGGGCGCGGGCGAAGAGGAAAAGAAAACCGACCTTCCCCCCAACCTGTTCGCCTCCAAATACAAGCGGCTGTTTTCGCACTATAAGCCGCTCGACGAAACGCACGCCAAACGCGGCAAAGTGGGCATACCGCGCGTACTCAACCTGTACGAAAACTACCCGTTTTGGTTCACCTTCTTTACCGACCTCGGCTACCGCGTGGAATTGAGCCCCCGCTCGTCGCGCGCCATATACGACCTCGGCATAGACACCATGCCCAGCGAGTCGGTTTGCTATCCCGCAAAACTCGTGCACGGGCACATAACCGCGCTTGTAAACAAGGGAATTAAATTCATATTTTATCCCTGCCTTCCCTACGAAATGGCAGAGGACAAAAACGCCGACAACCACTACAACTGCCCCGTTGTGGGAACTTACCCCGAAGTTATACGCAACAACATGAACGAGGTGTTCGGCTCGAGCGTTAAGTTTATGGCGCCGTTTTTGCCCATTGCCACGCCCGAGCGCATGATAAAGCGTTTGGCGGAAGAGTTCCCCGAAATCCCCGCAAAAGAGCTCAAACGCGCCGCACGCAAAGCGTACGCGGAGAACGAAAAGTTCAAAAACGAAATACGCAAAGAGGGCGAAGAAACGGTTGCCTATCTCGAGCGCACGGGAAAGCACGGCATAGTGCTTGCGGGACGCCCCTACCACCTCGACCCCGAAATAAATCACGGCATACCCGAAATGATAAACGCTTACGGATTTGCGGTGCTCACCGAAGACAGCATAGCGCACCTTAAGCGCGTGCAACGCCCCATACGCGTTGTGGACCAGTGGACGTATCACAGCCGGCTGTATTCCGCGGCGGAATTCGTGCGCACGAGCGACTGTTTGGACCTCGTGCAACTCAACTCGTTCGGTTGCGGACTCGACGCCGTTACCACCGACCAGGTGCAGGAACTGCTCGACGAAGCGGGCAAGATATACACCGTACTTAAAATAGACGAGGTGAACAACCTCGGCGCGGCGCGTATACGCGTGCGCTCGCTCATGGCGGTGCTCGAAGAACGTACGCGCAGAAATATCCGCGCCCCCAAAGAAGTGGTTTCAAGCGGCGAACGCGTGCTTTTCACCAAAGAAATGAAGAGCAACTACACCATTATCGCGCCCGAGATTTCGCCCATACATTTGCGCATACTCGAGCGTGCGATGCACAAATTCGGCTACAACATAAAGGTTTTACCCGAAAGTTCAACGGCGGTGGAAACGGGTCTTAAGTACGTTAACAACGACGCTTGCTACCCCACCATAATCACCGTAGGACAAGTTATAGACGCGCTCATGAGCGGGCAATACAACCTCAACAGAACCGCCGTAATGCTCACGCAGACGGGCGGAGTTTGCAGGGCGACAAATTACATAGCCTTGCTGAGAAAAGCTCTCAAACAGGCTAATATGGCGCAGGTGCCCGTAGTTTCGCTCAACTTTGCGGGACTCGAGAAAAATCCGGGCTTCAAAGTAACCATTCCGCTCATGCTCGGCATGGTGTATTCGGTGCTTTACGGCGACCTGTTTATGCGGTGCTTATACAAGGTGCGCCCCTACGAAAAAGTGAAAGGAAGCGCGAACGCCGTATACGAGAAATGGAACGAAATAGTTTCGGCGGAAATGGAACGCGGCGAAACCAAGCGTTTCAAGAAAAACGTGGCGGCCATAGTAAAAGATTTCGAAGCCGTAGAAACGCTCGATATCGTAAAACCCAAAGTGGGCATAGTGGGCGAAATACTCGTTAAGTTCCACCCCCTTGCCAACAACCACGCGGTGGAGCTCATAGAGCGCGAGGGCGGCGAAGCGGTTGTGCCCGACCTGCTCGATTTCTTCATGTACTCGTTCTACGACGACACCGTGCGCTATCGCCTTTTGGACGGCACGCGCATGGGCAAGTTCAAATCCGATTTCTACATTTGGTTTATAGAAAAACTCAAAAAGCCCATGCTCAAAGCTCTTAAAGGCACAAAATTCGGCGCCCCCACCCACATATCCAAAATGGCGGAAATGGCAAGCGAGGTTGTGTCGCTCGGCAACATTGCGGGCGAAGGCTGGTTTCTCACCGCCGAAATGCTCGAGCTCATGCACAACGGCACGAACAACATAATCTGCATGCAACCGTTTGCCTGCCTGCCCAACCACGTTACGGGCAAAGGCGTAATGAAAGCTCTCAAGGCGCACAATCCGCAAGCGAACATCGTTGCCGTAGACTACGACCCCGGCGCAAGCGAGGTAAATCAGGTTAACCGAATTAAGCTCATGATGAGCGTGGCTTTCGCAAATCTGAAAGGCGAACAGCCGCCCGAGCTTCCCGAAGAACTCCCCGCCGACTGCTCTTGTCACAGTTGCGTCGCAGCCACCAAAACCGAAAAATAATACGCAAAAAGCCTTTTATGCGTTGAGTCCCAATAAACGGGCGGCGTTTTCGCCCATTATTTTACTGTATAACTTTGAGTCTTTTACGCGCTCTTTCATCATTTCCGCGTCGTGTTTTTGCGATTGCCACGGGCTGTCGGTGCCGAATAACAGCTTGTTGCCGTCGTGCGAGTCCGTAAAGCGTTTCAACTGCTCTCGGGTGAGCAAACCGAAACCGTAAGACGCGTCGAGGTAAACGTCAAGCCCGCAAACGTGCTCGAACACCTCGCTCCACATGCCTTGCCCGCCGAGGTGCGCTCCCACAATCTTTGCGCTCGCAAAGTCGCGAGCAACGCGAGCGAACTCTTTGGGCGGACAGTTGCATTTCATGCGCGGGTCGAGGTCTTTGCCGCAGTGAAACAGCATAATAAAGCCGTACGCCGCGACTTTTTCGTATATTTTATACATGCGATTATCGCACGCCGCAAAGTCTTGAAAATCGGGGTGAAACTTAATGCCTTTCACTCCCGCGGCTTTCAGGCGAGCCAACTCCGCGGCGATATTTTCGCAATCGGGGTGCACCGAGCCGAACGGAATTATGCCGTCGGCTTTCGTAAGCTCTATTGCAAAGTCGTTTACGTTAGCGGTCTGCTTCGCGTTTGTGGCAATGTTCAGCACAACCGAATAATCGATGCCCGCCTCTTTCATGGAGCTTTTAAGATTGGCAACCGTGCCGCTTAGCACGGGCGGATACTGCGAACTAGCCGCCAAACTTTCCATAGCCCGCGGCGCGAGAAAATCGGGAAACGCGTGAGTGTGAAAATCTATAATCATAAATACATTTTAATACTATCGAGAGCAATTGTCAAATGTTACTCACGCACTGCCATTGCCTTGACTATTCGAGCCGATTGTGATATAATATATAGGTATTTTTCGTTTCGGAGGCAAACATGGCAGTTACCGCACTCGTAGGCGCACAATGGGGCGACGAAGGCAAAGGCAAAGTAATAGATATATTGGCGCAAAAGTCGGATATGGTGGTACGCGCACAGGGCGGAAACAATGCCGGGCACACCGTTGTTGCAAACGGAGTTACCTACAAACTCCGCCTTATTCCGAGCGGCATACTCTATAAAGGCGCGGTGTGCGTTGTGGGCAACGGCGTAGTTATAGACCCCGCCGTGATACTTTCGGAAATGGACGCGTTGAAAGACAGCGGCGTAGACGTTTCCCGCCTTAAAATAGACGCGCGGGCGCACGTTATTTTGCCCTATCACCTCGCGCTCGACGAATTGAGCGAAAAGGCTCGCGGCGCGGGCGACATAGGCACGACAAAGCGCGGAATAGGCCCTTGCTACATGGACAAAGCCGAGCGCATAGGCATACGCATGTGCGACCTTATAAAACCCGCCGTGTTCGAAGAAAAACTCAAACGCAACGTGGAAATCAAAAACAATATAATCACAAAGATTTACGGCGGCGAACCTATATCTTTCGAGAAAACTCTCGCCGACTACAAACAATACGCCCAAAAGCTTGCGCCTTACGTGTGCGACACCTCGGTGCTTGTGTTTAACGCGATTAAGAGCGGCAAAAACGTGCTGTTCGAGGGAGCACAGGGCGCACTCCTCGACTTAGACGTGGGAACTTATCCGTACGTGACGAGTTCGCACCCCGTATCGGGCGGCTTTTGCGTGGGCGCGGGCGTTGGTCCTACCCTTATAAAAGAATGCCTCGGCATTGCCAAAGCGTACACTACCCGTGTGGGCAAAGGTCCTTTCCCCACCGAGCTCGACGACGAAATAGGCGAGCGCATACGCACCGTGGGCGCGGAATTCGGAACGGTTACGGGCAGACCCCGCCGTTGCGGTTGGCTCGACGCGGTTATACTCAGATTTGCCGTGCGAGTGAACGGACTTACGGGAATTGCGCTCAACAAGCTCGACACTTTAACGGGCATAAGCAAATTGAAAGTTTGCGTTGCTTACAAAAAGGACGGCGCACAAATATGCGATTTCCCTTCGGATATTTCGGAGCTTGAAGGTTGCGAACCCGTTTACGAGGAGTTCGACGGCTGGACGGAAGACGTGACGGGAGCAAAGAGCCTTAACGACCTGCCCGCAAACGCCGTGAAATATCTTCGCGCAGTGGAAAAACTGATTGACTGCCCCATTAAAATGGTGGGCGTGGGACCGGACAGAACGCAGAATTTCGAAATATAAAAAGCGCATGCAAAAAGGACGGCTAAGTAACCGTCCTTTTTCCATGTCATTGCGAGCGAGTTTACGAGCGTGGCAATCTCAGGCATAAGGCAAGTGCAGTTGCCATTACTTTCTCATGTATGGGATTGCTTCGTCGGGCTACGCCCTCCTCGCAATGACAGAGAAACATAAACGTGTCATTGCGAGCGAGTTTACTTTTTATTTTTTGCGGCGGAGATGAATGCCGTGATTAAAGGGTGCGGATTATCGGGGCGCGACTTGAACTCGGGGCGAAACATAACGCCTATATAGAACGGGTGCGCGGGAAGCTCGAACGCTTCGTATATTTTGCCCGACGCGGACTTTGCCGAGAACACAAGTCCCGCCTTTTGCAACTCCGCGGCAAACGCGGGGTTAAACTCGTATTTGTGGCGGTGACGCTCCGAAAGAGTGTCAGCGCCGTATATCTCGCGCAAACGCGATTTGGGAGCGAGAGAAGCCGTATACGCGCCCGTACGGAAACGCGGCGCGTCGTAGGGCGAATACACAACGGGATACGGCGTTTTGCGGTCGAACTCGGTGCTGTTCGCCTTTTCCATGGAGTGACTGCGGGCGTATTCCACAAGTCCCGCCTGCGCTCCCATGCCTATCATGAGCGCGGGTATGCCGTTTTCACGCGCGAATTTCGCCGCGTTCACTTTGCCTTCGAAACCGCGTTCGCCGAAGCCCGCGGGTATAACTATGCCGTTTAGCGAGGCAAGGCGCGAAACCGCCGCGGGAGTCATCTTTTCGCTGGGTATCCAAACTATTTCAACGCCCGTGTTCATGGCAATGCCGCTGTGGTCGAGAGCCTCGGTAAGCGACACGTAAGCGTCATGCAGTTCAACGTATTTGCCCACAAGACCTATGCGCAACTTTTCGCTTCCGCCGTGCACCTTTTCGGCGCGGGCGCAGAAATCGCGCCATGAAGCCAAATCGGGCTCGCAGTCGTCGAGCCGCAGTTTGCGAACCGCCGCGCGTGCAAGTCCGTCTTCTTCGAGAGCGAGCGGCACGTTGAATATATTGTCGGTGGTGAGATTTTGAATTATGCAGTCGGCTTCCACGTTGCAGAAAAGACCGAGCTTGCGCTTGCTGTCCGCCCCTATCGGATAATCGGAACGGCAAACTATGATATCGGGCTGTATACCCACGTTTTGCAACTCTTTAACGCTGTGTTGGGTGGGCTTGGTTTTTTGTTCGCCGCTCATTTCTATATACGGCACAAGCGTTACGTGAATATAGAGCACGTTGCCTTTGCCCGCCTCGCTCTTAAACTGCCGTATCGCTTCCAAAAACGGGTGGCACTCTATATCGCCCACCGTGCCGCCTATCTCCACGATTATTATATCGCTGTCGGGCGTGGCAAGCGAGTATATGCGTTCTTTGATTTCGTTTGTGATGTGCGGCACAACTTGCACCGTGCCGCCGTTGTAATACCCTTCGCGCTCCTTTGCAATCACCGACGAATAAATTTGACCGCTCGTAACGTCGTTTTTAATTCCGAGGTTTTCGCCGAGCAAACGCTCGTAATGCCCCACAACCAAATCCACCTCGCCGCCGTCTTCGGTAACGTATACCTCGCCGTGCTGATACGGGCTTAGGTTGGAGGTATCTACGTTAAAGTACGGGTCAAATTTTTGAAGCGTAACTTTGTGTCCGCGAGCTTTGAGTAGCCGCGCAAGACTCGCCGCCGTAACGCCTTTGCCGAGTCCCGACACCACGCCGCCCGTAACGAAAATAAACTTAGCCATAACCGTGTTTCTCCTTAGTTCTTTTCGGGCGATATAGTAAAGCCCGTTTCTTTGAGTTTTTTAGCGTTGTAATTTATTATCTCGCAAAGCCCGTCGAAAATCTTTTTTGCGGCGGCTTTGTCGTTTATAACTCTGCTTGCGCCCGAGAGCGAGTTGTCGGAATGGGCGTAAAAGTTGCGCTTTTCGAAATATTCCACATACAGCGCGCTCATCACCTCGGAATAAACAATGCCGTTCTTTTTGCGATAACACTGCTTGAGCACGTGCCGCCCGCTATCGTTCTTTTCATACGCCTGCCCTATCATTTTTACGGTTATTTCCCGCGCTTGTTGGAGGTCGTATATAAACCGTTCGAGCCCGCGATACGGCGGCACGAGCAACACCGAGTAATCGCTGAGCTTTACGTTCTCGTTGCCTATATCCGTCATGCCTATGCCGAGGTCGGTTTTGGACTGTTCGCCGAGCAGGTCGAAAGCGTCGGGCAACAGTTTGCGGAGCTTGCGCATTACGCTTGCCGAAACTTTTTCTTGCGGGGGCGGAACTTTCTTTTGCGGTTTGGGATTTTGGGGCTTTACTTTCTTTTTATGTAACGGCGGTTTGGGTTTCATGGCTTTCGCCGAGCGTTCGAGCAACTCGGCTTGAGCCGTGAGAGTGAGCATTTGCGCTTTGGTATCGTAAACCACGCTTAGCTTTTCTTTTCCGCACGCAAAGTTATAGCGTTCGAAATGGCAGTTTTCCGAGGTGGGCAAAAAAGATTTTAAGGAAAAGCCGCGGCACGCTTTAAGAGCCGCTAAACGCCGTTCTTTTTCTTCGGCGGTTACGCTATTTATATTTTGCCTTGCTATTCCTTTTTCTTCCGCCATATATGCTCCATACGCTATTTTTCGAGAGACTTTTGCTTTCTCATGCAGGGGATTGCTTCGGGTGCAAGCACCCTCGCAATGACAGGGAAAACTTGTGCACCCTCGCAATGACAGATAACCGAGGCGGCGCAGAATGGTGCAGATATGCACAACAGGCGCAGTGCACGCACGGGAACGTACTTAAACGTACGTGACCACGTGTGCACAAGCACGTAGTGCATAGATGCGCCATTATGCGACGCCGTAACAAATATAAAAGCGGCAAAATAAGAGTATCGCCGCTTTTATTTATCGTTTGTTAGAGGTTATCGCTTATTTGCTTTTTACTTTGCGGAAACGCACAAAGTAAAGTATTACGCCCGCGATAAGGAGCACGCCTACTATTATGAGAATTGTGCTGATTATCTTGGTGGAAATGGGGCTGGAAACGTTTGCGGCACTTACGGTAATAGTTTCGGTATAAAGCGTTTCGTTGCCCGCCTGGTCTTTCACCGAATATTCAACGGTGTAATGACCCGTTTTGGTAAAGGTGTACTTGCTGCCGTCGGTGGGTTTGGTAGCCGAAGCGTAGCTCGGGCCCGTACCTTTCACCGTATACACCGCCGTACCCGCAGGGTCTTTGAGCGTTTTGGTGAAAGTCATTTTGCTTTCGCCGTCTTCGTTCTCGCCGAGTTTTATCGCGTGGAATTCAAACGTATCGTTTTCGGTAGCGGTAGTGGCATGCTTGCCTTGCACGTCAAAATCGGGAGGAGTAACGTCGCCGGCTTTTACAACGTATTCAACGTCTACCGAGCCGTTATCGCCGTAGAATGCCGAATACTTAAAGGTATAAGTTCCGTCGCTCTTAGGCGTAAACGTATACTTGCCGGTCTCCTTATCTATGCTTATGTCTTTGCCTGTTTCATCTGCGGTTTTGGCAACGGTAAGCACTTTGGTATCAGAACCCGCGGGCTTAAAGGTTGCGGTGAGTTCCACTTTTGCGTTGGCGTATTCGGTGGAAGCCACGAGTTTGGGCAAGGAAACTGCTTCGTTGAGCTTAACGTAGGTGGGCATTTTATCCTGCAAGTTCCATACGGGAGTTGCGGTTTCGGATATAACGATGGTGTCTTTTGCTCCGTTATTGAAAAGCTCCAACTCATTGGTTTTATTGCTCCAATAGTATTCGGAGAACGTGAACGAACCCGCGTTGTATGCGCTGAAACGGAAGCCGGTAAGAGCGAATTTGCCGTTACCCACTATTTCGCGAACAACGTAATTTTTACCCGTAACGATATTTTCGGGAGTTTGCAATTCTCTGTTCTTTATAGTGTATTCGGTATAAACGGTGCCTTCGTTGCGCCAATCGATTGCGGAGGTAGTTCCGCCGCTCGCGTCCTTCTTGGTTACCTTTATAACCTTGCCCGCTATAGTGCTCTTCCCCGACACGCTGTACGCGCGAACGAATACAATCACTTGGTCAACTCTCGGAGCGGCAAACGTAATATCGTCTACATGCAACGCATTACCTGTCCAATACGTTTTGAGAGTAACCTCTCCCGCCGTCCAAAGCTCGGGAGTTCCACCGTCTTTCACGGTGTAAAGGCTGATTTCAAAGCCGTAGAATTCGCGGTTTTTATCGGCATCGGCATCGGCAGGCTTAACGGTGAAGCCGCCTACGGTGGTGCGCACGCCTTCTTTCATTTCGATTTCAAATCCGTCGGTATCCGTAGCACGCGCAGCGGGCGCGGAAGGATTGGAGGTTTGTGCGGACGTTTTAGGCTCAAATTTGAGCGTGGGAGCGGCAAGGTTGCTACCGTTTACTACGGCAATCAAATCCTCTTTCTTAAAGTCAGCGCCCTCTTTCTTGTTGCTCAACGTAGCTTCGTTGCCAACGTCGTCGGTTGCAACTATGGAATATACAAGATATTTATAGGTAGTACCGTCAAACTTTATAACTTTGTCGTCGTCTACGGTAAGCGTGGGAACGCCTTCTTTAAGTTCGAGCTTTGCGGTTTCGCCGCCCTCTACCGTAATCTCGCTATTATCACCTGTTTTTGCCGCGCCGTTTTCATCTGCCGCGTAGAGCTTGTACTCAACGGTGGGTTTTGCGTCGTTATCGTCGGAAACCTCAAGCACGGGAATATTGAAATCGGTTTCTTCGTTAGTGAACACGATGAACTTATCGTCAAACTTAACGTCGTTAATCAAGGGAGCTTTGGTATCCGAAAACTCGTCTTGAATATCAATGTTATAGGTTCTGCTCGTTGTGTGGGGAACGCTGTCGCGGGCTTCGTAACGAACGGTGTATTTACCCGTTACGGTCTTGCCCTTCATGCTATCCAACTCGGTATATTTTGTAAGGTCTAAACCGCCAGTACCGCCAGTAACAAGGCTTTCCCAAGTTATAACATTTTCGCCCTCGGTGGGATAAAGCCCCGCACTGGGCTTGCTCGAAGAATACTTGTATTTTGCTCCGTCGCCTTCTTTATCATTGATGTTTTCGAAGCTGATAACCACGTTGTTGTTCACGGTGTCGCGAAGTTCGAATTTAACTTTGGGAGTTTCGCGGCTGTTGTCTACAAACTCGGGGGTCGGGAACTTTAAGAGCGTGGAAACATTTTCGTTCTTCTCGCTTTTCACCGATTTAAGTCCCCAAACGGTGGGTATTTTGTCTTCGTCTATGTTCTTGAGCACGGGAGCGGTTCTATCGCTCGCGGTTGTTTCATATACGTGTTCGCTTACCACGGGGTTGCCCGCGTCGTCTTCCGCCTTATAGGTGATTTTGTATTTGGTAGCGTGTACGGGATAGAAACTGAGGTTGTAATCGTTTTCAAATACCTCGTCTTCAAGTTCTGCGTACTCTTCATCTTTATCTTTATAATCTTTGCCGTAACCGTCTTCGTCAGGCACAACGTGCTTAACGGGCACATATTTGCCGTTGAGGAACTCTTCAACGGTTATAGTAACTTTAACATTCTTATCGTAGTTATCGGTAGCCGTAGCTTTGGGAAGAGTTACTTTTGTGTTAAGGCTGATGTTTGTGGGAACATTTACCAAACCGAGCGTAGGAGCGGATTTATCTTCGAATTTCTTCTGCACGTTTACGGTGTAATCTTTGAAGATATATTTAGAGCCGCCGTTTACTTTGCAATAGTAATGCACCGTGTAGGTCTGCGCATTCGGCAAAGTTATCTCGTATTTGTCGGCACCGTCTTTTTCGGGGTTGTAATCGCCGCTTACTATAATATCACCGGTATGAGCGTTCCCTTTATATTTTACGGTTGCCCCTTCTATTTCGCAGTATACGGTTGCGATTTTCGCATCGATTTCTTTTTCGTAGTCTATATATTCATTTTCGGACTTATACCACATAGCCGCCGCGGGAAGGGTAAACGTACCGCCTGCCTGCAAATACGTGGGTATATCCGCGCCGTTATGCGCTACGCGGAGTTCGTAATCTTTATCGAGCGTGCAAGAAACTACGTAGCTGTAGCCGTTTGCGAATTTAACGGTATAAGCTCCGATTTCATTAAATTTCGGTTCGGCTTCTTTAAAAATATCTTTTCCGCTGGGCGAAATTATTTCTTGTGCACCTTCTATTTTGCTTGCACTATCGCCGTAATTAACTTTACGAACAAGCGTTGCTTCCTTGCTCGCGCCATAATTAGGCGTAGCGGAGTCCGTATCGGCAAATACGCTTACGGTGGCGGTGCCAACCAACATGGCAACTGCGAGTATCACCGTAACAACGGTAAGCAAAATGCCTTTGAGTTTCTTCATTTCAAATCTCCTATGGTAAGAAAGTAAAAAAAATTATATGCAACAGTACAATTATACAATATTGCCAAAGGGTTGTCAAACAATTTAATTAGTCATTTAACAAACAATTTAACAATAAATGCAAAGTTATTATTTGCCCCGCGCCTTTTTTTATGCAAAGTATTTTAGGAAAAAGAATGGTACCCCATCACAAACAACGTATCAGGCTGTCTACGCTGCGCACGTATTCGAGCTTTTCTATTTCGGCGAGCGCCGCGGAAACCGACTTTTCGCCCGCTTCGTGAGTAAGGAAGGTTATATTCGCGGTTTCGCCGCCGCTCCCCTTTTGCAAAACCGTACTTATGGAAACGCCGTAGCCCGCGAGCACCTTGCTCACAGCCGAGAGAACGCCCGCGCGGTCGAACGCGGTGAGCGAAATATAATACTTGCTCGTAAAGTCGCCGCTCGAGTCAACGTCTTCGCCCGCTTTATCCGAAATGCCGAAATCGGTATATTCGTGCTCGGTGCGTTTGGCGCAAAACACCACGTCGGATACAATCGCGCTTCCCGTGGGGCGCGCGCCCGCCCCTCTGCCGTACAGCATTATATCGTCTACGAAATCGCCCGTAAGCAACACCGCGTTGAACGCGCCGCGCACGCTGGCGAGCGGGTGGTCTACGGGCACGAAGGTGGGATGAACTCGGGCTTCGATTTTGTCGCCGTTTCTGCGCCCTATGGCAAGCAATTTAATTACGTAGCCGAGGTCGCGCGCGCACTTAATATCGCCCGCCGTAACGCGGGTTATACCCTCGCGGTACACGCTCGTATACGGCACTGACGTGTGAAACGCGAGCGACGAGAGAATACTGAGCTTATACATGGCGTCGAACCCGTCAACGTCCGCCGAGGGATTGAATTCGGCGTAGCCGAGCTGTTGAGCTTCGCGCAACGCGGTTTCGTAGCTAAGTCCTTCCTCGGTCATTTTGGTGAGAATATAGTTGGTTGTGCCGTTTATTATGCCGTAAAGCTCGCAAACACGGTTTGCCTGCATGCTCTCGGTGAGCGTGCGTATAACGGGCACGCCGCCAACGCAACTCGCCTCGAAATAGAGCCCCGCGCCGTGCGCTTTGGCGCACCGTTCGAGCTCGTGCCAATGCTTGGCGATAAGCTCTTTGTTTGCCGTAACCACGCTTTTTCCGCTCTCGAGCGATTTTATTATAAACGATTTGGCGGGTTCTACGCCGCCCATGGTTTCTATCACTATGCTTATAGAGGAGTCGGAAACCACGTTTTCTATATTATCGGTGAATACGCTCGGCGACACTCCCCTGCCGAGCACTCGCTCGCGGTCGCGGTCGAGCACGCGCTTTACCGCGATATCCACGCCCTGCGTGCGCTTTATGTAGTCGCGGTTTTGGGTAAGAATATCGTATGTTCCGCCGCCCACCGTGCCGAGTCCCATTATTGCCACGTTCACCGTTTTCATTGCTTGTCCCTCGCTGTGTTCATTTTGTATATTATATTGAGTCCGCGCAAAGTGAGCGTGCGGTCTATCACGTCTATTGCCGCGCTCTCCTTGCCTATAAGCTCGCTGAGTCCGCCCGTTGCTATAACTTTTGCGGCGAAATAGCCCGTTTCCTCTTTGATTTTGCGTATTATGTGCCCCACCATGCCCTCGAAGCCGTTGATTATGCCCGACTGCATGTTGGTTATGGTAGACTTGCACACCACCGTGGGCGGCGCGGCAAGCTCTATTTTGGGCAGTTTGGCGGTGCAACCCGAAAGAGCGTCCGCGCTTGTTTTGAGTCCGAACGATATAAGCCCGCCCAAAAACTCGCCCTTTTCGCTTATTACGTTGAAAGTTGTGGCAGTGCCGCAGTCTACCACTATTACCGGTCCGCCGTAGGTTTGATACGCCGCAACCGAATTGACTATGCGGTCGCTCCCCACCTCTTTGGGGTCGTTGTAGCGGATAAACAAGCCCGTTTTTATGCCGGAGCCAACCAACATGGGCTTAACTTTGAAATAGTAGTGCACCATGTGCTCGAACGTATAGTTTAGGTTGGGATTAACGCTGCTCATTATTACCGCGGTGATATCGGAAAGAGATACGCCGCCGGCATTGAGAAGTTCTTTTACGTTCAAGCCGTATTCGTCGCTCGTTTTGCCCACGGCGGTTGCGAGCCTAAGCGACATAACGATATCGTCGTTATGGAACACCGCCATTTTTATGTTGGTATTGCCTATGTCTATTACAAGTAACAAAAGCGTGAATTCTCCTTTTTATAGGATGAGATTGGGACTAACCGTCATTGCGAGCGAACGCAGTGAGCGCGGCAATCCCATACATGGAACAAGTACAGTGGCTATACGTTTCTTTCGGCTGAGATTGCCGCGTCGGGCTACGCCCTCCTCGCAATGACAGGGAAACGGTTTGAAACGTCATTGCGAGCGAGTTTACGAGCGCGGCAATCCCATACGGATTAGTGAACATACCCTTTTAGGCGCAGTGCTTTTCCCACCGTAACGGCGACGGGCGGAACAACTATAACCGCAACCGCAAACTCTATGCACGCCGCTATCGCGGTTTCTATGATTATCGCCAAAAACAGGTCGCCGCCGCGCCAAATAAGGCAAGGAACTACGAGCGCGGTGTTAAGCAGAGAGCCTAATCCGCAAGCAACTATAACGGGCACGTACACAGCCGCTTTGGTGTTGCCGTTGCAAATCTTTTTAAGCCCCGCATACGCGCCGTGACAACCGAGCGCGGTAAGTATGCGCGGAACTATGGGTATCCACGGATTTGCTATAAAGGTAACGCCCACGGGCGACGGGCTGATAAACGCGTATAAAAAGCTCAACACTCCGAAAAACGCGCCCTCGCACAGCGAAATTTTCCAATCTCGGGTTACGCACGTGAACAACAGCGGCACTAAAAACACATAAGGCAACAGCCCGAGCACAACTGTAAGCGCAACGGTTACCGCGCCGACGGTAATCAGTTTTACATTGGTTTTCATTTTGTCCTCCGCTCGACTTTTCATAGTATATGAAATAGCCTGCATATTTTATAATTTATATAAAGCTACGGTTCGCAAGCGATACCGCGCGGGATTTTTGGGTTCTCATGAAACGGGGAAAACGTGTCATTGCGAGGGCACTTGTGCCCGTGGCAATCCCTTGCATGGAACACGTGCAGTTACTGTTCGGTTCTCATGAATGGGATTGCTTCGTCGGGCTACGCCCTCCTCGCAATGACTGGGAAACCCGAGGGGGATTGTTTCGCTACGCTCGCATGACGGGGAAACCCGAGGGGGATTGTTTCGCTACGCTCGCAATGACGGGGAAAAATCGAATTACTTTTGCTTAGTGGATTTTTTGGCGGGTTTGGGCTTGGCATGGCTCTTGCCTGCGGCGAGTTTGGGTTGCGCCGCTTCGAGCAAAGGCTTGCTGAAATCGTTTTGCCCCGGCTTGAGTTTTTTCTGCTCTATGCCGTAAATTGCGAAAAGCAATTCGTTGGTGGGCGAAATCCCGTCGGCTTCGAGCCGCTCCTTTCTTCCCCAATAGAGCGCACTCGCGGCTCTGAAACGCTCGTTATCCGCGGCTTCGTGCAATAATCTGTGGCAATGCGGGCAAAGCGCAACGTAGTTGGAGGCGCGTTCGATATTCACTCCGAACTCGCCCGCGTACTCGCGCGGAATTATTTGGTGCACCTCGAGGTAGGGCTTGCCGCTCGTCTTATCGGTAAAATATCGGCAGGAGTTTACGCCCTCGAGCTCGCACCTGTAGCCCGCCGCCGATTTCGCCGCCGCCGAAAACATGGAATTTACTTTCACAAGCGTTTCCACGGTTTCGGTCGTGGTGTAGTCGAGCGGCTCAATAAGAGCTTTCTCGAGTTCTTCTTTGTCGAATTTCTCCTTGTCGGGCGCGGATATCACTTTATCGTCTAACTTGATACCCGTGTAAAAGTCCTGCATATCGGAGAAAAGGTTAAGATAGGTCATGCGGAAAACGTCTTCATACATCATGATAAAGTTTGTAACGCGTTTGGAATTTATGCGGTAAAACCTTGTATAAACCTGTTCGAACGTGTCGAGCATATCTTCCAAACTTATGGGGTGACTGCTCTTTATGTAGTGCGCGAAAAACAGTATTTTCGCGTCGTCGAGCACGGTTTCGCAGTCGATGAGCGCGGTTGGCGAAAAACGCGACGTTATTATGCAATTATATCTGCCCTTTCCGTAGTTGTCGGCAACGTACTCGTGCAATTCGTTCTTTTCGAACTCGCTGCTCTCGCGGTAAACGCGCAAAAACTCGGGGTCGGAAAGAAAGGATATCATTATTACGTATTCGGTGCGCAAGAACTCTTCCATATCGAGCGAGCGCACGTTGAACAGGTATATCATTGCGTTGTATATTCTGCCCAACGAATAGCCCGCCTGCTCCCATATAGAAAACACGTGGTCGGTTTGCGAAAATATATAGTTCTTTTTGAGCGCAAAATACGAGTCGGCAAAAAACAAAAAGTCTATAAACCAGCGGTCGTCTTCGCCCAGCCGCTCGCCGAGAAACTTTTCGAACACCTCGCCTTTTGCGGTAAGCCGAGGTTTGCCGCGGACGGAGCGGAAAAGTTTTGTACGCATCATATTGCTCATAAAACTTTTCGCTTGCGCGGGGCTGTCCTCTATGTACGCCTGTTTTTCCGCTTCCGTCATTTCGCAAATTTTTTCGAACGTGCGAAATCCCTCTTCGAACTTGTGGAGGGTGCGGAAATTGCGCGTAAACTCGAAAAGATAAGCGTTATCTTTATCTTCGGCTACTGCATTTTCGCTCTTTTTGAGATACAACTCGAGTAAAGACATTTTTCTTCGGGTCTCCTTTTTTATGCGCTTACTTAAACTTGGGCGAAACCTTATTTTTCATGCGAAACTTATACATATACTTATATAGTATACCACGCGCGGCAAAGCTACGCAAGCGTTTTTAAGAACGAGAGCACGAAAAAACTCCCTCTCCGTAACTTGGCGGAGGGGAGTTCGCATTTGTAATTTAAGTTTTTCGCTTCGCTTTCTTTACGCTTATTTGCAGCAGCAGTCTTTGTTGCAGCCGCCGCAGCAGCACGAAAGCAATAAGTACCACAACAGCATGTCGGAGCAATCGCAGCCTTTTTTGTCGTAGCATCCGCAGCCGTTATCCCGTCCGCCGCAGCAGCAGAGGAGAAGGATAATAAGGAACATATCGTTCCCGCAGTTGTTAAACATGGGTTACCTCCTATAACACTTTTGGAATTGATTTTCGGGGTGGGTATTCCGCCGCAACCGTCTTTTCTCCGTCACCGGTAAACGGATACTCCGAACCCGTGCGGCGAGATACGCACTCTTTGTCTTGCGTACATCTGTATTCACGCGCACATTTTGAATTTTTTCTTTTGTTCGAGAGATATCTCTACTTTATAATATGACCGAATATGCTCTGTGTGATAAAAATATGCATGGTTTTTTTCAAACTTATTTCGCTTGACGACACAGCCCTTTTTGAATTAAACTATTTATATGCCGCAGTAATCCAAGTGCGGCTAAAGGAGTATTAAATAAAGATTATGGCTGAAAACAAAAGCGTACTTACCATGGACAAACTCGTGGCACTCTGCAAGGGGCGCGGATTTATCTACCCCGGCAGCGAAATATACGGAGGACTCGCCAACACCTGGGATTACGGTCCTTTGGGCGTTGAGATGAAAAACAACGTAAAAAAAGCGTGGTGGAAAAAATTCGTTACCGAAGCTCCCACCAACGTGGGCGTAGACTGCTCCATACTCATGAACACTCAGGTTTGGGAAGCGAGCGGACACGTGGGCGGATTTTCCGACCCGCTCATGGACTGCAAGTCGTGCAAAACCCGTCACCGCGCCGACAATCTCATAGAGGACTACATCGCCCGCAAGAAAAAGGACGAGAAGATAGCGGGTTGGAGCAACGAGAAACTCTCGCAATACATAACCGACAACAAAATCCCCTGCCCCGTTTGCGGCAAGTGCGACTTTACGCCCATAAAACAGTTTAATCTTATGTTCAAAACCTTTCAGGGCGTTAACGAGGACACCGCGGCTACGGTGTATCTCCGTCCCGAAACGGCGCAAGGCATATTCGTAAACTTTAAGAACGTACAGCGCACCACGCGCATGAAAGTACCTTTCGGCATAGGTCAGATAGGCAAATCGTTCCGCAACGAAATAACGCCGGGCAACTTTATTTTCCGCGTGCGCGAATTCGAGCAAATGGAACTCGAGTTCTTCTGCGAGCCGGGCACCGACCTCGAATGGTTCGCCTACTGGGAAAAATACTGCAAAGATTTCCTGCTCGGTTTGGGCATAAAAGAACAAAATCTCAGGCTCAGGCAACACGAAAAAGAGGAACTCAGCCACTACAGCAAGGCAACCACCGATTTCGAGTTCAAGTTCCCGTTCGGTTGGGGCGAGCTTTGGGGTATTGCCGACCGCACCGACTACGACCTCAAATGTCATCAGAACAAGTCGGGTCAAAGCATGGAATACACCGACCCCGTATCGGGCGCGAAATACGTTCCCTACTGCGTTGAGCCGAGTCTCGGCGTTGAACGCGCGTTCTTGGCCCTGCTTTGCAACGCGTACGACGAAGAGAAACTCGAGGGCGGCGACACCCGCGTGGTGCTCAGGCTTCATCCCTTCCTCGCGCCTTATAAAGTTGCCGTGCTCCCCCTTCAGAAAAACATTTCGGAAAAGGCGGACGGAGTTTACCGCTCGCTCTGCAAAAAATTCGCATGCACCTACGACCTCACCGGCTCAATCGGCAAACGGTATCGCCGCCAAGACGAGATAGGCACTCCCTTCTGCGTAACGGTGGATTTCGACACCCTCGAGAACGACACCGTAACGGTGCGCGAGCGCGACAGCATGGAACAAATTCGCTTGCCCATTGCCGAGCTCGAAAAATATTTCGAACAAAAACTCGAATACTGATATATGTGGATACTGATATTTTGCGCCGCCGTAATACTGTTCGGCGGCGCAACCGCATACGTAAGCAGCAGAATATACAAATTCACGGTTACCGAGCTTATTGCGCGTAACAGGCGTTGGCTTAAACTCGTTTTGAGCATAGCCGTGCCAGTAGTTGCGATACTCATACTCTGCCTTACCGTGGGCATAATAAACGCCGCGATTATTTTTATTTATCTCGTGCTGTTTTGGCTGATAGCCGACCTTATATTTTACATAATCAAAAAGATACGCAAAAAGGATTTCAAAATCAAGTATTCGGCTATAGCCGCAATTGCCGTTACGGCTATTTACTTATCGGTTGCTTGGGTTTTGGCGCACGACGTTAAGATAACGCGTTACTCTGTAGACTCCGACAAGCAGATAGGCAACGTTCGCATAGTGCAGTTTGCCGACTCGCACGTAGGCGCAACCTTCGGCGGCGATGAGTTTTTCGAGCACGTGCAACAAATGCAACGGCAAAATCCCGACGTTGTCGTCATAACGGGCGATTACGTAGACGACGACACGAGCAAAGCGGACATGCAAGCCGCATGCGCCGCGCTCGGCACTCTGAAAACCGCTTACGGAGTATATTTTGCGTTCGGCAATCACGACAAAGGATATTTCGACAACTCCGGCAGAGGTTACGACTCGCAAGACCTGATAAACGAGCTTACGGCAAACAACGTGATTGTTCTCGAGGACGAGCACGTGCTCATAGATAACCGCTTTTACATTGTGGGGCGCAAAGACGCGAGCGAAAAAGACCGCAAGCCGATAGCGGAACTAACCGCCGAACTCGACAAAAGCAAATATATCGTGGTGCTCGACCACCAACCCAACGACTATGACGCCGAAGCGGAGTCGGGCGCGGACCTCGTGCTTTCGGGTCACACCCACGGCGGGCAACTTATCCCCGTGAACTTGTTTATATCGATTGCCAACGACAAAACTTACGGCATGGAAAAACGCGGGAACACGAATTTTATAGTGACCTCGGGCATTTCGGACTGGGCAATAAAATTCAAAACGGGTTGCCGCTCGGAATTCAACGTAATAGACGTAAACGGCGTGTAGGGCATATGGTAAACACGTCATTGCGAGGAACTTTAGTTCCGAAGCAATCTCAGGCATAAGAAAAGTGCAGATACTGTACTTGTTTAATGCAAGAGATTGCCGCGCGGCTACGCCGCTCGCAATGACGTGTAACAAAAAAGCACTGTAGCGATACAGTGCTTTTTAATGAAATGCGGCAATTACCTACTCTCCCGACTCGTTGCCAAG
>NZ_CALPCH010000007.1 GCF_943193005.1 Pumilibacter intestinalis
CCTCGGCTCCATGAGGCTTAACTTCCGTGTTCGGTATGGGAACGGGTGGGTCCCTCACGATATCGTCACCGCAATGGTACTGTGCCTTTTCGTTCACAGCTTGATTATTCTATCATATGCGGCGAAATAAGTCAACCGTTTTTATGTAATTGACAAAAAAATTTTTGCAAATTATATTACGCATATTTCGGCGTTATAAACTTTGGTGTTGTAATTCTTGTTTTTGAGAACGGCGGTAACTTTGTATTTGCCGCGGTCCACCACGAAATACGGGAACTCTTCCGCTACAATTCTCGGCGACTCGCGCACCAAATACTGAATAGTTGTTCCCTCGGGCAGATTACCGCTTACGAGCACGCAGTGCGGGTCGCCGTCGTAAGCGAAAGTTGCGTTTTCGAAAATAACGCCCTTGAAATCGGCTCTTTTAATGTTTATCATTGTTTTGAGCGTGAGCGTTCTGTAACCCTCGCCCGAAAGCGTTGCTTCGGCAACATAAATATATGCGTCTACGCCCACGTTATTGAAATACGAAACCGTAACGCCTTCGGGCAACTCGCCCGCTATTTCGGCTACGTGTTCTTTCCCGTCGTATTCCGCGGTTACGGAAGGAAATTCTATGCCCGTTATTTCCTTTAATACGGAATTATCGGGAGGAATTTCGCCGTCGGAATTTACGGGCGGGTCGTCGGGATTATTCGGCTCGAGATTGTCGGGGTTGGGAGTTTCGGGATTTTCTACGTCCGTACTCGGCATTTTAACATGCGTAAGTTCGCAAGCTGAAAAACTTGCAACGGCAAAAATAATAAATACGAACGTAAAAACAAAAACCCTGAACTTCTTCATTTATCTTGCTCCTTTCGTTTTATATACGCTTTATTGTTTCGTCGTCTTTTTTTGACCTATTCTCTCTCCGCACTTAACAACGGTTTCGTTGCCGTCCTGCGTGTTTGCGAAAAATTCTTCGTCAAGCTCGAGTTTATCTTTCTCTATAAGCAACACAATCGTAGAACCGCCGAACTCGAACTTTCCTTTCTCCTCTCCTCGGGAAAAACTCCCCTTTCCGTGATTGTTGGAAATTCTTCCCACCATCATTGCGCCCACCTCTACCTGCGTTACGTCACCGAAATTTTCGGTGTGCATAACCGTGTATTCTCGGCAGTTCTCCGCAAAAACTTTGCGGGCGTCGAGCGCGACGGGCTGAACCGTATGGAGTCTGCCCTTAATAAATACGTTATCTTCCTTTTCGCAATTGTCTAAATAAAAATATCTGTGATAATCGGTTACGGCAAGGCGGAACACTATACACAGTCCGCCCTCGTATTTTGCCGCAAGCTCGGCACTACGCAACAGCGTTTGGGTGTTGTAAACGTAGCCTTTTATTTCGAACGTGGAGTGCGGAGTTATGCGGTATGCGCTCACTTTGGAATCGCACGGGGATATAAACGAGTGGGGGTTCATATCGAAGGGGCGAAGCTCGGGCTTAATCCTGCGGGTGAAAAACGCGTTGAAACTCTTGTAATCCTCTTCTATATACTCCGACATATCTATGCCGTTCTTTTTTACGTACTTTTTAATGCGGTGCTTGCTAAGCCTGCCGTCCATGTATTTGCCGACGAGTTTGGAAACAAACCTGCCGCTGAGTATTCTCAGTAGCGGCAATCCCCATTTGCTCCTATACATAAAGCGCAGACTTTTGGGCGGAGTCCCCTCTTTGTGTATCTCTCTCATAACAAACCTACTTTTTGAAAATGGGTATATCGCTCGGGTGAGGCGGCTTTAACTGGTGGAACACAAGCCCCTTTACGGTAAGGAGAACGGCGAGCAGAACCGCAACAATGGTTATGGCAACGAGTATGCCGCGCGGCTTGAGTTTGGGAACGCGGAAACGGAGCACGAACAGCACCGCAATGAGCAAAAGCGCAAACGCCATAATGAGTCCCGACACGAAATACAGCTTTTCGCTGTGCCAAAAGAAGCTCGCCACCATCCAAAATATGGGGTACGCTATGGCAACCGCCGTTACGGGGAGTCCTTCGTATTCTTTTCGCACTCCCCCCCCAAGCTGTTCGCTGTTTCGGCGCATCTCCTCGGTTACGTTGAAATAGGCAAGACGAATGAGTGCGCACAGTATGAATATAACGAATACGGGTATGTAGTACCATCTGTCCATGCCCATGCCGTAGCCTATCATGGCGGGCGCGACTCCGAACGCTATCAAATCCGAAAGCGAGTCTATTTGCTCGCCGAACATACACTCTTCCGCGGTGCGGTTTTTGCGGGTGCGGGCAACAGTTCCGTCAAACGCGTCGCACACGCCCGACACAAGCAAACAAATCACGGCAATCCAAGTGTGCTGAACAGCGGAAAAGCACATGCCTACAATCGCGGCAATAACCGAAATATAAGTGAGCACTACTCCGTAATGCCAATATCCTATTATTTTTCCTTGCTTTTTCATAGGCTTCTCATCTTATTTTGCGTATTTTCTCGTTTTTATTTCGTTGTTTCGTCATTTTCCGACAAGATTTGCTCTTTTTGCTCGGGTTCACTCTGCTCTTTTTGTTGTGCGGGCTTGTCCTCGAGCTCGGGCAAGGGCTGTTCGCTCGCAAGAGTATCGCCCGCTTGCTCGGGATTTGCAATCTCCGCTTGCTCGGCAGACAATTCGGTTTGTTCTGCCGGCAACTCGTTTTGCTCGGCGATATCCGCGGCGAGCCGCAACCGTTTTCTGCGCATGAGCATGCCGTGATAGGTAAGCGTGATAACGCCGCTCAACGCCATGCTTATATAGTAAGATATAACGCGCGTAATCATCATGGCTACCAAAATAAACGCTTTGTCGTATCGCAAGATAAAAATATGCAAATACAAAAACTCGAACGCGCCCACGCCGCCGGGAAGCGGGATAAAGTTGTATCCGAGCGTAACGTACGCCTGCATTACGAGTATTTCCAAAAACGGCACGTCGTTGCGCCCCGCCATGCACACAAAGCATGTAACGAGCATTTGGGAAGCGCGTTGAATTATATTGAACAGGAGCACAATCGCAAAGAGAGCGCGATGCTCTCTCAACGCCGACAGGCAACCTTTGTACTTGTCTATTACGCCCTGCAATCTGCCGCGCCATTTCTCCGCCTTTTTGATTATGCGGATTTTATGCAACAGCGTAATTATTCCGCTTCCGCACTTGTAAATAAAGCCGGGGCAAAACATGCACATTATGCAAAACGCAAGCAACAAACTTTGGAATACGAGTCCCGCGAGCACCAAAAATTTCACGAACGCGCCGAACCCCACGAACATTACGGGATTTATTATAAACGCCGCAAGTCCGAGCACTATTATAGCTCCCGTATAAGCTATGAGATTGAACACGAGAGCGAAAGTCGCCGAACCGCCGGGCATGCCGTCTTGCACCATGTAATACGCAGAAGCGGGTTGCCCGCCAGCCGCGCTGGGCGTAATGGCGGAATAGTACACGTCGGACGCCGAATACACCACCGAAGAACGGAATTTGCACTTATGCCCCAAGGTGCGGCATATAACGTGCAAGCTGAGAGCTTCGAACAAAATATAGGCGAGCATACAGCCGAAAGCCACAGCCAAAAACCAAGGATTGCTCGAAACGAGAAAGTCGGCAATGCTCTTAAAATCGAGTTCTCGGTTGCTCAGGCAAAGTATTACGAGCGTGATACCCACAAGCAATACGAGAAAAGCAATATTGAGTAACTGCTTTTTTACGCTTTTGGATATTTTTTTGCCCATTGAAAACTCCTTTACTAATTATTATACCCCTCGCCGCACATCTTTGTCAAGTACTATACGCTTGCTTTTCGCCTCTGCGAAATATAACGCGCAATAAAAAAGACGGCGCGTTGTCGCTCCGCCTTTTCGCGTTGTTTTTTCAGCCTTTCACGCTCCCCATGGTTACGCCTTCTATAAGACTTTTTTGGAACAGGAAGAAGAGCAGTACGCACGGCAACATCATCAACAGCCCTACCGCCATCTGCACGTTGGGGAACTGCCATTGCCAAAATTCGGGGTCTAAGCTCTTCATGTATATGCCGAGCGACAGCGTATAGTAGCTCTCCCTACCCGACATCTGCAAATACATCAAAGGACCCATTAGGTCGTTCCAACAGCCGAGAAAGGTTATAACCATTACGTAAGTTACTATGGGCATGCACATGGGAAGCACTATGCGCCAATATATAGTGAACTTGTTCGCGCCGTCTATCTTAGCCGCTTCGCACACGGAGTTGGGAACGCCTTTCATGTACTGCCGCACCAAAAATATGTTGGTTGCGCCGCCGCCGAAAAAGGCGGGCACGATGAGCGGCAACCAACTGCCTATCCAGCCCCAATTATAGTACTGCGAAAACAGTTGCAACTGCATGCACACCGCGGGTAGCATGAGCGTGGCTATAACTATGCCGAACACAACGCTCTGCCCCTTGAACTTTACTTTGCTGAACCCGTAGGCGCAAAGCGTAGAGCTTACGGCAGTGCCCGCTATGGTAAGCCCCGCAACTATAAGAGTGTTTATAACAAGTTGCACAATGCCGCCGTCTACCGCGTTTACAAAGCCGCTTACGCCCCACTCCACGGGAAAGAACCTCGGAGCGAACACAAAGTCGTCGGCGGTAAAGGCGCGCAACACCATTACGAACACGGGGAACAAAAACAGTGCCGCAACAACGGAAGTTACTATATATTTCGCGGTCAAAGTCACGCGCTTTTTTGCGGAAGCCGTCATGCTACACGTCCTCCTCGTAGTAAACCCACTTGTTGAACTTAAACGTAATTCCCGCTATAACCGCTATGATTACGAAAAGTATCCAACTCATTGCGCTGCCCATTCCGAGGTTGCCCATTTCCACTATTTTGGAATACACCTGCCCCACGTAAAAGTCGAGCGCGTCTGCGTTGAGATGCGTTCGCACCACTATCGCCGAAGCATACGTTTGCAACGAATTTACCACCGATAATACGAGGTTGTAAAATATCATGGGCGTGCACATGGGGATTATTATGCGGAAAAGCACGGTACGGTATTTCGCGCCCTCTATCTCCGCCGCCTCGAACATTGCGTTCGGTATGGCTTTAATCTGCGCTATCCACAGCACCATATTGCCGCCGAGCGTGAACAACCCCATCAACACGAACGACAGCATTGCCGTGTCCTCGCTGTTGAAAAACGCGTACTTGCCCACGCCTATCGTTTCGAGTATCTGATTTATATGACCGTAACTCTGCGTTAGGTCGTTCCACAAATATCCGCTTATAATCATGGGAATAAGCACGGGCAGATATATGAGAGTGCGAAACACGCGCACCCCCTTAAACTCGCGAGCGAGCGGCAACGCGAGCATAAAGCCGAGCACCATATATAGCGGAATCGTAACGAGCGAGTAAAGCACGGTTACTTTGAGCGCGTGCCCCGCTTTAGCCCACTCGGTAGTGAATACGGCAACGTAGTTGTCAAGCCCCACGAAAGCCTGCGGCGACGACGAAACCATAGTGTTGTATTCGGTGAAAGAGTAGTAAAGGCTGGAAACCATGGGCATCAAGGTAAACAGTATAATTCCGAGCACGCACGGCACAACGAACAAAAAGCTCGTTAAGTTGTCCGCAACCTTGAACTTGCGGCGTTCTTTTGCGTTGAGAGCCATTTTTACGCGTTCGCTCCCGCAAGTTTGTAGTTTTTCATGCGCCCGAACACCTCGTTCGCCTTAGCAGCGAAATCGGTTTCGAAATTGCCGCCGCCGTACTGTATGCAATACGTAACGAGCGAAACAAGTTCCTTATCCACCGAAATGTTGTACGCGGGCGCAAACAGTTTGGAGTCGTTAAGCCCCACTATATCGCCGCCGAAATCGGTGAAAGCCGTGTGATTGCGAGTCACCGAGCCTGTGTTTCCGTACGTAGTCCACACGCCGCTGTTTTTAAGTTGCGATATGGCGGGCACCAAAAGTCCCGATTCGCTGAGCGCGTTTTGTCCCGCTTCGCTCACGATAAACTTTAATAGCTCCCAACAGTATTCGCTTATCTTCTTGCCCTTAAACTCCTTTTCCGCCGCGCGTTTGGTTATGGCATAGCCGCCGCACCCCACGCCCGACACCTCGAACGGCGAAGGCAAAAAGTCGTAATCCACCGAGGCGGGAATATTCGCAACCTCGGGACGAACGGCAAGCCACATGCCCGCCATCTTCTTATTGAACAGGCTGGAATTGGTGTCGGACGGGTCTACCAAACCGCTCTCGTAAAAAGTTTGATAAAATCTCTTATACGCGCTCACCGACTCCGCGCTCCTGTACGCGCATATGGCTTCCATGTCGCTCGCCGAGGTATCGAACATTTCGCCGCCGAAAGATTTAAGTATGCCCGTAAAGTTAGACATTTTCACCGCGTCGAGCTCGAGCGGGAAAGCGGAACGCAAAAATCCTATGCGCACGTCTTCGTCGGTTTCGGTAGATGTGGCGTACGCGCTCTTGAGCGCGTTGCACGTTTGCAAAAACTTTTCGTAGTTCCAATTTGCCTTTAACTCTTCGTAGTCTATTCCCGCCCTCGACAAGTGCGACTTATTCACAAAAATAATGGGAATATTGTAGTCGCGCGGCATGAACCAGTAGCCGTCGTCGTCAAAAGAGTGATGAGTCGATTCGAGCAAAACGGGATAAATGCCGCTCGTTGCGAAATCGAACGTATCGTCGGCTTCGTCGAAATCTTTCAGGTTCAAAAAGTGCCCCGCGCCCGAATATCCCGCGTGTTGGTCGCCCGCCGTCCATACTATATCCGCCCAGTTATCGTTGCGAACATAGTTGGTCATTGCCGTTTCGTAGCTCGTGTACACGTTTATGCGCACGTCCACGTCAGAGTGCGTTTCCTCAAACGCCTTTTCGAGCCGCTCGAACGATTTCTTTTCCGAGCTGAGCATGGCAACGGTGATAACCGCTTTGTCGCCGTTTCCCGCGCCGCCGCCCGAGCCTGCGGGCAAAAGTCCGCAACCCGAGAGAGCGAACGCGCAAAATATCGCCGCCGCCACACAGCACGCAAAATTCGTAAGTCTTTTGCAAAGTTTCATATCTACTCCTTATTTTACGGTAAGTTTGCAAGCCTTAAACGGCACTTTGGCGGTAACCGTTCCCGAGTCTTTATCATACGCGGTTTCTTGCTCCGTTCCGTTCATGTATATTTTGGAATTCGCGCCGCCCGCAAGCGTTACCGAAACGTAAAGCCCGTCGGTGTCGCCGCGCACGTAGTCTATCTGCGCCGAGTTTTTCATTACGGTAAGGTCGTACCTAACGCCGCGATACAAAAGATTTTCCATCTTCCACCAGTCGAGATTTGCGGGTACTTTAGGCTCGATAGAAAGCGCGTTGTTCTCGCTTCCCGATATCCCGAAAAATCCGTAAGGCACGGTTGCGTAAAGCATAGACGACTCGAGGAACTCGCAATCGAGTCCGAGCGTGCCGGCTTCGCCGTTGCCCTGTAGATTTGCCTTTTGGTCGTAATATGCGCGGTAAAAATTCACTCCGTCGTAGCCGCCGTCGGGCATGGCCTCGTGCGCCGCCTTTGCCGCCTCCCGCACTTTTTCGTACCACGCCTGTATCTCTTTGAGCCGCGCGAACGCGTCGTCCGCCCCGCGGGTATCTATGCGCGACATAATATCGTAGTAGCTCACGTACATAGTCGCGCCGCCGTCTTGAAGCTGTTCGGCATACATTGCGCTTTCGCCCGTAGTCCAATCCCAATAGTAATGTTTGTGATTTTTTACCGTGGAGGTGCGGGGCGCAAACTCGTAGTCGTATATACCAAGCGTGCCCTCCGAGTCAACGTATCCGTCGGCTTGCACCGCACTGCCCTTTTTACCCGTAGCGTAGCTTTGCTCGTCGTCTTGCGGGTAATCTCCGTCGGTTACTTTATCCGCCTCTACTATGCGGTCGCCGTTAACCCAATCGAGTATTTTCTTTGCCTGCTCGGCGGTGGCAACGCCCGTTTCTATCGCCTCGAGATTATACATAACGTATCCGTAGTCCACCGCGTCGCCGTCGGAGTCGAAGCCCTCTATAAACCGCCCCTTGCTCTCGTCCCAAAATCCCGTTTCGGCGGCGGTATTTACGGGCTCTTGAATTTTTTTGCGGATTTTTTCAAGCAGTTCTTCGAGCGCGGTTACCGTCATTTGTTCGTTATACGACACGTAGCCGCTTGCCGTCTTGTTCCAAACCTCGGGCATATCCTGCGTTATGCCGAGCGTTTGCGCCATGCGCTCTATATACAGCATAGACTGTATGGCGCGGTAGAAGAAAAGATTTGCGTACAAACTCACCGTGGGCGTGGAAAGCATATCCCAGTAGCCGTTGCCTATGCTCGTGCCTATTCCGCTCTTAGAGCCCTCGTGCCCCACGAACCCGCCGCGGTCTATAAGTCCGCTCTCGCCGTTGCAGTATCCTATAAGGAACTGCGCCGCACTGCGGAAACGCGAAAGATTTCTTTCGAGAGCAGCGGAGTCGCCGCTGAACTCGAGATACTTTTGAGCCGCCGAAAGAAATATGCCTATGTTGTTTGTTTGTCGAGTGTCGAACTGTGCGCGAACGAAATTGAGCTTAAAGTTGCCTTTGCGCGCTTTGCCCGTATCTTTGGTTTTCACTACGAGCTTAAATTGCTTTATTGTGCCGCTTTTGCCCCAGTCTTCGTTGAGATACATGGGGAAATATATATGGCGGTTGAAACTCGGCGTTATGTTCATATCGCCCGTGGTGCAAAACTCGCCGTAGCTTACCGAGTGCGCGTTATCCCAGCTTTCGCCCTCGCGGATAAACCGCACCTCCAAATCTTCTATAAAGCTGTTTTCCCTGTCGGTAGTGCCGGTATCGGTAAAGCGGATATCGAACTCGAGGAAAGGCGCGCGGGCGCAATTTATATTCGCGTTTTCGGGCGAAACAAACACAATCTCGCTTATGTTATCGCTCTGCACTACGAGTTTGCCGTCGCCCGAAGCGTTGGTTTCCACGCTCGCGGCATAGTCCGCGCCGTTGAGCGTAACGGTCCATCCGCCCGTCTGCCCGTTTGCGAACTCCCAGCCCTTCGCTCCCGCGTTGCCCACCGTGGAGTATGCGGGGAACGGCCAACCCTGATGAAAGTACACGTTGCCGTCGGTATCGTTTTCCTGCACGGCGTGATAAGCGTTCCACACATAGCCGAAACGGTCCACGGGCACGCCGTCTATATAGTTCTTTATCATGTTTTGACGGCTTATGCCGAACGCGCTTTCGGTGGAATCGAAAAACATAAGGCTGTACGCTTCCCACTCTTTGCCGAACGTAACCGCCGAGCCGAGGTCGCGGCTGTCTATGCGCTTGGAGTCGTAACGCGCGTGGCGGTGGAAATAGTCGTTTAGAAAGTTGTCCAAGCCCTCGTCCGACGAGCTGAATTTGAGTATATTGTTTTCGGACTCTCGCACGTATTCGTAATCTTTGCCGCTTGCGCCGTTATTGCCGCCGTTGTTGCCGTTATCGCATGCGGCGAACGAAAACATGCAGGCTATGGCGAGTATTACCGATAATATCTTTTTCATGTTACGCTTTCCTCCTCTTTGCGAGTACCGCAACCGCGGCAATCAAACTCATTGCAATCATTACGCCGCCCGCAAACGCGCTCGCGCCGCTCGCAAAGCCGCCGCACCCCTCTTCCTCTTTTTGCTCCGCATCCGAGTCGGTCTTTTGAGAGCACACAACTGTGAAAGCATACGTTTCGGTCTTGTCGCCCGCCGTAGCCGTAATCGTAACAGCGTTGTCGCCCGCTTTCATATCGGTTATGCCGCTCACCTCGAAGGGAATTTCGCCCTCTGCGAATATAACCGTGAACAGCTCTTTTTTCATTTCGAACACGCCCGCGGGAAGGGTAAGCGTGCCGCCCTCGGTTATCTTTTCGCCGTTGTAAAATACCTTTTGGAAAGTTACGGTATCAACTACTATATCCTGTTTTTCTTTTACGAACGTTGCGCCCTCTTCGCCCGAATAGGTAAACGTAACGTCCTCTTTTATTTCCTGCAAAGAGGGCGTGTGAAAGCCCGCCTTAAAGGTTATGGAAATTTGAGCGTTCACGCCCGGATTGAGCGGTTGCGGTTGGTCTTGCACCGTACTGCCCGCGCTTTGGCGCATAGCCGACCACAAAATTTGCATGGTGTTGAGTCCCGTTTGCTGAAAGTAGTGTATCTGCAAAACGCCTTGCGTAAAGTTCGACGGGTTTTCGTCTGTGTTTTGCCAGCCGCGCACCGTTTTTGTCACGCCGTTAACGGTTATTTGAATTTTATCGAGCACGGAATCGAACACGCCGTAAAAGTTGAGCTTTTCAATTTCTTCTTCGGTGAGTTTGTTGGGATTGCCCGCGCGTATCCAGTCTACGCCCGCGTTAACGTGGTGATAAGGCTTGTCCGCCACGTTTTGCGAAAACTGTATTTCGTAACGCACTTTGCCGCCCTCTACCGACTCGGGATTTGCTATGCCGAGCACGTCAACCGCTTCCCACTCGGTTATTTCGGGGAAGGTGTACTGCATAGTCCAGTTCGCACCCGAGTTCACAAACGAAACGTCGCTTTCGTATCCGAACGGCGCGTTGCGCGGAAGCTCTATCGTTTTAAGCACGGTAACTATGTTGCCCTTTTCCGAAATCGCCTCGCCGCTACGCTTGAGTCCGCCCTCGCTCTCGGGTATCGCCTCGGGCATCCAAAAAGTTATTTTGTTTCTCGTCTCGAAATTCACGCTGAAATTGAGTTCGTTGGCTTTGGCGTAATCGTATATTTCGCCGAAAGTTTTGCCGTTGAGCATAAACCCGTTGCGCACCCATTCTTCGGTTGCCACGTCGGCGTTGTTCGCAACATCGCGCGGGCGAATATTTTCGCTGAACTCTATGCTTATACCGCGCCTGCCGGCCGACGGATGAAAGTTGCTCATGGAGAAAGTAACGGGCGTGGTTATATCCTCTTCGGGCAATTCGGGCGGTATCTCTATGCCGTCGCGCTCGAACGCTTTGGAAGCGAGTTTATAGGTAAAACCGATATCCTCGGCTATGGTTTTGCCCGTCATGGCGGTAAAGCCCTGCTTGAATATTATTTTGAACTCTTTGCCTATTTCGCCGTTGTTCCACCCGAGCAGGTCTTGCGTGATTTCCTTATTCATAACGAATATCAAAGTATCCGCTTGAATATTGGCAAGCACGTCGAACTTTTCGTATTTTTCCGAACCCGTCGCGCTCAGTCCGTCTGCTATAGAACCCAATGTGCGCTCGTTCGTTCCGTCGGCGTTTGCTATAACTATTTTATCGCGCACCTGCGAATTGAGCCGTTGCATTACGGCTTGCGCAGGTTCTTTCGGGGTTGTTGCTCCTGTATTTGTATTCCAACTTGTGGCAAACCAATTAAGTTCGCTCTCGGGTGCGGTAAGCCCCCAATACCAATTTCTATCCGTAACAAACCGTGGGGTTATTTGGGAGTCGTACCAAGATTTTTCGCCGAAATACGCATTGAAAAACACGCCTTCGCCACCCCAAAATACGTCGTTTGTTATTGCCTTTTCGTAGTTGGGAGCGGACAAAGCCGCAACCGTTACGTTATTGGTAGGGTCGGGCGCGTTCTCGTCGGCAACGTCGCTCCACGCTTCGTTTTCGAACTTTTTGGTTACAGACTTGTTGAGCACAGTGCCGTCCATAGCCGTATACCCTTCTCGTATTGTCAACGTTAACGGTCTTTTAAGAGTTTTGGTAGTTTCGTCGCAACCGAGTAATGAAGAAATAAACGGCGTTTCGGTTTGTATTCCGTAAAAAATAAGATTATTCTCATTTTTATTAACACGAATATCAACTATATTTTGCCATACCTGCGTATATACTCCGCCTATACCGGTTAATCCCGAACCCTTTGGATTTATGTTTCCTTTATGAGCCACTGCCGAAAGCATAATGTCGCGCACGCTTACTCCGTTAATATAAACGTATTTGCCTATAACGTCGTTAAGATGTCTTCGCACATATTGCGTAGTTCCGACTGTATCGGCATTGCCTCCTTTAGTAAGGCTTACGCCGCAAGAAGCACTAAACCAATCATCAGCCCAGCACATAGCTGGGTTATCGTACTCATCAAGCCCGCCAACTCCCACATAATTATAGTTGTTGTCGAACATTTCCACGGACTTATCGAACCCGACTGTAAAACTTATCTTACTGCCCTCATACGTTACGCCCGAGCATGCGGAAATTTTTATTTCCTTTTCGTTTTCCGCATTCGCGGCTAAGGAATTAAAGCTCCCCCCCCCGAAAAACGCAACTGCGCTCAGCGCAAGACAACATGAGAGTATCACGGTTGCGATAATTCCCAACTTAATCGTTGTCTTTTCGGTCTTCATAATTATCCTCCTTACTTATCGTAGCTTTGTACACGTGCACTTATTCGCGCAATATGTACGCGCGTACACATATCGTATATAATATACCACAATATGCGCGGCTTGTCAATACCCTTTAAGAAAATTTTTGCTATGTTTTTCAAAACTTTTTCAAAAAAATGTGCGCACCGCGTTACTCGGAGATATTCTTTACGCTCTCCCGCACCTTTAAGTGCGTGCTTATTTCGGTTACTTCGCTTGTTTTGCCCAAAATGTAGTCTATATAGGCAAATCCCTCGGCGCGCTTGTCCACGCTTATGGTGGTGAGCGCGGGATTGAAATACTCGGTAAATTCCAAATCGTCGCACCCTATAAACGAAACGTCGTTCGGAACGGAGTAGCCGCGGTCGAAGAAGGCTTTCGTTGCTCCGAGAGCCATCATATCGGTAAGGCAAATCACCGCGTCTGTTTTTTTGCCGGAGTCTATAAGCTCTCCGGCAAGCGCGTATCCTACGTCGTAGGCTTTAGACATGGGATAATCCGCCGAAAGCACAGCCGTATCTTCCGAAAATCCGAACCGCGAACGGTTGTCTATAAAATATTTTACGCGGGCGTCTTTGTAGGTGAGCCACTCCTCGAGTCCGCTTATAAACGCCACGTTTTTGTGCCCGTTGTCGCGAAGATAGCTCATTGCCTCTTCCATGCCGCTACGGTAGTTTATCATCACCATCGAACTGTCGGCGGTGCAGTTAATGAGCTTAGTGCCCGCCTCGGTAAAAATATCGTAGCACGAAAAATCGCAAGTGAACATTGCGAGGTTCACTATTCCGCACACCCTGTTTGCGGCGAGGTCGGCGAGCACATGGCGGACGTCTCTGTTCTTAATGGCAAACACCGCAACCACGTAGTTCTCCGCGCTCGCACGCTCCACCATGGCGTCTACGAGAGCCATATAGTACGGGTTTATGAGGTCCTCCACCAAAACGGCTATGAGATTGCTTTTGTTTCTCGCAAGGTTGCCCGCGAGTTTGTTGGGTATATAGTTGAGTTCCTCTATGGCTTTGCGCACCTTGCGCTCGGTTTCGCTCGAAATGTAGCCCACTCCGTTTATAACTCGCGATACCGTGGCGGTAGACACGCCCGCATATTCGGCAACCTCTTTCTTAGTTACCATTGCCGCCCTCGAACTCGGCGTATATGGCTCTTATTGCCTTTTGGTAGTCCGCGTTTTCTACGCCGATAATAATATTCAACTCGCTCGAGCCTTGGTCTATCATGCGAATGTTTACGTTCGCGGCGGCGAGTGCGCCGAAAACCCGCGCCGAAGTACCCGTTTTGCGGTTCATGCCGTGCCCCACCACCGCTATAAGCGCAATGCCCTCGTAAAACTCGATACTGCTCGGCGAAAGTTCCTCTTTTATTTCGCGCAGTACCGCGCTTATTTCCTCTTTGCGCTGTGCCGCCGCGTCTATAACAACAGTCATGGTGTCTATGCCGCTCGGAAGATGTTCGAGCAAGATATTGTGCCGCTCGAGTATTTTGAGCAGACGGCGGGCAAACCCGAGCTCGGAGTTCATAAGGCTCTTTTCAACGTACACCGCGGCAAAATCGGTCTTGCCCGCTATGCCCGTGATGGTGCGGTCGGTGCGTTTGTACTCGCCGCGCATAAACTTTTTGGTGGGCACTATCATTGTGCCGGGCGCGGAAGGATTGAAAGTGTTTCGTATGTTTATGGGAATATCCGCTTTGCGCACGGGAAATATGCTTTCGGGGTGCAACACGTTCGCGCCCATATAGCTCAACTCGCGCAACTCTTTATACGTGAGCATTTCTATTATTTGCGGATTTTTTTGTATTCTCGGGTCTACCGTCATAAACCCGTCAACGTCCGTCCAATTCTCGTACACCTCGGCGTTTACGCCGCGAGCGATTATCGCGCCCGTTACGTCGGAGCCGCCGCGCGAAAAAGTCTTAATTCTGCCGTTGGGCATTTTGCCGTAAAATCCGGGCACAACCACGCGCTCATTGCCCAAAACTCTTTCCGCAACCAAACAGTTGGTTGTTTCGCTGTCGAAATTGCCTTCCATATCGAAGCGTATCACGTCGCCCGCGTCTACAAATCTCGCGCCGAGCAACTTTGCCGTAACTATGCCCGAGAGAAATTCGCCGCGGCTCGAAGCGTAGTCCTTGCCCGCGCCGCCGTTTATTTGGTCTCGTATCACGTTGAACTCGGGAGTGAGGTCGAGTTCGAGCCCCAACCCCTCTATTATATCGCCGAAACGGCTTATCACTTTGGCAAGTGCGGCGTCGCAAACGCCAGAGCGGTCGCGTTCGTCTATGCACTCGTAAAGCAGGTCGGTAACTTTCACGTCCGAACTTTCGCGTTTGCCGGGCGCGGACACCACTATATAGCGCGCGCTCGGGTCGGAATTTATAATATGCGCCACTTTGCGTATAGACGCCGCGTTTGCCATGCTCGTACCGCCGAATTTCAGCACTTTCATAGATTGTTCTCCTTGTTGTGGGTTTTCTTTCTCATGCAGGGGATTGCTTCGCTACGCAATAATACGGGAATGCCGCATGAGATTGCCGCGTCGGGCTACGCCCTCCTCGCAATGACACGGTGTAACCCCGCCGCTCACTTACCTATGCGCCGAGCCTCGAGGTAGTATCTCTTTTCTTCCGCGTGCCCCATGGAAAAAGTCTTTTTGGGCAAAACGCCGTTGCGCAATATGTACTCCGTAAAGCCCGATTTGTCTATGGGCGGCAACGGTATAGCCGCGCAGTCGGGTTTGTCGCCGAGTTTATTCAGCGCATTCTCGCCGTGTATGTAATCTATTGCGCAACCCGTTTTCTCCGCGTACTTTGCCGCAAAGTCTTGCACAAACGCCACGGCACTTATAGGCTCTGCGGGCAAGGCGTATTCGTATTCCCTGCCGCCGCCGCGCATTACCGCGGGCAAAGGAAAGCCCGCCGAAAGTTCTTTCAACTCTTTCGCCACGCTCTCGGGATTTACGCCGAAAAGAGCGCGGTGTATCGGCTCGAACTCTATGCCGCTATCGTACAAATTCACTATCTCGCACAGCGCGTAACGCTTAAGTTCGGCGGTTTCGTCGTTTTCGGCTTTGGCTTTTTCGTAGCACTTTTTAGCCGCGGCGAGCGAATGGTTGCCGTCGCCCACCAAAAGCAAGAGGTCTTCTCCGCAACGCGCTTCGGTATCTTCTTTAAGCGCGGCAAAGGCGTTTATAACCGCTTGCGAGTCGGCAACCTCTTTGCCCGTTATGTGCCCGCCGCCCGCGTTCAACTCGAAATCGTACAGCGTTTTACCCTCGTGCCCGCACACCGCCGAAAACAAAATGTTTTTCGGGTCGTCGGCAAGCAGCATTACGTGCGGCAGTTCGAGCGGGCATCGCTCGCGTATTTTCACGCGCGGCGGAAGCCGTTCTTCCACGGTGCCTTCGGTGGCGCGTATAAGAGCTTTGTTGCCCGCCGCGTATTCGTAGTCGGTTAGGTCTATGGCGCAAACAAGTCCGCGGCGCACCTTGCCCGAAGCAAATTTTCTGCTAACCGAAACAAACGAGTTCACCTCGTAAAAAAGTTCGGAAGAAAGGTACTCGCGCATAGTTTTTTCAATGCCCGCGCTGCGCTCGGCTTCGTCGCAACAGCCGAGATAGCACTCGGGCAAAATCATGTTGAGAGTGCTCGGAGCGTTTCCCGTATATTCGTACAATTTGTCCCAGTAGGCTTTGTCGGATGTGAACTGGTCGCACGCCACAACCGACCATTTGCGCATATCCGCGTTTGCGGGTAATAAAACGCGCGGCACACACACCGTGCTTTGCCGCGCCGCAACATTATTACGTTTTGTATCGTTACTCATGCAAGACCCACCGCAAGCGCCCACATTGCCGCGCTTATCACCAAAGCGGAAAATTTAGCCAAGAAATTATGAACGAAAACCGCTTTGAAAAAACGCCCTACGGGATTGCCGTTCTTTGCGTTATCTTCCTTGTGTCCGTTTAAGTTTTCCATTCCGTTCTCCTATTTGTCGGTTTTGCGAACGCGCTTTATTTTCTTTGCGCCCGCGCCCGCTATGGCTTTCAATCCGTAAAACTCTTTCAGCTCGTCGGTGAGCATTTCGGAGTCGTAATATCTCTTTATTTCGCCCCTGCGAGCCACGGATATTACGCCCGTTTCTTCGGATACTATGATTGTGAGCACGTTGTTGGTTTCCGTTACGCCTATAGCCGCGCGGTGACGGGTGCCCAGCTCTTTGTCTACCTCCAAACTCTGCGTAAGGGGCAAAAAGCAACCCGCCGCCATTATGCGGTTGCCGCGCACGAGCACCGCCCCGTCGTGAAGCGGAGCTTTGGTGTTGAATATAGACTCCAAAAGCCCGCCCGACACTACGGCGTCGAGCTTTGTGCCGCTCTCTTTTATGTGCACGGGTATGTGCTCGGGAGTAATCACTATAAGCGCGCCCACGTCCTTTTTAGCCATGTTAAGCGACGCCCGCACTATCTCCGAAATTGCGGCGTTCAGTTCCTCGTCGCTGCAATCGTATTCGGTGGTGAACGCCTGTTGCATATCGCGTGGCGAAGATATCTTCCAAAAGCCGCGGCGCGTTTCCTGCGGGAACAAAGCCGCTATACCTATAATAACTATCAAGAACGAGTATGTGAACGTGCGCGACAGTAACGGTAGGTCGAGCGTTTTGCTTGTGAGCACCACCGAAAGGAGCAAGAACAACACCACGTATTTGTAAAGTTTTACGGCGTCGTTCTTTTTGAGAAATACGAAAACGGCATAAAGCAAAAACGCGAACAGCACAACGTCCGCCGCGGATTGCACCGGACGGTTGAGGATTTGATATTTTAAGTTTTCGACGAATTTTTCCACAGCTACGCCTCTGCATACGGTTAAAACATAGTCTACAATTAAATTATACACTTTATTTTCAAAATTATCAATATTTTTTCGGTGTTTTTTTACACCTTTCTTGTGAAAAAGTAAAAATTTTCGGAAAAGTGCTTGATTTAATACCGAAAGTGATATATAATAAAGAGTATAAGCGTACAGGTGAGAAGTATGGCAAAAAAGGCAACGAAGAAAAAATTAAAAGAACTTCAGAACGCAGCGGCGGAAAGAGCAGCGGCCGCAGGCGGCGCTTCCGCGCAATCTTCGCAAGCCGACGCGCAAAAAGGCAAGAAAAAGAAAAAAGGCGCGAAACAAAAAATCAGCGATATTCAGCTCGACCGCAGCAAAATGACCGCCGACCAAATGACTCAGGCGCAAATCGAAGAAGCCATAAAAGAGAGTCAAGACCCGTCGTCGCGGCTTAAAAAACTCCGCAGTCCCCTTTCGGTAAAAGGTTGCCTTCTGAATATTTTAATACTCGTAGTGCTCACCGTGGCAATAGTGATACTTTGCTGTTACTTACTGCTCGATAAAGAAACTTTCAATCTCTGGGTGGTTATAAAGGACTTGTTCGACAAGTTCGGCATAACCAAAGCCTGGAACACCGTTGTAGGGTGGTTCAAAAATCTTTTCTCTTAAACTCGGCTTAAAAACAAAACCCCGTCGCAAAGCGCACTTCCCATAGGGAATTAAAAAACTAGATTTTTAAGAGTTGTATTTTCAAGCGATGACAAACGCTCTCGAACGAAATGTTCGAGAGCGTTTTACTACAAACTATTTAGAAAGATAAATTGAAATTTATTTGTGTTTTAGAGCGTGCAATTTTATGTTTTCGACAAATCCGATATTCCTTTTTAGAATTTGAACATTAAAAGGTTTTCCGTGCCCCGAAAAAATTTTGGTAGGCTGTAATGTAATAATCTTTTGCCACGACTGCAAAAATGCTACCTTATCTTCCGCCCAAATCGTTATGTTGTGTTTGCTTGGAAATCCGTTCATTGCCGCATCACCGCAAAACAGATAGCCATTATTCAAAAGCAACGAAATAGAATCAGAAGTATGTCCTGCTGTTTCTACGATTTTGCCGTTTAGCTCTTGTTCCAAATAAGCCCTATTGTCATTTGATATAATGATTAGCCTACTTTCATATTCGGCTTGTATAGGCGGAAATTTGTGTTGTCCCATCCCGAACAACTTCATCACATTGCAAAATGCAAGTGCAAGTTTACTTGTACAACCGCCGACAAAAGAGTTTTGCCCTTTGCGTAAAGTGTCAATCCCTTTATCGCTCATAATGACTTTCACTTCTTGATTATCGAACAAAAGCTGATTTATAAATCCGGCGTGGTCGTCGTGTGCGTGTGTCATAAAGCAATATTTAATTTGATTGATTTTAATATTATTTGCTTTCAGTTTCTTTTTGAAATTCCTATAACTATTTTCATAGCCTGTATCTATAATGACATATCCGTTATCAATTCGGTCCCCCCAACAGTTTACAATTCTATTTCCGAAGTTCAAAACATCGGATTTTATTGTTTCATTATATTCGCTATCAATCATAGTATCCTTACGCTAAATTACTGTTTATCGTTCAGCTATTATATCACGAAAAATGAAAATGCGCAACCGATTGATTGAATTTTGCGGGAAATATAAAACATATCTATATCTCACTAGGCTACGAGTAGCCTAGTTCGTCCACAAAAAAAAGTACAGAAAAGGCATAGCCTAACGCTATGCCTAAATCTTTATTATTTGCGTCTTATTAAATTCCCTATGGGAATTACGGTAATCCGCGGCGGGTTTTCTTTTATGATTTTGCGAGAGCGGTCAGTCTTCCTCTTCGTATATGCCCACAACCTTTATGCTCTCGCCGTCTACGCGCACAACGCGCACCATGCACCCTTTTTCTATGAACTCGTCGCCCGATACGAAAAAGTTCACGTCGTCGAGCGACATGTGACCCGTGCCGTTTATATCGGTGGTTGCCACTCCCTCGCGCCCGAGCAGATAAGAGTAACCGTCGTCTTGCATGGAGCGGCGCAACTTGAGCGCGAGCGAATGCGACAGCCACGCTTTTTTGTGGACCGCAAGCATAATCATGTGCACGCCGATAAGCACCGTAACGCAAAACGACACCATGTAAAACAGCATGATGAAATTTCCGCCGCCGAGCATGCGCACCACTATGCCGAGAGCTATGAGCGCAACGCCGCAATACGTGGGATACTTATACGCCGGTTGAAAAAATTCCACCACTATAAGCATAAGCCCGAGCATAACCGAAATAAAGGTAACCGCGCTCATGCCGCCGAACAGGTCTTGCAGATTTTTGTATAACGCGCCGCTTATCATTTCAAGCCTTTCGCAAACTCGTAGCCCGCTTTAAGGCAGCTAAGGTTTGCTTCCACAAACTGCGGCTTGCGCTTGAACACCTCGCGCACCGCTTCTTCCGCGGATTTGTAGGAAAGCGAGGCTTGCGACAAAACCGCGCCGAGCATAACTATGTTCTGCCCCTTTTGATTATTGCCGCACAGTTCGTGCACGGGCACAACGCAAACGTTGCCGCCCGCAAGATACTCTTCTTTTGCCGACGACGCGGCGAACACCCTGCCGCCCTCGGCGAGCTTGGGCAAAAACCGCGCCAAACTCGGCTCGTTGAACGCAACCAAAATATCGGGGCGGCTTATCACCGGCGAAGCCACTTCCGACTCGGAAATAACCACGCTGCAATTTGCCGTACCGCCGCGCATTTCAGGTCCGTAAGAGGGCAAAAACGAGGTGTTGAGATTTTCTTTCATTGCGGCGTAAGAGAGCATAAGCCCCAGACTTATCACGCCCTGCCCGCCGAAGCCGCTTACTATAATGCGCTTCATTTTGCTTCCTCCTCATTCAGTCCCACGTCTTTATACACGCCGAGCGGATACGCCTTTACGCCCGTAGTTTTTACGTATTCGAGCGCGGCAATAGGAGTCATATGGAAATTCGTGGGGCACGTGGAAAGTATTTCTATAAGAGAAAATCCGCGCTTTTGCTTTTGCATCTTAAAGCCGCGCACAAGCGCGTCGCGCGTTGCCCGCACGTTTTTAACGTCGTGCACCGACGTGCGAGCTATATAAGCGGGTCCGGTAAGCGTGGAAAGCATTTCGCATATTTTTATGGGATTGCCGTGCTCGAGCGGATTTCTGCCGAACTGCGAAGTCGTGGTTTTCTGCCCCTCCAAAGTGGTGGGCGCCATCTGCCCGCCCGTCATGCCGTAAATGCCGTTGTTGATGAATATTACGGTCATGTTTTCGCCGCGGGTTGCCGCGTGCACGATTTCCGCCATGCCTATGCTCGCAAGGTCTCCGTCGCCCTGATAAACAAACACCGTGCTGTCGGGTCGGGCGCGTTTAACGCCCGTAGCCACGCTCGGCGCTCTGCCGTGTGCCGCTTGGAACATATCGCACTTAAAGTAGTTGTATGCAAACACCGCGCAACCCACGGGCGCTATGCCTATTACGTTATCGAATTCCCCTATCTCGCCGAGAGCTTCGGCTATAAGGCGGTGCACTATGCCGTGCGTACACCCCGGGCAGTAGTGCATGGGGGTATCGGTAAGCAGAGCGGGTTTAGAAAAAACTATTTTATCCATGATTTACTCAACCTCCCCGATTTCACGTAGTCCGCAATCTCCTCGGGACTCATTACGTTGCCGCCCACTCTCGCGAATATTCCCACCTCGGGGCGGTTCTTGCTGTCGTAAAGTCCCAGCTTTACGTCCTCTATGAGCTGTCCGCAACTCAGCTCTACCGATATGAACTTTCGGGCTTTGCCGTCGGCAAGTTTCTTTATTTCTTCATACGGGAACGGATACACCGTTACGGGACGGAACAGTCCCGCCTTTACGCCGCTTTCGCGCAACATATCAACAGCCGCCTTGCATATACGCGCCACTATGCCGTAAGCCACGAGCACCACCTCGGCGTCGTCGGTGCGATAGCTTTCGCTCATCACGTCGACTTTCGCCATTTCTTCGTATCTGCGCGTGAGCATGGCGTTGTGTTCTTCGAGCGCGTCGGGACTCATATATATGGAGTTTATCACCCTTTGCGTGCCGCCGTTGTTGCCGCTCGCCGCCCACGGTTTGGGCTCGAGCGAAGATAGGTCTACCGCCTCGGGAATTTCGGCGGGCTCCATCATCTGCCCGAGCATGCCGTCGCCGAGTATCATTACCGGCGTGCGGTAATAGTCTGCGCGGAAAAACGCTTTATATGTGAGGTCTACCGCCTCTTGCACCGACGAGGGCGCGTACACGAGCATGTGGTAGTCGCCGTGTCCGCCTCCTTTGGTGGCTTGGAAATAGTCGCTTTGGCTTGGCTGTATGCCGCCGAGTCCGGGACCCGCCCGCATCATATTTACGATTACGCAGGGCACTTGCGCACCCGCAATGTAGCTTATGCCCTCTTGCTTAAGGCTTATGCCGGGGCTTGACGAACTCGTCATGGAGCGCACTCCCGCGCCCGCCGCACCGTATACCATGTTTATAGCCGACACCTCTGACTCCGCCTGCACGAAACTGCCGCCCACCTCTTTGAGCCGCCACGACATGTATTCGGGCACTTCGTTTTGCGGCGTTATGGGATATCCGAAAAAGCAACGGCAACCCGCCGCAATCGCGGCTTCGGCTACGGCTTCGTTTCCTTTCATGAGCTTTTTCATTTTGTCTCCGAAACCTCCTTTCTTACGGTAATTACCGTGTCGGGACACATTGTGGCGCAAAACGCGCAACTTATGCACTCCCGCTCGTTTACGCACTCCGCAACGGCGTAACCCATTGCGTTTACGCGCTCGCTTATTGCAAGTATTTTTTTAGGACATGCGGCTACGCACAGTCCGCACCCCTTGCACAGTTTATCGTTGAAAACGACTTTTTTCACTCGCCTATACCTCCTGCGATTTTGTCATATTTTTCTCATGTTTGGGATTGCCGCGTCGGGCTTCGCCCTCCTCGCAATGACGGGTTGAGTTGCACTGTCATTGCGAGCGAGCCATGACGTTTTGTTGCACTGTCATTGCGAGCGGCGTAGCCGCGCGGCAATCCCCCGCATGGAACATATTTCCTCTCGGCTGAGATTGCTTCGGCATTACACGCCTCGCAATGACGTTATGTTGCGTTTCTCATGTATTCGAATATGTACTGTTGAGCGTAGCCCGCGTTTTTGCCGTAACGCTCCGAGTAGTATTTGTTTACCTTTTCGGGCGTGTCGAGTTCCGCTATGGCGTTCGCCTTGAATATCCACGTATCAACGGGATAACTGTCGGTCATCTTGTAAGCAAAGAGCAGTATACACTCCGCCACTTTGGGACCCACTCCGCAAAGTTTGCACAGCTCTTTTTTGGCTTCGTCGTGCGCCATGTTGCCTATGGAGTCCAAATATTCGTTTGTGAGCACGGGAACGGTTTTATACAAATATTCGCTCCTAAATCCGCATCCGAGCGCACGGTAATCTTGGGGCGTGAGCGTAAGCATTTGCTCGCGCGTGGGAAACGCCGAACGCGCCGCCCCGCCGCCGAACCTCGAACACAGCCGTTCCACAATGCCCTGAATGCGCTTTATGTTGTTGTTCGCCGAGATTATGAAACTTACCGCCGTTTCGAACCTGTCCTGCCTTAGTATTCGCAAGCCGCCGCTCACAGTGAGCGCGTTGTGCAATTCGTCGAACCGAGAAAGCTCTTTCACGATTGCCGAGTAGTCGGTGCTCAAGTCGAAATATTCGGCGAAATATTCGGGGCTGTCCGTTTCTATTACCGCGAAATCGCCCTCGTAACGGAGTTTGCAACTCTTGTTGCCGCTCATCACCGTATACGACCCGTCGGCTTCGGGAAAGTAGCGAAACAGCTGTCCGCAACAGAGCGTGCGGGCTATATCCAGCTCGCCGCGACTGCACAAAATTCCTCTTTCGTTTATTTCCATGTTTCTATTTTACAACAAAAGGGCTGCGACACGCAACCCTTTTTGCTCTTTTACGTTACAATATTTCAGGCAGGATATACGCTTACCTGTTTCTTGTTATTCTTCTTCTCGAATTTCACTTTGCCGTCCGAAAGGGCGAACAACGTGTCGTCGCTACCGATGCCCACGTTTACGCCGGGATGCACCGCAGTGCCGCGCTGACGAACGAGGATATTGCCCGCGAGCACGAACTGACCGTCGCTGCGCTTAACTCCGAGTCTTTGCGCCGCGCTGTCGCGCCCGTTTTTGGACGAGCCCATTCCTTTCTTGTGCGCGAAAAGCTGAATATTTATAAACATTTTCACTTAACCTCCAATTCTATAAAGTCCGAATAGCCTTCGTATAGGTCGGCTACTCCCATAAGCATCGTTTCGAGTATTACGTCGGCGTCGTGCCGCTCGCGCTCGCTCGCGCTCTCGGGAACGGTAAACGAAAGATAGCCGTCTTTGTCGTTGCGCTTGAGATTTACGTTCAATCCCGCAACTCCCATTAAGCCGAGCACCGCCGTTTGCACTATACTGCTCAGAGCCGCGCAAACAACGTCTTCGCCCTCCACCCCGTAACCGGTGTGCCCGTCGCACTCCACCGAAACGATTTTTCCGTTCTTTTTGCCTATGCGTATTACGGTCACGGCTTACGCTATCTTTACAATCTTAACGCGGGTATAACCCTGTCTGTGTCCGTTCTTCTTGCGCTCGTTTTTCTTGGGCTTGTATTTGAACACAACCACTTTCTTTGCGCGCACGAACGATACGATTTCGGCGGTAGCAACGGCTTTAATGTCCGCTCCGGCAACCACTGCTCCGTTGTCGCAAGTCATGAGCACGGGGAATTCCACCTTGTCGCCCACGTTGCCCGCAAGTTTCTCAACGTCCAACACGTCGCCTTCCGACACGCGGTACTGCTTACCTCCGGTCAAAATCACAGCATACATTGTTTTTCGGTACCTCCTCAAGTTAGTATCCGTTGTAGCAAGGCAGGAACAAAAAGTTTCCGTTTGCAAGCCTTCTCCAAACGACTCCACGAATAATGATATCACAACCGCCGCTTTGCAGTCAAGCAAAACGGCGGCATATTGCAAATTATATTTTAGATTGCAAATTATTTTTCTAACGACGGGCGCAACTCGCTCTGCGCAACAATACCGCGGCTAATGCGAGCAGTAACACCGCGCCCACTGCGGCATAATCTTGCCCCGCGAAACTTCCGCACCCTTTGCCGTCGTCGTTCTCGGCGGGAACTTCGGGCGTGGGCGTAGGCTGAGGCGGCTCTTCGGGAACGGCGGTGTACACCACCCGCAAAGTAATATCGTGCGTTACGGTAAGTTCGGTTTCGGTAATCTCGGTTTCGCCGCTGAAAATTTTGTACGTGTAGTCGAGCACCGAATAATCGCCGAGCGTGAGTTTTTCGCCGATATGCACCGTAACTTTTTCGGGCAAACCGTCGGGACGAAGTTCGAGGTCGCCCTCTATCTCGAAAGTAACAGTGTATTCGCGCGGCGAAGCCTCGAACTTGGCTCGCAAGCTGATATCCTGCGTTACGGGCGTAGCGAAATCGAACTTTGTTTCGCCGTTGAACCAACCTATAAACTCAAATGTTTGCGCCGCCGTTGCCTGCTTTACGGGCGTTTTATTCGGCTCGGTTGCCACGGCGTTGTATGAAAGAGCCAACGTAGCAAACGCTTCGTCCGCATACGCGTTGCCCTCGTCGTCGAGGAAATGCACGCGGTATTTGCGTTCGCTCGCAGTAAACTTTGCGGTTAAAGTCAAATCCGCCGCCGGCATTACGTTTTGTTCGAAATCCCATTTCGTTTCGCCGTTATACCACCCGTCGAACTCGTATTCGTACTCGTTCGTAGGCTCTTTAGTCGGATTTGCGGGCTTAGTAAGTTTTGCGCCGTTTGCCACTCTCTCGCTTTTAATCTCGGTTTCGCCGTCCTCGCCGTAATACGTAACCGCATACTCTCTCGCACTCTCGGTAAATTGCGCGGTATATACGGTATGGTCTTTGGTTGCCGATATGGCTTTATCCCAACCTATAAAAGTATAATCGGTAGTTGCGGTAGACTCTTTTGTTACGTTTGCGGGCGCGGTAGGTTGCAATCCGTCCACAACGGTTTGAGTTTCCAAAACCTCGCCGTCGCACATAAAAGTAACGTCGTGTTTGCGCGTCCATGCCCCGTTACTCGCATATCCGTAAACTATATCTTTGCCGAGAGTAACGGTTTTGCCCTCCGCCTGCAAAGTAAAACCTTTCTTAAATCGCACCTCGAACGTACCGTGCGCTTTCCACTCTTTTAAGATATAAATATTTATATCGTGATTGGCAAGATACACGCAAACGGGATTGTAAATCTTTCCCGCTTTCATAGGAAACTCAATCCCCATCAAATCGCTTGTGCCGATTATCTCTTTTAGCGGTTTCCCGTCGATAAGTATGTAATCTTCCAAATAATTGTTTTTCTCGCCTTGATTATCGTTCAAATATCCCGAACCGAAAATCGCATTGCTCGTTAAGCCGTCCACAATAGTATCTTGCCCTATCGTTATAATTATCTGCGTTGTATCCGCACTCCACTTATCTTCGAAATCAACCATCCTCACATACGGCGCGATATCGATACTTTCTTCGCCCTCGGCTCTCGCAACCGTATACTCGTTTGCGCAAAGAGCCGCAACCGGCGCGAGCAACAGGCTTAATATAAGTCCTGCCGCCGCAAAAATCGGTTTGTTTTTCGTTCTCATAATTTCCTCCTGAAATTCGGCACTTATTCGGGATATGCCACCCCTGATTTTGCAATTTGATATCAGGCTTTAACGCCTGTGAACGCAACTCCCTCTATGAGTTGCTTTTGAAACAGCATAAACACGCACATGGGCGGTATCATCACGAGCACGCCAGTTGCCATTTGCACGTTGGGCTGAGTGTCCGCCGCCGAGGCGAAAGTGAAAAACTTGTTGTATATGCCCACCGAGAGAGTAAACAGTTCGTTGTTGTCGAGATACATGAGTGGACCTATAAAGTCGTTCCATGCAAGGAAAAAGGACTGCACGGCAACAAGCGAGATAACGGGCAAAATGAGCGGGAACGTAATGCGAAACATGAGTTGGAACACGTTCGCGCCGTCTATTATAGCCGCTTCGTCCATATCTTTGGGCAGACTGCGAATAAACTGCATTATCAAGAATATGTTTATAAATCCGCCGCCGAAAAACGCGGGTACGGTAAGCGGCAAAAGAGTGTTGTTCCAGCCGAGGTCTACGAATATCTTATACACCGGTATCATTGTGAGAATGGCGGGAAGCATAATCGTGCACATAGCCACGTTGAATATGAGCTTGCGCCCGCGGAATTTCACCTTTACGAACGCGTACGCCGCCATTGCCGCGGTAAGCGGCTTGCCTATGATATTCGCGCCTATAACTATTACGGTGTTGCCGAGGTATCGCAAAAACTCCGCGTCGAGAGCCTCTATATACGAACGGAAATAAAACCCGTCGCGCGGAATGAGTCCCGCGCTCATGCTCAGGCTCTCCGCCGTGGTAAACACGCTTCGGCACAGCATTATCACGAACGGGAACAGGAAAAACGCCGCAAGCGCGATTGCAACTATCCACGTAACTATAGCTATTATTATCTTTTTCTTTTTGAGCGGGGGCTTTGCCGCAACGTTCAACGCCATATCAATCGTCCCCCTCGTAATAAACGTATTTGTTAAAGCGGAACAACGCCGCCGAAAGCAGTGCTATCACCACAAACAGCATGTAAGCGAGAGCCGCGGCGTAGCCGTAATTGGAGCTTTGGAAATTGCGGAAAATATACAGTCCGTAAAACATAAGGTTGTTTTCCACGCCGCCCGTAGACGATATCATATACGCGGCGTCGCAAATCTGGAGCGTGCCTATCACGTTCGTGATTAGCTGATAAAAAATATACGGAGTCATGAGCGGCACGGTAATCTTTATAAGCGTGCGGAAATATCCGCTCCCCTCCAGCCTTGCCGCTTCGTAGTAGGCGGACGGAATGGATTTCAATCCCGCGAGCCACATAAGCATGCTCCCGCCCGTTCCGAACAGGTTCATAACGGCAAACGTAACCACCGCTTTGGCGTTCGGCTCGTCGAAGAACTGCGAGGGAGCAAGTCCGAACCACTGCCGCATCAGGTTAAAAAGCCCGTAGCTCCCGTTAAACGCGTAACGCCACACAATTGTGTTTACTATGCCGGGAATAAGGCAAGGCAGATAATAGAGCAAGCGGAACGCGCCCACCGATTTGCTCTTTCGGTTGAGAAAGAGCGACAGCGCAAACGACAGTATCATGCCGAGCGGCACCATAACGGCGGCGTAAGTAAAGGTGATAGTCACCGATTTCGCGAACACGGTGCTTTCGTATTCCTCGGTAAACGCCCGCAAATAATTTCCCCACCCGAACGTGAACTCGCTCCGCGGCGCAAATCCGTCGTAGCCGAGATAAAAGCTGTTCACGAGCGAAACAATGAGCGGATAGAGAGTAAACACCACAAGCCCCACGAGCAACGGCAAAATGAGAACGTAGCCTATAAGGTTCGTTTTAAGCTCTTTGACTATTTTTGTTTTGCGCCCCGATACGGTCATATATCTCCTTGTGCGGCTACGCTATCGCGCCGTTAAATCTGCTCTTGAGCGTGTTGTAATACGAGTCGGAATTGTTTTGATTGCACAGCGAGGTCATGAGATTATCCTTAATTACCGAATATATCGCGTTGTGCTTTTGCACCCTGAACCCTTTCAAAAAATTCATCGCCACGTCTACGTTTTTGCTCCCCGAAGGGTCGGTATAAAACGCGCTGTGGTCGGCTTCCGGCAAAAAGTCGTTAAACGCCGCCTCTTCGTTGAGCATATCCTTTCTCATGGGAAAGCCCGAGCCCGACGAGCTGAGAAGCGTTTGCCCCTCTTCCGACATAACGAATTTCAAAAACTCCCACGCAAGCTCGCGCTTGTTCTCGGGGCAAGACACCGTAATGCCGTAGCCGGTGCACCCCATGCCCACGTAAGACTTTTCGTTATCGGTAAAAGTAGGCATAGTTACGAAATCTATGGGACTTGTTCCGTCGGGTTTACGTAGGTGCGTTGCCGCCGAAACTATGTTGGGGCGAACGCAGAAATACATTGCCGCTTCCTTTACCGAAAACGCCGTGCCGCTCTGACCGGGCGCAACCGAATAGCCCTTGTCTACGAGGTTGTATAATTCGGTGAGTCCGCGCTTTACTCCCTGCTCGTTCTTAAACGCACTGCCCGCCGCCGTATCGTATATATCGCCGCCGAACGAGCGTATCGCGGGATAATACACCGCCTCGAAATTCAGGTTTGCGTCAACGGGATAAAACACGCTGCGATTTGTCGCCGCCTTTATGGTTTCCGACGCGTCGGAAAGGTTCTTGCACGCCGCAGTGAATTCGTCCCACGTCCAGCCGTTTTGCGGATAGGAAACGCCCGCCGCGTCGAAGATATCCTTGTTGTACATCACCACTACGCGGTTGTAGTCGCGAGCCGCCCAATACACTTTGTCGTCGGTCGTGCCGCCGCTCTTCATAAACGAAACAACGCTCGGCACGAAGTCGGTATCGTTCACGCCGTCGCGCTCCATAAAGCCGGATATAGGCTCGAGCACTTCGCGATAGGTCAAAAACTCCGCCGCGTAGTCGTAAACCTGTACTATGTTAGGCAAGTTATTGGCGTTTTTGCGCGTTTGTATGCCGTTTATATACTCGCCGTTGATACGCGTAGACGAAACGGTTATTGTTTTGCCCGTCTTTTCTTTATACATTTTTTCGAACGGACGGCGCAGAGTTTCTATTATAACGCTTTCTCCGCTGTCGCCCGCTATGCCAACGGTGAGCACGTCGTCTTTGGCGTTGTCGCCGCGCACTCCCACCGTTGCGCCGCCGCAACCCGCCGCCATGAATATCACGGTCGCCATTACCGCCGCGAGCATAATAGCCGCAATCTTTCCGAACGCTTTCATTTTCTTTCTCCTTGTTTTGTTTATTTGCGCAAAGTTACGCAAGCAATATCGAACGTATGGAAGCTATTTCTTCCGCCGTAACGCCTATGCTCAAAAGATAGTTTTCCGTCTTTTTCATGAGCGAGTCGCCCTCGAACGCTTGCAGGTTATCCACGAGCGACTTGTAGTAGTCGGCGTACAGTCCGCTCACCGTACTGCGCGCGCCCACCATGGAAATCATGGAAAACGTGGTAAACTCGTAGTCGTGCACAAGGTCGCGTTCTCCGACGCCGAGCAACGCCGCCAAAAGGTAGCACGCCGTGCCCGTGCGGTCCGCCCCGCCTTGGCAGTGTATATACGTGGGATACGTTTCGGGCTTTGCGAGCCGCGAGAACAACGCGCGGTATTCCGAGGTAAAGTCTTGCTTGCCGTCCTCTTTTGGCACGAACGCGTCGGCGTATCCGCTCACCGTAAAACTGTACATGGGCACGGAAGAGTCAATCGCGCTCACGCCGTCGGGTCCGCCGAGCAAGCTGAGTTCGGAACGTATTCCGAGCGTTTCTTTCATATACTTTTTGCCCGCGCGGGTTATATAAATGCCGAACTCCTCGTCGTTGAGCGCACTCCCGCGATACACCATGCCTTGCTTGAACCGTTTGCCGCCCGCAGTTTTAGAGCCGCCTATATCGCGGGTGTTGTATATGCCGTCAATCGTCATCACCCGCGGCCCTACCGCCGAGGTGGTAAACGAGCCTTCGTTGTAATACTTTTTGTCGCCGTTGTGCGCCCACACCCGCACGTAATACGTAGTGTCTTTGTATAAGTTGGTAAGGTCGTACCAAGTTTGCTCTTTGGGCAATTCTATCTTTACCGAATTTTTATAATCTTTGTCAGTGGCGTATTCGAGCGTGTAGCCGAGCAGCCCCTTCAGCGTACTGCCCCACAGTATTTCCACAGGCTTGCCCGCGGTTTCGCCGTTTACGTAGTAACCGCTCACGTCAACGCCCGCGTCCGCGCGGAGATACTCGGCTATGCCGTCGTCGCAAAGCCACACCGTGCCCGCAGGACACTGCACCGCCACTTTATCGCTCGCACCGCAACCCATAAGACACCCCGCGCTCAAAGCCATGAAAATCGCCAAAATAACCGTACCCGTCCTTTTCATATCCTTTCTCCTCATCTAACCGAAACGCGCACGTTGCCGAGCGGAACGGTGACGGTAACTTTGCCGTCATGCTCCACTGCGTTCTCCGCGGCTTTGCCGTTTACCGTAACTTTGCCCGTTTTGGGAAGGGTTACGCGCAAACTCGCGCCCGCGGGAATTGTGCCCTGCGCGTTGAGTATTTCGAGCGAACCGTTTTCCATGCGCACCGAATACTTGAACGTGCCGCCGTACACCATGTTGTCTATCTGCATGAACTCGAGAGCAGACGGCAGACAGGGCGTAAATCCGAGCGTGTTGTGCGTGTTGCCGTCAAATCCGAAAAATCCGTAAGGCATTGCCGCGACAAGCATTATGCTTTCCAAAAACTCCGCGTCAAGCCCTATAGAGCCGTTTGTGCCCGTGGTTTGCTGAAGCATGAATTCTTCGGGAAATTTCCCTTCGGGAAGATTGTACATGCGCAACTGCAAGTAGTAATCGTTGTAGAAATTTTCGCCGCTTCCGCCCGCCTCGAGCACTTTTTCGTACCAGCTTTGTATGCCCTTAAAACGAGCAAACATATCGTCCGCGCCGTAGTAGTCCTTGCGCGATATCAGGTCGTAATATGACCAGCACATTACCGAGCCGCCGTTTTGCACCGAGTGCGCCCACTCGGTAGTGCCGTCGTAAAATCCCGCGTAGTGCCTCGAATTTTGCTTTGTGGAGGTGCGAGGTCCGAACTCGTAAACGTAAATATCGCCGCCGCTCGAGTCGTCGCCCGCCACAGTGCGGTCGCCGTTTATCCACTCCATTATGCGTTTGCGCTGAGTGGCGTTGCCTATGCCCGCCGCCAACGCCTCTTCGTTCCACATAACGTATCCGTAGTCGAGTATTTCCCCGCTGTCGCGCGCGACTCCGCTCGCAAACCGCGCAGTGAGCGGATTGTAAAACCCGCCGTCGTTGCCGTAAGTGCCGTCGGCGCGAAGCACGGGGCGAATGTTTTTCTCTATACTGCTCTTCACCGTCGCCGCAAGCTCGCGCAATTTGGCTTCGGTGTAGTCGTAGGTTATTTCCCGCTCGCCCACCGCTCGATTTTTAACTTTGGGCGGCTCGCTCTCTATCCCCGCGTCGGCGGCTCTCTTTTCAAGGTCCGCCATTACTTTCAAAGCCTGATAAAAATATATATTCGCTTCCAAGTTTTTATCGGGAGTACAAAGTATATCCCAGTACCCGTTCCCTATTCCGTTCGCCGCGCTGCGAGTCTTTTTGCCGCCCGACATATCGTAGCCTATGCCGTCGTGACCGTACAGGTATTCCACGCTCAAAAGTCCGCTTTCGCCCTCGAGCGCGTGCGTGAGAAAGAGAGTCGCGCGGCGGGCTTTGGGCAACATATCTTCCAAAAACGAAGCGTCGTTCGTGGCGGCTATATAGTTGCCGAGCGCGAGTAGCCACTGATAAGTGGGATTGCTCTGCCGCGTGTCGTAGTCGGGGCGAATGTAATTTATTCTGCCGTTGCGAATATCCAAAGTCGCGTTTTCTTTGGGCGTAATCTCTATGCCTATCGCCGTTACCGTCTTGCCGTTCCAATTCTCGTGAAGATACATGGAGTAGTAAGAGCGTTCGGCATACGAATATCCGAGCTTATGCGGCGAGGTGCAATACAAACTCTGCGGCGCGTTATACCATTCGTTGCCGCCCTCTTTGGTCTGCCATATTATCGAAATATCCGCTACGTCCGTGCCGCTTCCTATGGCGTGGCGGGCGTCGTCGTAGCACAGCTCCATTTCCACCACGGGCGCGTGCTCGGAGTCTATCGCAAAGGGTTTCACCGTGTAAATGCGCAAAGGTTCTTGCCCCGCATAAGAGAAACTCGCGTATCCGCTGTTGCGTTCGTTTTTATCGTGGATTTTGAATTGCACGCCGTTCGACGCACTCCACATAACGCTCTCTTGCGTATCGTTGAATTCGAACGAGGTGGATTTGCCGCCGCTGAAGCGCGAGTTGGGAATGGGCCAGCCCTGCGAAATTCCGTCGCCCACGGTACTGCGCGCACCCAAAAATATGTTGTGCGAGTTATATACCATGCCCAGCCCGTCTTGCGTTATCGTTGCCAAAAACTCGCGTATGGCGGCTTGCTTATCCGAGCCGAGAGCCGCGCCCACCGAGTTATGCCACACAAGCCCCATGGTTTCCCAGTTTTTCGCAAAGCCCGACCCCGAGCCGAGCGGAAAGCCCGGAAAGTTTATATCCGCCACGGAGTCCTCGTCATAGCGCAAATGCCTGTGCGCATAGTCGTTTATAAAATTATCGAACCCGCTGTCCGACGACGAAAACGTAAGCAAGTCGGAGCGTTCGGCGCGAGGGGGCGTATAGCCCTTGTCGGAATAGCCGCACGCCGCAAACGTATAAACCGAAAGCGTAAGGCACAGTGCCGCGAGTAAAATTTTGCGTATCGTGTTTTTCATCTTTTCTCCCCCGTTCCCCTCTTTTTGCCGCGCACATACAGCGCGATTGCCGCCGCGCCTATTATGAGCGCCGCCGCGTAGCTCGCGCCGTCCGTCGCCGAGCCGCATCCGCAGCCCGAGTCGGTTTCGTTTTGCGCCGAGTCTATATATTCCCACTCCTGCGAAGCCCCGTAGTCGGTAACCGACCAACCGAGCGTAACGGGGTCGTAATAATAGGTTATCGAGCGTTTAAGCTCGCCCATAAGCGGAGTGCGGAAACCCGCAGTTATTTCGAGCGTGTGCGAAACGTATTTATCCAGCCGAGCCAAAGTATCGCCGTCTATATAAACGGTGAGTCCGTTGGGCGCGGCGGACACGCCCGAGAGCGCGACGCGTATCTTGGAGTCGGCGTCGAGCACCTCTCCTTCTTTGTGTTCGGCTATGGTTTTGCCGTCTATCTTTATATTGTTGTTGAGCGACTCGTCTATGCGGTAGTCGTAATGCGCGTCAACTTGCTCTTGCGTGAGCTTAACCTCGGAATTAGGGTCTTTCGCCATGGCGAGCAGTTTGTTTTTTCGACCCGACGCGTAAGGTATATACTGATTGCATATCGGCTTATCGAAATACACCATAAAGTAGCAATCTTTCACCGCAAGTCCCTCGTACAGCTTGTAGTTGCCGTACTCTGTTATGGGCGTTACCGTTTGCACGTATATCGGTTCGTAATCTATCGCCGAAAAGTCTATATCCTTGCGGTCTATCACGTCGTCGGGGTCTTCGTACTTTTCAAACGGCGCCGACGAGTGCCACGCGTTGTCGCTCCCCTTGGTGAAAGTCACTGCCTCGCCGAGTTTGTAGCTCACCGATTCCCGCCCGCCCTCGGGCTTGCTTTGCAGCCTTACGGCGTACACCGCGGAATCGAATTTAACGGTGAGCGTGCGCGGCTGACTTGCGAGCCACTCGGAGTGCACGCGGAACTGCAATTGATTGCCGTCGGGCGAATACACCATAATAGGCACACGGTATACGTAATGCTCGCCGTCGTACTTTTTGTAGTCGTCGCCGTCGCGAATGCCGAGCGGAAAGTTGGTTGCGTCGTTGCCGAAATCCCACCCCTTAACCGAGGTGTTTTGATTTATTTCTTTTACCGTTTTTCCGTTAAAGGAAACGTAATTTTGTATCTGCGGATAGTCGGTGCCGTAGTCGTCGAGCACCTTCCAGCCTATGCTCTCGCCGCCCGCAAGCCTGAGTATGGGCCTAGAGAAACACACCGAAAACACCTTGTACATGCCGGTGCCGTCGGTTGCCCAGTTTTGCACCGCGGAAAATCCGACTTGCTCCTCTCTTTCGTCGAAGAGCACTTTCCAACCGCTCGAGGTATGTTCCGCGCTTACCGTTTCGGGTAATACGTAATCAGTACCCCCCCCCGAGATATGCATGCCCTCGTGCAATTTCACCGACGCTTTTTGCGCGTCGCCCAAAAAGTTTTTGTGCATGATGAGCCGCAATATGTTGCCTTTGTGACAATAGGTAGCAACGGGCACTTGATAAGTTTCCCCTATTCCGAACGGCCAAACTTTATTTTCGCCGCCCGTATACAAGCTCCTGTCGGCTTGCGCGTAAAGCTCGGCGAGAGTTTTATGCTCTCCGCCGTCAAGCCCCACGGAAATATATTCTTGCAAATATTCGAACTCTTTTTTGTCTATAATGCCGTATCCGAGCGGATTGCCGTCGCCGCCCAAAAATACGTTTTCGTCGAAAACAAATTCGCAGTAGTAATACAAATCGTTTTCATACTCCCACTTATTTACGGCGGAAAAGGTAAGCGGACGGGTTTTGTTTTCTTCCGTCGCGCCGCCGTCGGCAAAAACCGTAGCCGCGCCCGCGCATGCGAACAAAGCGAGCAACAGCGTTATAACGGATATCAAACGGTTTGATTTTCTCATATTTCCTCCAATTTCCTGAAAACTACCGGCCGTTTGGTTTTGAGCGACTCGTCGGCGCAATACACCGCGAGGTGACCGTTCACCGAGTCGCTTATAGCCGTGCAAGACACGCTCGGTTTCTCGCCGCGAAGCAGTGCGCAAAAGTCTTGCACGAGTCCTTTGTCGCCGCCGAAATGCCCGCCCGTTTCGCCGCGAGTATCGGCGAAATCGAATACTTGCTCGGTATAACCCGAAGTGGCTTTGTCGTACTTTCGCAAATACAGTTTGCCGTCGTCGGCGTTGCCCTCGAGTTCGCCGCGCGTGCCCGTTACCCAAATGCGCCGCCCCGCTTTCATGCAAGCGAGCAACAGCGTGTGGTTTGCCGTAGAGCCGTTTGCAAAACGTATCGTTACTTGCTGGTGGTCTGCAAGGTCGCTCTCTATCTTATAAGCGCACGCGCCGTGCGGATTGTAGGTTTTGAGCGAGTCCACTTTTTCCTCGTGAGTAACCTCGCGCCAATCCTTTCCAGTGCACTGCCACGGATACCAGGGCAACTTGCAATTATCGAGATACATAGACTGCACGTCGAAAATGCAGTTGCGGCGCACCTCTTCGGGGCAGTCCACCAAACAGCGCGTGCCCGCGCCCTCGGGCGCTTTTTCGGGCACTATAAAGTTTCTGCCGCCCTCGCTGTACACGTATTCGGGCACCGTATTATTATTCAACCAACACAGCAAGTCTATGTCATGGCAACATTTTGCGAGCAACAGCGACGAACCGCATTTCTCCTCGCTGTTCCACTTGCCGCGTATGTAAGACACCGAAGAGTGGAACACGCCCACCCGCTCGCTCGTGTTGATATTCACTATTTCGCCTATCTCGCCGTCGGATATGAGCCGTTTTATTTTCTTGTAAAATGGCGCGTACCTTAAAACATGGCATATCATCAGCTTGCTTTTGTTCCGCTCCGACTCCGCCAAAATTTCGGCGAGGTCTTGCCTGTTGTTCACTATGGGCTTTTCGAGCAGCATGTCGTAGCCTCGGCGCAAAAACGGTATTGCGGTTTGCTTGTGCAATTCGTCCATTGTGCCGTTAATCACGCAATCGGCGATTTTGCCCATCTTCAATACGTCGTCTATGTGTTTAAAACACATTTGCGGCGGCACGCCGAAACGGTCGCGCATATATTTCAGTCTTACCTCGTCGGGGTCTACCGCAGCCACTATTTTCATTAAACCCAAATTGTGTGCGCCTTCTTCGCAATACACCGTGGTTCTGTCGCCGCATCCTACCGCAACCGCTTCCGTCTTTCTCATAGTTCCGCCTTTTTCGTCAGAGTTATCGTTTACGCTTAAAGCATAACACACAAGCCCGTAAATGTAAATAGATTTTTTTTACTCAAACATGGAATTTTTTGCACAATCGCTTGACAACTCGCTCAATCGGCGTTACAATTCGGGTATGGAAAAGAAACACTCCGCTCCGCATGCGGAAACTCCCGATTACGATTACGACTACTACCACATAAACGCAACCGTCACCACCGACGTGTTTCCCGTAGACGTGGGGCATCAGGCTTTTACCGTAAATCACAAGCCTTTCTCCAACAAATATCCCTATTATTTGCTGCATTTCGTGGCTAAAGGAAAAGGCGGAATAGAGATTAACGGCAAAAAACACGCGTTTGCAAAAAACGACGTGTTCGTGCTTCCGCCCAATACGGATATAACTTATTATCCAGACCCCGTCGACCCGTGGGAAAACTACTGGATAAATTTCAACGGCGCGGTTGCCAAAAACATTCTCTCTCAACTCGGTATAGACGATACCGTATATTACGTTTCCAAAGGTTTGCCCGCGGCAAAAAAATACTTCGCAGCGGCAATGCAAGCCCAAAACAACCTCGCCTCGCGCGTATTCACCGTGCAAAGCTGTTTGTTCGGCGTGTTCGCGCTAATAGCCGAAACCAACCGCAAAATCCCGCCCAAAACGGCAAACAACGAAAAACTGCTGTTTTCGCAAATACTCGAATACGTAACCGTTCACCTGTGCGACAAAGACCTGTCGGCAAACGACACCGCCGCCCTCTTTTTCATCAGCCCCGCATATTTTTCCCGACTGTTCAAAAAGCACATGAACGTATCGTTCAAATCCTACGTGAACTACGAGCGCGTGAAAAAAGCCACCGAACTAATGGAAACCTCCAACCTCTACATCAAAAACATAGGCTTTGCCGTCGGCTTCTCCGACCCTCTCTATTTCGGAAAGGTTTTCAAAAAGTACCGCTTATACTCGCCCAACGAATACAAAAAACGCCTTAGCGACAACAAACCTCTGTAAAAACGGCGTACCGCTGCAAAAGGTCGAGTTGGTGCGGGCACTGATTGAAAAGCACTCCGCCGCCCTCGCCCGCCCAGGTGGCGTGCCACGAGCCCGAGTCGTAATAATTTTGCGAACGGTACCAGTCGGTTATGAGCCAGTTTACGCGCTTGATATCGCCCACAACGCCGTCCTTTACAAGCTCGCGCATTTTGCGGTAAAGCGGATTTGTGCAATGATATAATATAGCCATGAAAGAGCACCAAACGTCGATTATTACATAGCTCTCGAAAATTCCGACTCGGCTTACGACCGACTCGTTATAAATTTCGAGCGCACGTTCGTATTTCCCGAGTTGCACTCGTTCATAGACTCGGGCGTAAATCCCTTTACTTGGAGCGCGGAAAAACACAATCCGCAACTTGCCCTGAGTTAATATATTTCATAAAAATAACCGATTATGACGCTTTTATGTTCTTCTTTATGTATTGCCATAATTTACTCGTTTTTATATTTGTCAAAACGACATTGCTCAATTACGCTATTACCCAATAATGTAATTGCTTGTTTAGGGCATAAACCGATACAACGATAACACATAGTACAGCGATTACCGGCAAAAGCTTTATTATTTTTCAAAATGATATTTCCCATAGGGCATTGTTTTGCACATAGCCCGCAACCTATGCAATTATTACTTATTTTTAATTTGTCGGAATAGTTTTTTGTTTTTCCTCGAAACCATAATCGTTGACCGATACACCCGACTATTCTATCAATTAAATTCAATCCGTCTTGCGGATATTTACCGACATTGATTTTCGTTGCCCAATTTTCGATTTTTACATCGGCTCGCTTAACGAGTTCTTTGTTTTCTTCGAACGACTTTTTCAGTAATTTAACGTCGCCGATACAGTCGGGCATTTTTATGTGCAAGCCGCCTAAGATTTTTGCGCCGTACTTTTTGAAAAGTCTTGCCGCACAACCCGCGCCGTCGCCGCTGAACAAGCCCATAGTCGCTACAACGAAAATATTTTTGTCTTTCCAAGCCGCAGAGTTATTTACGATAAAGTCATAAACGATTTTGGGCAGATAGGAATAGTACACGGGATAAGCAAAAATTATCTCGTCGCTCGACCGTATAGCGTCTATTGCGTTTCCGTTTTCGATAGAATACGACGGTGCATTTTCATCAAGCAACCGCAACAAATATTCCGAGCAATGTTTTGTGTTCCCTGTGCCACTAAAATAAATACCTATCATATTTATACCTTAAAAAAGTTTACTTTTTATTGGGTTTCAAATTATTCAACGCTTCGGCGTTATTGGATATTATCATACCGATGGTTTGACAGCAGCCCATTGCCGTACAGTCGCCGCAGGTTTCGACAGACTTACCGAGCGCGCATTGCCGTATAGGGCATAGACTGTCGCAATAGGGCGTTTTCAGTCCGTCCGAACGGCAACCTTCGCAGTTTATCATTTCGGGCGTAATTTCAACGCCGTTCAATTCCGACCATTCTTTTGCGACTTTTTCACGCAAAGCGTTATCGTCGTTTAGAGTTGCTTTTCGTGCGTCGCACTTTTCGCAATCAAGTCCGCAATATGCAATTAGTTTTTTCATAATATGTATTCCTTTATATCCTCTTTATAGGATGTCTTACAACGGTTTTCAGTTTATCAACGGCGCATTTACGCGGGTCGGATAAGTAAATTTCGTGATGATAGCGACTTTCGGTTATATCCAAGTCATAACCGTTTACTTTCATATATTCGTGCATTAGTGCAACTGTCTTCGGTTCATCGTCATAACTGCCTATGTGCATACACTGTACGCAAACGCCTTCGTCGTAAGTTAAAAACTCCACCCTTGAAAAGTCGTCTTTTTTCTTTTTTGTAGCTTGCTCTATCGCCCAATCGAAGTCGGCTTTCGCAACGAAATCGGGCAAGCGTATAAGCGATATAAAGTTAAAGCCTTCCTTATTCGCGTAGTCTATTTCACCGCCGTCTTGCCACCAAAAACCTTCGAGCGGCGGCACGACGTATTCGAAATATCCGTCGATTTTGTGACTACCCTTGTAACTCATTTTGATAGTAAAGGCTATGGCATATAAAAACCCGATAGATTTTTTATACTCGCCGTTCTCATCGTTGGGATTACCCTTGCCGCGTACCGCTATGTAATTCATTTTCGGTACGGTTATTATTGTCGGTTTGCTTGCCGGCATATAAAATTCTTTGTATTCTTTCTTATAATCGAACGCCATTTTAAGTTCTCACTTTACCGCAATGTACAAACAGCAATGTGTTTTGCCGTCTTTCGTATATTCGGAGGGCACTGTGCTTTCGTAGTCGATAGTAAAAGCACGTTTAAGTTCGCCGTTTAACGAGAGTTCCCAAACTTTCGACCACGCTTTGTCGGCGCATTCGGCAATGGTCTTGCCGCTTTCGTCGATTTTGGTATACTTTCCTTGTTCAACCAGACTTTCCATTTTTGCAAAGAAATCGGCGGTAACGCTTATAATCGAGAGATTGTATTTTCCGTTCTCATTGTTTTCATAATCGCTATAAGACGATATGGGAAAAAGACCATTAACGGGTTTCCCGTTTTCAACAAATTCAAGCGAAATTTTTCCTTGCATAATATCCGCCCAAAGTTCTTTGATTTTTGCCATTCCTATTTCGGAATTGTCTGTGCGTATTGTTACGCTATTAAATTTGTATGACATATTATTGCTCCATTCTGAAAATTATTACTGATATGACAGGCGCGAGCTTCTGCATCCATCATACATAGTAAATATAAGGTTGGGGGTAACACCCAAGTCAAGAGATTGAATACTTCTTTCAAAAAATTTTTTTCATCTTAACGGTAACCATACATCGTAATAGAACATAGAACTTTTAGCATTAGGTACAACGAACTTAATGAATATATATAATACACCACGGAACTCAGCATCATTTTCTTTCGCCCATTTTTTGCAAGCATCCAACAACTTGTTCATTATCAATTCATCATGGTCATCGGTATACAAAACAGTGTGCAAGCATTTCCCGCTCTCTAAATAAACTCCGTCAATATCGCTCTGTTCCTTGTCTATTAAAAACATTTTTGACGCAATAAAACCATTCTCGTCAAATGTAACCGTACGTATCAAATTTGAATAAATATCATCGCCTTCCAAATCAATCGATTTAAGGATTTTTTCTTCATATTCGCCGAAATTGGCAAAAGCAAACAAGGTTTCTTTGACAAAATAGCGCGGCAAGTATTCAACAGTAAATGGAACATTGCTTATTCAACAACATTATATGCGCATTGGACTCCCAAAGAATATAGAGTCGGATTTAATAAGCAAAACGGAACTGGCGGCACAGATTCAGTCACGGTCAAATACAATGAGTCCATGCCGTACGCAACTGCACCTACTCGCACAGGATATGACTTTGGGGGTTATTGGACAGGCTCGAATGGTACAGGCACACAATATTATTCTAACACAATGAGTAGCGTTAAAGATTGGCACATTTCAAGCGACACAGTATTATATGCATATTGGATAGCTAAAACATATAATGTAGTCATACACTATGGCTATGATGATGCGCGATTTGACCAATACATATGGGGACAAGACCAAGAACAGTTTACTGTAAAATGGGATGAAGGATTCTCATTTACATACTCAGCCACACATTTGTTTTCCAATTCCACACTCGCAACTGAGCCAGTTGATTTTCAGGGTATATTTGATGTTCGCAAGGATAGCTTTTTGTCATCTCAGGGCGATTCTTTATCAAAAACATATTACTCTATAAATGATCGCACTATAACTCTTACAAAAAGTTCCGACCTAATAGGTAAAACAATATATATCGGAGCATTATATCGTCCTACAGGGGGATGTGTGGCTAACGGAACTTTAATAACTTTATCTGATGGTAGTCAAAAACTCGTAGAACAACTAACAGGCAATGAACAGTTACTTGTTTGGAATTTATATACTGGTACTTTTGATACTGCGCCGATTGTATTCATAGATAGCGAACTTGAACAAATAAATAATGTGATTAATTTACAATTTTCTGATGGCACTAACATAAAAGTAATATTCGAACATGGCTTCTGGGACTTTGATCTTAATCAATTCGTGTACTTAGATAAAAATGCCTCAAACTATATAGGGCATTGGTTTAATAAGCAGGTCGTAAATTCAGATGGAAGCCTAGCATGGACTAAAGTCCAATTAGTTGATGTAACGAGCAGCAAGGATTATATAAGTACTTGGAGTCCCGTAACATATGGACATTTGTGTTATTATGTAAACGGAATGCTTTCCATGCCCGGTGGCATTGCAGGACTATTCAATATCTTCGATGTAGATTCAGAAACTCTCACAATCAATAACGAAGCATTTTTAGCCGATATTGAAGAGTATGGATTATTTACTTACGAAGAATTCAACGCACGCTTCCCCGTGTCCATAGAAGTTTTTGACGCTTTCCAAGCGCAATACTTGAAAGTTGCTATCGGTAAAGGATTACTTAGTTACGAAAAAATCGAATATCTTCTTAATCGATATGCCGAGTTCTTGTCTTAAAGCAAACTAAAACTCTAAAAAATGGGCGGTTGGTTTAACCGCCCATTTTTTATTTCAAAACATTCTACCGTTATTATAGTGTAATGGTGTGTGCCACAAGCGCGGTTATGTGCCACGCGTGTGCCACGAGGGCAGAATTTGGCACATTTAGAACGATTTAAACCGCCTTTCGGCGGTTGCTTTTTTTTATTCGATTTGATACAATACTAATAAGGTAAAAAACACTTAAAAATACCCTTTGGCACATAATGACACATTTTTATGTTCGGCGGCACACGAAATCCAAAAACGAAAATTCATAAAAACATACTAAATATGGGGTAAAATAAAGAAAAAACCACCGTATTCGGCGGTTTTTCGCTATGGAGCTGTTGACGGGATTTGAACCCGTGACCTCGTCCTTACCAAGGACGTGCTCTACCTGCTGAGCCACAACAGCAAACGATGAGTGCGTTTGCTATGCTACTTTAACACAGCAGAATTAATTATACACTATAGCGGAATAAAAATCAAATGTTTTTATATGCGTAAGGAAAAAATTTTTTCCTTACGCGTTTTTAAGTTCGGTTTTAATTCATGAGATTTTGAAGCGGCGAGAGGTCGAGCGAGTCGAGTTCCTCTATGCGCCCCGAGTCGGCAAGTTCGGCAAGTCGCGAATCTATGGGCACGCGCATTATAGGCTTTATATTAAGCCGCGCCGCGGTAGCTTCGAAATTGCTCTTTCCGAATATTTCTATCTTCTTGCCGCAGTCCGGGCAAGTGTAGTAGCTCATGTTCTCCACCATGCCGAGCACGGGCACTTTCATCATTTTAGCCATGTTCACCGCTTTTTCCACAATCATGGAAACAAGTTCCTGCGGCGACGTAACTATTATTATGCCGTCTATCGGCAAACTTTGAAATACGGTGAGAGGAACGTCGCCCGTTCCCGGCGGCATGTCTATAAACATGTAGTCCACGTCGTCCCAGATAACGTCAGTCCAAAACTGTTTTACCGCGCCCGATATTATAGGACCGCGCCACACCACGGGGCTGGTTTCGTCGTCGAGCAACAGGTTAAGCGACATCACTCGCGCCCCGCCGCGGCTCACCGCGGGAAACAGTCCGAGTTCGCTCCCCATCGCTTTATCGGTAATGCCGAACATTTTGGGAACGGACGGACCGGTAACGTCGGCGTCGAGCACTGCGGTGCGATAACCGAGCCGCTCGCTCGCAACGGCGCACAAACCCGTAACGAGAGATTTGCCTACTCCGCCCTTGCCGCTCACCACGGCTATCACCTTGCCTACTTTACTGCCCTCGTGCGGTTTGGCTTTCAAACTTTCCGATTCGCGCTCGTCGCACTTACTCGAGCAACTTTCACAGTTGTGACTGCATTCAGCCATACATTACCTCCGAAATTTTTATGCTTCTCGGTAAGTATACCACTATACAGCCGATTTGTCTTGCGTTTTGGGAAAGTTTTTTGCAAAATCTCCCTTTTTGTTCTTTTTGCCGAAAGCTATTATGCGCACCGAGTTGAGAACGGCAAGCACGGTAACGCCCACGTCGGCGAATATGGCAAGCCACATATCGGTTACGCCGAGAGCGGACAGCACGAGCACCGCGACTTTTACAATCAGCGCGAACGCTATGTTTTGCGCGGCTATGCTCATTGTTTTTTTTGCAACGGTCTTTGCCTCGGATATCGCGCCCAAACCGTCGTGCATGAGAACCACGTCGGCAGCCTCTATGGCGGAGTCGCTCCCGAGCGCACCCATGGCTATGCCCACGTCCGCCCGCGAGAGCACGGGCGCGTCGTTTATGCCGTCGCCCACGAACGCAACCACCGATTTCGCCGACTTTCGGGCAATGATTTCTTCCAGTTTTTCCACTTTGTCGGCGGGTAAAAGCGACGCGGAAAACTCGTCTATTCCCACCTTTTCCGCCACCGCCGAAGCCGTTTGGAAATTGTCGCCCGTGAGCATTACGGTGCGAATGCCGTCGCGCTTGAGCGACGCTATCACCTGCGGCGCGTCTTCCTTTACCGTATCGGCGATAACTATTACGCCGAGATACTCGCCGTTTACGGCAACGTACACGAGAGTGCCGAATTGAGCGCACTCGGTAAACTCTATGCCGCGCTCCGCCATAAGTTCGGCGTTGCCCGCAAGTATTACTTTGCCGTCCGCTCGCGCCTCCACGCCCTTGCCCGCGATTTCGGTAAGCGTTATGTTCTCATGGAGGGGATTGCCGCGCTCGCTTCGCTCGCTCGCAATGACATTTAAGCCGTTGTCGTTCGCAATGACGGATAACTCTTTGTCGTTCGCAATGACATTTAAGCCGTTGTCGCTCGCATTGACGTTTAAGCCGTTGTCGTTCGCGGCGGCGACTATGGATAACGCTATGGGGTGATTGCTTCCGCTTTCGGCGATAGCGGCGGCGGAAAGTATTTCGTTGCGGCGGCTTTCGGGATACACGCCCGCAACCGAGAATTTCCCGAGCGTGAGAGTGCCCGTTTTATCGAACACCACGGCGTCGAGCTTTCCGAGCAGTTCGAGATAATTGCCGCCCTTAATGAGCACGCCTCGGGCGGACGCCGCGCCTATGCCGCCGAAGAATGCGAGCGGCACGCTTATTACGAGCGCACAGGGGCACGACACAACGAGGAACATGAGAGCGCGGTGTATCCACTCGCCGAAATTGCCCGTTATTACCGAGGGCACGACTGCGAGCAGTACCGCGAGCGCAACCACTACCGGCGTGTAAATTTTAGCAAACGCGGTAATGAAATTTTCCGCCTTGGCTTTCTTACTCGCGGCGTTTTCCACGAGGTCGAGTATCTTGCTCGCCGTAGACTCCGAAAACTCCTTTTGCACCTCTATTTCCAAAACGCCCGAAAGATTTATACTGCCGCTCAGCACCGGACTGCCCTCGCAAACGCTTACGGGCATAGACTCGCCCGTGAGCGCGGCGGTATCTATACTTCCGCTCCCTTTAACCACAACGCCGTCGAGAGCCACGCGCTCGCCCGCCCGCACCTCTATAATTTCGCCCACGGCAACCTCGTAGGGCGATACAGTTACGCGTTCGCCGTCGCGTATCGCTACGGCGGTGTCGGGACGGATATCCATGAGTTCGGATATAGACTTGCGCGAACGCCCCACCGCTATGGATTGGAACAGTTCGCCCACCTGATAAAACAGCATTACAGCCGCCGCTTCGGGATATTCGCGCACGCAAAACGCGCCCACGGTGGCAATCGTCATCAAAAGATTTTCGTCGAAAACCTGCCCGCCGAAAATTCCGCGAAACGCTTTTATAAGCACGTCGTAAGCCGCAACGGCGTAAACGCACGCGTACACTATAAGCTCTATGTACCACAGGTTTTGCGGCAAGGTGATTGCGCGAAAAGTTACGAACGCCGCAACAAACAGCACTATGGCGGCAATCACGCGCCACAGCCTGCGTTTTACCCGCGCACTCATAGTATTATACGGCAATCCGGTTCGATTTTGCGGCACACCTTTATCATCTTTTTTTCGATTTCCGCAAAGTCTTCGTCCGCCGCCTCCAGCACTATCTTGCTTGCAACGAAACTCACCGACGCAAAAGTTACGCCGTTAATATTTTTGATTGCTTCTTCCATTTTCGCCGCGCAGTTGGCGCAGTCGAGGTCTACTGTTTTGTAAGTTTTTTTCATTGTTTTTCTCCTTTTTGATTTGCTCTCTATTCTTCTTCGCTGAGGTGAGCGAGCGCGAGAGCGTATAACTTGCTTATGTGCTCGTCGTCGAGCGAGTAAACTATTTCCTTTCCGTTTCTGCGCGATTTAACTATCTTTGTTTGCCGAAGTATGCGCAGTTGGTGCGACACCGCCGACATACTCATGTTCAAAAGAGCGGATATATCGCACACGCACAACTCCTCTATGCTAAGTGCCGAAAGTATGCGCGTTCGGGTGGAGTCGCCGAACACTTTGAAAAGCTCGGCGATATTGAGCAGCGTGTCTTCGTCGGGCATTTTCTCCCTCACCCTGTCGAGCGCGTCGAGATGCACTACCCTCGCTTCGCATTCTTCTCTCAACTCGTCCATGTGTTTCTCCTTGTTGTGTATTACACTTGAACAATTGTTCAACTGTGATATCAGTATATACCCGTAAAACGAATTTGTCAACGGTTTTCGCATATAAAATCGGAAAAATTTTTCGCGCGGCTTGATTTTGCGAGCATTGTGTGTTATACTCATTGCGTTATGTTCAATATAGTTTTGATAGAACCCGAAATACCGCAAAACACGGGAAACATATCGCGCACTTGCGCGTGCACCGAAACGCGGCTTCACCTCGTGCGCCCCTACGGTTTCGAACTGAGCGACCGCACTGTAAAACGCGCCGGGCTGGATTACTGGGACAAGCTCGACGTTACCGAATACGATAGTATTGAAGATTTCTTCGTTCGCAACAAGGGCGGCGAATTTTACTATTTCTCCACCAAAGCCAAAAAGCGTTATACCGACGAAAAGTTTCCCGACGGTTGCTATCTGATTTTCGGGAAAGAAACAAAAGGGTTGCCCGAAAACCTTGTTTTCGGCAACCCCGACAAAGCGTTGCGTATTCCCATGGGAAGAAATTTGCGCTCGCTCAATTTGTCTAACAGCGTTGCGCTCGTATTATACGAGGCGTTACGCCAACACGATTTTTTCGATTTGATTTAGTTTCTAATGAATGGGATTGCTTCGGGCACAAGCGCCCTCGCAATGACAGGGTGTCCGTGTGATACCGTTCAGTAATTCTCCTGTTCGAGCATGAAATAGCTCTTGGGGTGATTGCATACGGGGCAAACGTCGGGCGCGGCAACGCCTGTGTGCAAATGCCCGCAGTTGCGGCACACCCACACAACGGTTTCCTTGCGTTCGAACACGTCGCCGCTCTTTATGTTTGCCACGAGTTGCAAATAACGCTCTTCGTGGCTCTTTTCTATTTCCGCCACAAGCGAGAAAAGTTTGGCTATATCCGAAAAACCCTCCGCTTCGGCGTCGGCGGCGAATTTCTTGTACATATCCGTCCATTCGAAATTTTCGCCGTTGGCGGCGTCGGTAAGGTTAACCTCGGTATCGGCTACGCCGTTGTGCAACAGTTTGAACCATATTTTGGCGTGCTCCTTTTCGTTGAGAGCGGTTTCGCGGAAAAACGCGGCTATCTGCTCGTATCCGTCTTTTTGCGCCTTAGACGCGTAGTAGTCGTACTTGTTGCGAGCCATGCTCTCGCCCGCAAACGCCTCCATAAGATTGGCTTCGGTTTTAGTTCCTTTCAAAGTCTTCATTTAAGCAATTCTCCTTTACTTATATTTATAAGATAAAACGCACGCTTTTGTTTGTCTTACGTGCGTTAGTACCTACTTCATTATAATAGTGTTCAGCGAGTCTTTCAATTCCGCTTTTTCGCTTTCGCGCTTGCTGTTGAGATAGTCGTTAAACACCGCGGCGGCGTTGCGCCTGTTCAGTATTATGTATTTTCGCGTTAGCGGAAGTCCGCCGCTTTGCGCTTCCACAGTTTTGTCGGGAGCTTTCTTTTGCTCCTCTTTCTTATCGGTGTGGCGGATTATGGTGCGAACTCGAGCCGCCGGCAGTTCTTGCGAGGAGGGCGCAACATGCCGCTCCGTATCTTCGGATATCGCTTCGGGTTCGTCCACCGCTATAACCGTGTTTGCGGCTATACGGCGGCGGGCGGTAACTCTGCCGCTCTCCGGCACGATTTCGGGCAACGGCTCTTCGGTAATTTCTTCCTCTTCGCGCTCTTCTTCTTGAAATTTTTCTTCCGTTTCGGGTTCTTCTTCCTCTTCGGGTTCTTCCTCTTTAGGCGGCTCTTCTTCGGCGGCGTTTTCCAACGCGTCGCGAAGCGCATACCCCTCTTCTATAGCCTTTTTCAGTTGGTCGTCTATGCGCCTGCTCTCGCTTCCACCCTCCGAACCGGTAACGAGCTTGTCTATCTCGTCGAAAATGTTGCGAACCGCTCTCGGCTCTATTTCCGACTGCTCGGGCGCGGGCAAAAGCTCTTCCTCTCGCATGGCGAGCTCGAGCGGATTGTTTTCGGCGGTTTCCTCTATATCGGCTTTGCTCTCCTCTTTTACAGAGTCGTTCTCCGCAGACTCGTCCGCTTTCAAAGGAAGGTCTATATTATCCGCGATGCCGTCTTTAATCTTTTTGAGCCTGTACGTTTTCGCACCGAGCGTGATTAGCGATATTAGGCACATTACGAATATTGCCGCGGGCGCGACTACGCTTATAAGTCCAAGCTCGGCAAACAAGCCCGCCGCGCCGCTTATATACGGAACGGCAAACAGCGCGTTACCGTTATACAGTATTTCGAGCTTGCCGCTCTCGCCGCTCGCCGACAGTCCGAACGGAGCGTATGCGTTTATCACGGCGAACGCGCACACTGCGAGAGAGCCGAGCAACACGAGCGTTCCGAATATAATCACAATCACGTCAAAAGCGTTGCGCTTGCGCTTTCTTCTAAACAGCGACGTCAAAAACACGACTGCGAACAATAGCGCGATAGCCGCCGCAACCGTATAAAACACAATATTCGCCGTAAATTTCACCGCTGACATCACAATAATTATACGATAGGCGCGTGTGTTTGTCAAGATAAACCGCGTGCCGTCAACCGATTTTCTCGAAAATACGGGCGCAAAGCACCGTAGCGTCGTCTCTCAGTCTGCCGCGCGACGACGCAACCGCGCACTCCAAAAGGTTTTGAGCCTCCACGTGCGGGTCGGCTGTCTTTTGCGCCGACACCGCCGCCACAAACCTTTCGGTAGAGCCGAGCGCGTCGGTTATGCCGTCGGTAGCCATAACAATTTCGTCGCCCGCCGCGAGCTTGCGGGAAACGTGCCCGCAGTTCACCTTTTCGAACACCCCCATGGGAAGCGACGCGCCCGACACCGCGCTCACGCCGTCGCGCGATTTTATCACCGTTGCGGGACTCGACAGTTTTATAATCTCGGCGTTGCCGCTGTTTAAGTCTATAACCGTTATATCCAAAGTGGAAAAGCGTTCGCACTCGTTTAGAGCCAAGAACCTGTTCACGCACTCCACCGCGCTCATGGAGTCAAGACCCGCCTTGAAGAAACTTTCCACAAGCTCTATAGCCGTTTCGCTCGCCTTTTCCGCCGCTTCCCCGCTCCCCATGCCGTCGCACAGCGCCATCATAAAGCGGTCGCCGCCGAGGTGCACAAACGAGTGGTTGTCGCCGCTCACTCCCTCTTTCGCGCTCGCCGCAACAGAAAACGCCACGTCGTAACGCGGGGCGCGCGTAAACAGCATGAGCGTGTAGCCGGGAAGCACGTCAGCCCCGCCGCGCACGAACTTGTACGGCGTTTTCATTATCTTGCCTATCACGGCGGCAACGTCTTCGCGCCTTAGCGAATCGCTCTGAAGCACCACCGAAACGGTATCCGCGGTAACGATAACTTCGGGCACCGCCGCGCCGCGATACGAAAGTTCCACCGCTATCTTTTTTTCGCTCGCCGTGTCGAAATGCGCGGGAGTTTTCACCCGTTCGCCCATGCTTTTGAGCACGTTCGACATTAGCCCGAGCTGTTGCGCCACAATCTTGCGCCCTTCTTTGCGAGCCTCGCTCACTATCATTTGCTCGTGTCGCGACTGCGCCGCCTCGGTTGCGCACGATACGAGCGCGGGCAGATTTTTGCACGCCGACAGTAGAGCGGGCACTTCGGACACGCTCGCCCTGCCCTTAGCCGCCGAACTGCGTTCCATTTTGGCGAGAGCGTCCTTAAAGCCGCTCCCCGCGGCGCACTCGCGATATCTGTCGCAGTCGGCGCAAACGCGTCGTTCGAGCACGCTCGGCTCTACGGTTTCGGGGACTTGCTCCATGGCGATTTTCATATCGTCGAATATGCGCGACGCGCTCAACAGGTCGTTGCCCGTTTCGTTCGCGGCTCTGCCTATCACTCCGCGGGCGGCAACGGCGGTTGCGGGCGAAAACAGCATATCTCGCACTTTGGCGAGAGCGTCGGGCGAAACGAGGGCGAATGCGAGCGCACCCGCCGCGAAACACAGCGTTTGTTGCCACGAGGGCGGCGCGGAAAACATATACGAGGCGAGCACGTAACCCGCCGCCGCGGAAAGAGACGGAAGCGGACGGGGCGCGGCGGCGAACACCGCCGCGACGAGTGCGGAAAACGCCATAAAAGCTATGGGCGCGGCAGTTGCCGAGGTAATCGCAATGCCGCTCCCGAAACACATCGCAACCGCAACCGCGCCCGAGAGCGAGCCCGCGCCCGCGGCAAAGCACACGAAAAAGGGCGCAATAAGATACGCCGCGTCAAACCCGCCCGCGCTCATGCGCGAAAGCCCCGCCGACGCGCAAATGAGCAGTATTCCGCCGCAGACAAGTTCGGTTTCCAAAAATTTGTAGCGCATGCGCCGCACCAAAACGGGCACGAGAAAGCACACCGCCGCCGCAAACAAGCCGAGAGCCATAAGACCCCAGGCGAGCGCGCCGAGATAACCGAGCTTTCCGCTTTGGGCAACGAGCGAAAATTGCGACAGCGCGAACACCGCCGCGAATATCGGTTTTTTTGCTTTCTTCTTGCGCAAAGAAAACAGCGCGGCTACGAATATCCCGCCGCACACCGAAAGCGCGTACGCGAGCGACGCCAGAGTAAAATCGAACGCGAGAGTAAACGCGCCGAACGCGGGCAAAACCGCAACGGCGGGAATGCCGCAGTAAACGAGCGCGGCGGCAAAGCCCGCGCCGCAAGGGCGCAATCCGGAGAACTCCGCGCCGCACAGCGCGGCGAGCGACAGTATTACGAATATGTACTTAATTATAGCGCGTTTTATCACCTAAAGTGCCGCCTTATTTGTAATCCGCTCCATTGTAACATACGCAAAGCGGAGAATTAGAGGTAAAGCGGTCGAAATTTGAAAGTTTTTCATAAAATCCGCATGCGGCGTAAAATTACTTGCCAAAGCCCGCGAATTTTGATATACTTAGCATGCTGTACTATGTGGGGAGCCAGCGGTGCCCTATACTCGCAATCCGCTACAGCGAGGCAGAAAGCCGCCCCCGGCGTATCGTATGGTAGGTCGGTCCCCGTTCGCGGAATGTTGATATCGGGGTCTTGTGCAATGTTATACTATGAACCGTGTCAGGGCTTGACGGCAGCAGCACTAAGTAGACCATAATGTGTGCCACAAGGTAGCTTCGAAGGAGTTTACCGGCGGGAAAACGCTACGGTATGATACGTCAAAGGCGGATGTACAGCATTTTTTGAAAATCGGGAAGCCCCGAAAGCTATAGAATTTCGGGGATTTCTTTTATAATTTTTGCGAGGAGGTCAACGAACGACATGCAAGAGAGCACAACAAAAACTTTGCGCGGCGCGGAAATAATAGCCGAAACGCTCATAGAACAGGGCGTTACGCACGTATTCGGATATCCCGGCGGCTATATTATAGACACGTTCGACGCGCTCTACCTCTACCGCGACAAAATAAAGCAAATTCTCACCAGTCACGAACAGGGCGCGTGCCACGCCGCCGACGGCTACGCGAGAGCGACGGGCAAGGTAGGCGTAGTTATGTCCACCTCCGGACCGGGCGCGACAAACCTCGTTACGGGCATAGCAACCGCAAATATGGACAGCGTGCCGCTCGTTGCCATAACGGGCAACGTGCCCATTTCGTCGCTTGGAAAAGACAGCTTTCAAGAGGTTGACATAAAGGGCGTTACAATGCCCGTTACAAAGCACAACTTTATAGTTACCGACGTGAGCGAGCTTGCCGACACGATACGCGAAGCGTTCAAAATCGCCTTGAGCGGCAGACCCGGACCGGTGCTGATAGACGTTCCCAAAAACGTACAGCAAGCGGTTTACGAGTTTACTCCCGCGCCGCAAGTAAAAAGAGAGCCGCGCGAATTCACGCCCGACGGTAACGCCGAAAAGGCGGCGGAAATAATATCGAACGCAAAGCGTCCTTTGATATACGCGGGCGGCGGCGTGATAATTTCGGGCGCGTGCGAAAAACTGCGCGAGTTTGCCGAACAAAACGATATCCCCGTGGCAAGTTCCATGATGGCATTAGGCGCAATCCCCTCTCCTCACCCGCTGTTTATGGGCATGATAGGCATGCACGGCTCGGCGGCGGTTGCCAAAGCTCTCGGCGAAGCCGACGCGATAATAGCTCTCGGGGCGCGTTTTTCCGACCGCGTTGCGGGCAACCCGAATAAGTTCGCGCACAACGCGAAAATAGTGCACATAGACGCCGACGCGGCGGAGGTAGACAAAGTGGTGCGCTCGGCGGCGCACATAATATCCGACCTTTGCCCCGCTCTCGATTACCTTTTGGGCGCGGTTAAGCGCAAAAGCAACAAAGCGTGGTCGGAGCGTTGCCGCGAGTTGCGAAAAATTCACACGCTCCGCGACTCGGACAAGCCGCTTTGCCCGCGAAAGCTCATACGCGGAATTGCGGCGGCGTCGCCCGATAATCGCATCGTAACCACCGACGTAGGACAGCACCAAATGTGGACGGCGCAGTCGTATCCCTTTTCCGCGCCGCGCACCTTTCTTACGAGCGGCGGACTGGGCACAATGGGCTACGGCTTGGGCGCGGCGATAGGCGCGGCGGTAGCTACAAACGACACGGTAACCATGATAACGGGCGACGGCTCGTTTCACATGAACCTCAACGAAATCCCCACCGCGGTTAAAAACAAGCTGAATATAAAAATATTCGTGCTCGACAACAACGTGCTCGGCATGGTGCGGCAGTGGCAAACTTTGTTTTACGGCAAACGCTATTCTTCCACCACTCTAAACTTACCCACCGACTACGTTATGCTCGCAAAGGCTTTCGGCGCCAAAGGATTTGTGCTCGAACGAAACGAGGATATAGAAAGCACGGTAAAAGCGGCGTTTGAAACCGAGGGCACGGTTATAGTGGACTGCCGCATAATATCAGACGAATTCGTTCTGCCCATGATACCGCCCGGAAAGAGCGCGGACGATATCATAACCGAATTGGAGGAACAAAAATGAAACAGTATATAATAACCGCCCTTGTATCAAACAAGAGCGGCGTGCTCACCCGCATATCGGGGCTGTTCGCCCGCAGGGGTTACAACATAGGGAGCTTAAACGTAGGGTCTACCGAAAATCCCGAGTTATCGCGCATGACAATCGTCTCCGAAGCCGACGACGCAACCATAAGGCAGATAACTTTGCAACTCGACAAGCTCGTAGACGTAAAGAAAGTGAACGTGCTCGAGCAAGACAAATCGGTTTGCCGCGAACTGCTCATATTGAAATTGCGCGTTTCGCCCGAGCAAAGACCCGAATTAGAGAGCGCGTGCAATATCTACAAAGCCAAAATAATAGACCTTTCGCCCTCCTCGCTCATTGCCGAGCTTACGGGCGAACCCAACAAGATAGACGCGTTTATAAATCTTACTGCGCACTACGGCATAATAGAGCTTGTGCGCACCGGTCTTACCGCTCTCGGGCGCGGCGAGTTTTAACTCCGTTTTATTTCTTCTTTACTTCTTCTATATGGTAAACAAAACTTTCGTATTCTCTTAACTCGCGGAACGGTATTCCCGCCGCAGCAAGAACTTTGCCGCTCACGCATTCGCCCGTTTCCGTAATTTTGTAAGTTTTGTTTTCGTCAAGTCCGTAAATACGCAAATGCGACGAATTGCGGCGCGGCAAGTAACTTGTCAAAACGCCCGCAATATACGCTTTAGACTTGTCTTTCGACACAAGCATTTCACAGAACCGGTCGCCCGCAAACGGGTCGCAAAGTCTGTACAAATCTCCGCTCAGTACAAGGTCGGAGATTTTTTTGTAGTCTTCAACCTGCTTTTTCACTTTTTGCTTTTCCTGCTCGGAGAGTTTGGAAATATCCAACTCGTAACCCGTAGAGCCCAAAGATGCAACCGCGCCGCGGGTATCGAAAGAAACGGTGCGCCCCGTTTGGTGGTTGGGGCAAACGGAAACGTGACAGCTCATAGCCGACAGCGGATAGCAGTACGACGTGCCGTACTGTATGCGAGTGCGCTCCACAGCGTCGGTGTTGTCGCTCGTCCAAATCTGCGGGAAATAGTACAGCATGCCCGCGTCGAAACGCCTGCCGCCGCCCGCGCACCCCTCGAATAAAATGTTCGGAAAAGCCGAGGTTATGCGCTCGAACAAATCGTACGCGCCCAGCATGTAGCGATGCGTAAACTCGCCCATTCCGTCGGCGGGCAGACTCTCCGAATACATATCCGCAAGGTCGCGATTATAATCCCATTTCACGTATGAAATTTCGTTTTCGCGCAGCACCTTGCTCACCGCTTCCACAACGCAGTCGCGCACCTCTTTGCGGGTTAAGTCCAAACAAAGCTGATTGCGCCCGTATACGGGAGTAGTGCCTTTTTTGCATATCGCGTAATCGGGATGAGCGCGGTACAAGTCGCTATCGGGCGATATCATTTCCGGCTCGAACCAAAGCCCGAATTTCATGCCTTTACTCTTGCAACGGTCTATAACGGCTTTAAGTCCGCCTTTCAGTTTTTTCTCGTTAACAACCCAGTCGCCAAGTCCCGAGCGGTCGGAGTCGCGCACGCCGAACCAGCCGTCATCGAGCACAAAAGTATCTATGCCGAGCTTTGCCGACTCGTCTATTATGGCGAAAAGTTTTTCATTGTTAAAATCGAAATACGTAGCTTCCCAATTGTTCACCACTATGGGGCGGGTGGAAAACGCGTGCGCGGGCGGCATTATGCGCTCGCGTATGAAATCGGCGTATTCGCGCGAAAGTTTTCCCATGCCTTCCGACGAATAGCACAGCGCGGCTTGCGGAGTATGGAACGACTCGCCCGCGCCCAGCTTCCAACAAAATCCGAAATCGTTTACTCCGCCCTGAATGCGCAGTTGATTTATGTTATTGCGTTCGGCGGTTATCGCCCAAGAGCCGCTGTATATGAGCTGAAAGCCGTAGCACTCACCCGAAAACTCGTCCGCGCCGTCGCGCAGAAGCGCCGCAAACGGGTTCATTTGGTGCGACGACGCGCCGCGCAAAGACTGTATTTTGGTTACGCCGTGCCCGAGGTCTGTTATTTCGGGACTGCGCTCGGCAACCCAATTGCCCTCGAGTTTAAGCAGTTTCCAGTCGGCGGCGAAAAGTTCGGTGCAAAACGAAAACGCCTTTTTGAGCTTGAGCGCGGTTTTGCCCGCGTTCTTTATCACCGAGCCGCGCACCAACACGTCGGAGTCGTCGCTCACGGTGTAGTAAAGAACTATTTCGGTATCCGAAAATCCGTCGCGCAAAGTTACGTACAGAGTTTTGTCGCCGCGGCGGGCGTGCGGAAGCCCCGAGGGCTCGAACACTCCCTCCGATATTTTATGCGACGCGTAAAGATATCTGCTCATAGACGCGCCGTCCGCCCGCTCGGTTACCACGGTGGGCTCGCGGAAATCGCCGCGATACGCAAAACCGCACTCGCTCGGCATGTTGTCTATGTCGAGGTCGGTGTTGTTGCCCTCGCAGTCGGGCTGATACGCCTTGCCTATTCTGCCCGCAAGCCAAACAGCGTCGCTCTCCGATATCTTGCTTCCGTAGTGGAGATGTTGCAAGAAACCGTATTTGTTTACAAACATGGCGTAAGAGTAGTTTTTGCCGCTTAGCAAAAATATCTTGCCGCTTTCGTCGTAATATATCATAATTAAACCCCATCGATTCGTTATCGGTAAGATAAGTTTATCGCAATTTGCGGCAATAAGCAAGTGTTTAGGGCGATTTTTGCGGCGGAATTGTAAATTATAGCCCAAAGCGAACGCAAATCGACTTTACAAACGCCGTTATGTTTTGCTATAATATAAGAGTATACATTTTCAAAGAGAGGAACAACAAAGCAATGTCTAAAGAATTGAGCATGGGAATAGAGAAAGCTCCTCAGCGCTCGCTTTACAAAGCGCTCGGACTCACCGACGAAGAGATAGCCAAACCCATTATAGCCATAATCTCGGCAAAGAGCGAAATCGTGCCGGGGCACTTGCATCTCGACGCTATAACCGACGCCGTGAAGGCGGGCGTTTACGCCGCGGGCGGCACTCCCGTAGTCGTGCCTGCCATAGGAATTTGCGACGGCATAGCCATGGGTCACGACGGCATGCGATATTCGCTCCCCTCGCGCGAGCTAATTGCCGACGGCGTCGAAAGCATGCTCATAGGGCACGCGTTCGACGGCGCGGTGCTCGTTCCCAACTGCGACAAGATTGTGCCGGGCATGCTCATGGGTGCGGCGCGGGTAAATCTTCCCGCGGTGCTCGTTTCGGGCGGACCTATGGAAAGCGGCGTGTTCCGCGGCGAAAAGGTCAGCCTTTCCACCATGTTCGAAGCGGTGGGAAAAGTTAAATCGGGCGCAATGTCGGCAAGCGACTTAACCGAACTCGAAAACTGCGCCTGCCCCGGTTGCGGCAGTTGTTGCGGCATGTACACGGCAAACTCCATTAACTGCCTTTGCGAAGCGCTCGGCATGGCTCTGCCCGGAAACGGTACGATACCCGCAGTTAAAGCGGAGCGTTTGCGGCTGGCAAAACGCGCGGGCGAAGCGGTTATGAACCTCGTTTCAAACGATATCCGCCCCCGCATGATACTCACGCGCGACGCATTTGCCAACGCGCTCGCGGTGGATATGGCAATCGGAGCTTCCACCAACACGGTGCTCCACCTCTTTGCCATTGCCGCGGAATGCGGAATTACTCTCAATTTGGATTTTGTGCAACAAATTTCCGACCGCACCCCCAACCTTTGCAAATTAAGCCCCTCCACCTCTCGCGATATGGAAGATTTCGGGCGGAGCGGCGGCGTTGCGGCGGTAATGCACGAGCTTAGCGAGCGCAACTTAATAAAGGGCGACTGCCTCACGGTTACGGGCAAATCGCTTAAACGCGCGTACGCCAACGCCGAAATATGCGGCGACGCGATAAATCCCATAACCAACCCGATTTCGCCCTGCGGCGGCATTGCGGTGCTCAAAGGCAACATATGCGAAGACGGCGCGGTGGTTAAGCGTAGCGCGGTGTCGCAAAAAATGCTTTCGTTTACGGGCAAAGCAAAATGCTTCGACAGCGAAGAAGATTGCGTGCACGCCATAATGAGCGGCAAAATTCAAAAGGGCGACGTGATAGTAATCAGGTACGAAGGGCCAAAAGGCGGACCGGGCATGCGCGAAATGCTTTCCCCCACCTCCGCGCTGTGCGGCATGGGACTCGACGAAGACGTGGCTCTGATTACCGACGGCAGATTTTCGGGCGCGACTCGCGGCGCGGCTATAGGTCACGTTTGCCCCGAGGCGGCGGACGGCGGAAAAATCGCGCTCGTTAAAGACGGCGACAAGATAAGCATAGATATCCCGAACGGCAGGCTCAATCTCGAAATAAACGCCAAAGAAATGACGGCGCGAACCAAAAAGTACCGACCCAAAGACGACGAACCTTCGGGGTGGTTGCTCAGATACAAATACCTCGTTACGAGCGCGTCGCAAGGCGCGGTGCTAAAGAAAAAATTCTGACGCGGAATTAAAACTTGTTCCATGCAAGAGATTGCCGCGCTCGCATAGCTCGCTCGCAATGACAGTAAAACCTCGTCTACATTGTCATTGCGAGGAGGGCGTAGCCCGACGAAGCAATCTCCTACATGAGGAAAATCGCCAAAGGAAACAAAAATCATGGGAATGACGCTCTCTCAAAAAATACTTGCCGATAAAGCCGGACTCGAAGAAGTAAAGCCCGGTCAGCTTGTCACCGCCAAACTCGACTTAGTGCTCGGCAACGATATAACGTCGCCCGTGGCAATCAACGAGCTAAATAAGGCGGGCAAATCGGGCGTGTTCGACAAAGACAAAATCGCGCTCGTAATGGACCACTTTGCGCCAAACAAAGATATAAAATCGGCGCAGCAGTGCAAAAAGTGCCGCGAATTCGCCGCCGCACAAAACATAACTCACTTTTACGACGTGGGCGAAATGGGCATAGAGCACGCGCTTTTGCCCGAAAAAGGGCTTGTGTGCCCCGGCGACCTCGTAATAGGCGCGGACTCGCACACCTGCACTTACGGCGCACTCGGAGCTTTTTCCACGGGAGTAGGCTCTACCGATATGGCGTACGGCATGCACAAGGGCACCGCCTGGTTCAAAGTTCCCTCCGCGATAAAAGTGTTGCTTAAAGGAAAGAAGGCGGCTAATATTTGCGGTAAAGACGTTATACTGCACCTCATAGGCAAAATAGGAGTGTGCGGCGCACTTTATAAGTCGCTCGAATTTGTGGGCGACGGTTGCCGCAATCTCGATATAGACGACCGCTTTACCATTTGCAACATGGCTATAGAGGCGGGCGCGAAAAACGGAATTTTCGCTTACGACGAAATAACCGCCGAATACCTAAACGGGCGCACCTCGCGCAAAGGCAAAATTCACGAAGCGGATAAAGACGCCGAATACGAGCAGACGGTGGAAATAGACCTTTCCGCGCTAACACCCACGGTTGCGTTCCCCCACCTGCCCGAAAACACCCGCACGGTAGACCAAGCGGGCGATATCAAAATAGACCAAGTGGTGATAGGCTCGTGTACCAACGGGCACATATCCGACCTAAGAGCGGCGGCAAACGTGTTTAAGGGGCGCAAAGTGGCGAAAGGCGTGCGGGCAATAATCATACCCGCAACCAACGAAATATATTTGCAGGCAATAAAAGAAGGACTCGCCGAAATATTCATTAACGCGGGAGCGGTGATATCCACCCCCACGTGCGGTCCGTGTCTGGGCGGACACATGGGCATACTTGCCGAAAACGAACGGTGCGTTGCAACCACGAACCGCAACTTCGTGGGGCGCATGGGTCACATAACGAGCGAAATATACCTCGCCTCGCCCTACGTGGCGGCATGCAGCGCGGTGCTCGGCAAAATCGGCGTTTTATAATAGAGTTTATAGGAGGATTGCACCGTGACAGGCAAAGCACACAAATACGGCGACAACGTAGACACCGACGTTATAATTCCCGCACGTTATCTCAACACGTCGGACGCTCGCGAACTCGCGGCGCACTGCATGGAAGATATAGACGCCGAGTTTTCCGCCAAAGTTCACGGCGGCGATATCATGACGGCGGGCGAAAATTTCGGGTGCGGCTCGAGCAGAGAACACGCGCCGCTCGCAATAAAGGCTTCGGGCATATCGTGCGTGATAGCGGCGAGTTTTGCCAGAATATTTTTCAGAAACGCAATAAACATAGGACTTCCCATACTCGAGTGCAAAGAGGCTGCGCTCGACTCGCTCGACGGCGACGAAATGGAGATAGACCTAACGAAAGGCTTTATAATCAACAAGCGGCTGGGTAAAAAATACTCCGTGCCGCCCTACCCCGCCGAAATTCGGGAAATAATCGCCCGCGGCGGACTGTTCGGCTAATTATTACTAACTTTCAGGAGGAAGAATTACATGGAAGCCAAAATAGCGGTAATTCGCGGCGACGGAATAGGTCCGGAAATAGTAGACGCCGCAATAGGTTGCTTGGACGCGGTTGCGCGTAGATTCGGGCATACCTTTCACTACTCGTTCCCCATTATGGGCGGCGCGGCGATAGACAGCACCGGCGTTCCCCTTCCGCAAGAAACTATAGACGAGTGCAAACGCAGCGACGCGGTGCTTTTGGGCGCGGTAGGCGGTCCTAAATGGGATAACCTCGCCGGGCATTTGCGCCCCGAAAAGGGACTGCTCGGACTGCGCAGTGCGCTCGGTTTATACGCAAACGTGCGCCCCGCCCTTTTGTACGAGCAACTTAAGGGCGACTCCCCGCTTAAGCCCGCAATAGCCAAAAAAGGCATAAACCTCGTTGTGGTGCGCGAGCTTACGGGCGGCATATATTTCGGACCGCGCGGCTTCCGCAGCGGCAAAAACGGTCAGGAAGCGTTCGATACCGAGGTATACACGATACCCGAAATCGAGCGCATAGCCAAAATAGCGTTCGACGTAGCCATGGGACGGCGCAAAAAAGTTACGAGCGTAGACAAAGCCAACGTGCTCGAAACGAGCAGGCTGTGGAGAGCCACGGTTACGAGAGTAGCCGAGAGCTATCCCGAAGTAAAACTCGAGCACATGCTCGTGGATAACTGCGCAATGCAACTCATAAAAGACCCCTCGCAGTTCGACGTGCTCCTCTGCCCCAACATGTTCGGCGACATACTTTCGGACGAGGCGGCAATGCTCACCGGCTCTATAGGGCTTTTGCCCTCGAGCAGTTTGGGCGCGGGCAAACTCGGGCTTTACGAGCCCATACACGGCTCCGCCCCCGATATTGCGGGAACGGACACCGCAAACCCGATTGCAACGATACTCGCCGCGGCAATGATGCTTTCTTCGTCGCTCGGACTCGTTACCGAAACCGCCGCGCTCGAAAAAGCGATAAACACCATATTAAGCAAAGGCTACCGCACGCCCGATATATGCTCCATGGGCACAAAAAAGGTATCGTGCAGTAAAATGGGCGAACTAATCGCGCTCGAAGTTCTAAACGCAAAATAACAAGGAGAAATATATATTATGTTCGATAAAGTTACCGAAATGCTCGCAAAGTATCTCAAAGTTGATAAAAGCGTAATAACGCGCGACACCGACGTTCGCGCCGACTTAAACGCCGACTCGCTTTTGGTTGTGGAAATGCTCTTCACTCTCGAGGAAGAAACGGGCGTTACCATTCCCGACGAAAAAGTAGAAGAGCTCACCCGCGTGGGCGCGCTCGTAGACTACATAGAAAGCGAGATGAAAAAGTAGTTATTTTTCTTCTTTATCGTTATCATCGCAAGTACCGTTATCGTCGCTGTCTTTATTGCCGATAACGGTATTTATTATGGCGCAAATAATTCCGCCCGCAGGAAACACCACCCAACCGGGGTGCCACAGGTCAAAAACAAAGCCCAAAACAAAATAAACGGCGAGTATAGATATCATTACTATCCAGCATATCGTTTCCGACCGTCTTTTAAGCGACGCTCCTTTTCGCTTTTTGCGATTCGGCTCGTCGTTTTCGATTTCTCTATTGTCTTTTTCCTTTACCGCGGGTGCGCTCGCGTCGCCGCGCACCATAACGTCGAGCGATACGTTAAACATATCGCATAAAACTATCAACTTGTCGGTTTCGGGATATGCCTCGCCCGTTTCCCATTTGGATACCGACTGCCGCGACACTCCTATTTTGTCGGCAAGCTCCTCTTGCGTTATCCTGTCGCGTTTTCTCAAATACTGCAAATTTTCCGAAAAGCTCATTTAATGCGTTCCTCCGTTGTTTTCTACCTCTCAATTATAACGCGGAACACCGTAAAACTCAACCAACTTACGTTTGCAATGCCCGTTTTTTTGCGCAACTTTAGGTTGCTTTTTCGCTACTTGTATATCAAAAACACGAAAACGCCCTGAGGGTATCTGTAATACGGATATATGCCGCTCGCCGAGTCGAAGCGATAATCGCAATCTTTGATTTTCGAGTAAGCGGCGGATATCTGCATAAGATAGGCGTCGGGGCGTTTTAAGTTTACCTTGTCGTACTCGGGAAAGTCGAGCTTAAGCTCCAACTTTCCTATTTTTCCGTTAGCGTCTTTCACTTTCTCGAAAATGCCGTTAAGCTCGTTTTGACTCGTAACCGTCATTTTGTACGAGCCTATTCCGAGATTTTCTTGAGAATGGAAATCGTAAGACTCTTCGCACGGATAATCGACAAGCGAGGGCACCGTTCCCGTTTGTTCGTGCCTACCGGTGAGCGAGTCGGAAATATCGGCGTCCGACAAAAGATAGTATCCGTGATTGAGTATGCGCTCGTACTTGCCGCTCGAGGTTTCCAAATGGAACGCGTCCATCGTGGAGTCGAGATTATACCACTTGCCGTTAAGTTGAACTTTGTTCCAGGCGTGATTTTCGGGTATTCCGTTAGGTCCGGTAAATCTTCCGAGCACGCGTATGCAGGGTATTTGCTCTATGCCGCACATGAGCGCGAACGCTTTGGCGTAGCCGTCGCAAACCGCTTTGTTGTATAAGAGTGCGCCGTCGAGCCTGAAAGAGCGGTTGTTGGAGTCGGCGGCGGACGGATTTTCAGCCAACTCGAAATCGTACTTAACGTAATACACAAGCCAGTCGTGCATTGCGTGCACTCGCTCGTAGTCCGAAAAATCGTTTTTAACGTAGCGATTGAGTATATCCATCGCCTTTTCGTAAACCTGTTTTACCACGGGTTGCGCCTTGCCGAAATCGGGGCGGTAACCGTTATATAAAATATCCACAAGTTCGTCGAACTGTTCGTTCGTGGTTTTCGCGCTAAAACCTTTCGCGTCGGTCAAAAGTTCTGCCCTGCGAACCGGCTCGCTCTCCCTCTCTTCTTCGGAAATGAGGTGCGGGAGTATTTCCTCGCTCTTTTCTCTGAACAGCGAGCACCCCAAGGCCGTTGCCGCAAACAACGCCGCAAACGCCAAAATCGCAAGTTTACGCAAATGTTTCATTCGCTCTCCTCCGTATTAAAATCTGAAACGCTTGGTGTTATAGGTAAGAGTAACGGTTTCCCCCTCGCGCTCGAGCACCGCTTTGAGCGACTCTGAACCGAGCGACGGGTTGTGCGCGTAATCGAGGCACTCCGAATAAATATCCGCAACGCAGGTATCGGGGCGCACCTCGAGCGACCCGATTTTAACCACCCTGTCGCCTATCTGCGGCTTGCCGCCCGTAAGCTCGAATGCGTCCGCCGCCGCTCCGTACACGTAACTTATTTCAAGCCCGTCCTCTCCGAATTTCGCGTCGAAATACAGTCCGATAAATTCTATTTCGTCTGCCGTAACCGCGTCCGCGCGTATTTCCATCTTGTTCACCTGTCCCGCGGGACGGTCGGCAATTATCGCGCGGGCGAGCTTATCGGCAATATCGAAAGGCACGCTGTAGTTCATATCGTAGAGCTGTTCCTCGCCGCCGTTCGTGGTAGCCGCTCTGTACGTGTTTATGCCCACGATTTCGCCCTTGTCGTTAAACAGTCCGCCGCCGCTCATTCCGCCGTTTACGGCGCACGTTACGGCGTACACGGGCACGGTTTTGGATTCCGTCGTAACCTTTAGCAAACAGCTCGTGCGCGACACAATGCCGTTAAACGCCGCTATGCCGTTTCCGAGATTGTTGCCCACCGCAAGCACGCTCGCGCCTATATTCGGCTTGCTTCCCGCCGTCACGGGCTTTGCGCCGTATTCGCCGCTAAGCTCGATTACGGCTATATCGTGGTAAGAGTCGTATCCGAGCACCGCTCCTTCATATTTTTTGCCGTTCTCGGTAAACCGCACGAGCGCGGTTTCCACGCCCGCTATAACGTGGTTGTTCGTTATAACATACGTTTTGCCGCCCGAAACTTTGTATACGACTCCGCTCCCCTCCTGTCCGCCCCACACCTCAACCGACGAGGGGCGCACCGAGCCGAAAATCTCTTCGAACCCGAGAGCTTTTTCGCTCTCGCCGCCGCCGAGTACTACGGCAACCGCAAGCGCGGCGGCAGACAACGCGCACGCAACGGCCGCAAGAACTATCGCGATTATTGCGTATACGCTCGGTTTGTTTTTTTGCGGCGGAGCGGACTGCCCGTGCACTGCATTGTGTTCGTATATTTCCATCGGATTATCCTTTCATATTTTTATGCTTTTTCTTATTATGTCATTGCGAGGGCACTTGTGCCCGTGGCAATCTCAGCCATGGAGCCCGTACAATTACGTTTACACCCGTATAATTTTGCCGCCGTAGTAAGGCGCGAGTCCGCCGTCTACGTTCGCCCAGTCTATGGGAGCCATGCCGTGCTCGGCAAGAAACTCGTTCGCCTTGGAAAAATGTTTGCAACCGAAAAATCCGCGGCTCGCCGAGAGCGGACTCGGATGCGGCGAGGTGAGCACCAAATGCCGCGCGGCTATGAGCGGCTTTTTGGAACCCGCGCCCGCACCCCACAAAATAAACACCATAGGCTTTTCGCGCTCGCTCAGAGCCACGGTTACCGCGTCGGTGAATTTCTGCCAACCAATCGCGCTGTGCGACTGCGGCGTGGCTTTGCGCACGGTGAGAGTTGCGTTCAATAGCAGTACGCCCTGTTCTTCCCAACCGAGCAAAGTGCCGCTGTTCGGCATTTTCACGCCTATATCGTTCTCTATCTCTTTGTAAATGTTCACGAGCGAGGGCGGAAGCTGTATGCCGTTATTCACCGCAAACGCAATCCCGTTTGCCTGTCCGTCACCGTGGTACGGGTCTTGCCCGAGTATTACAACCTTAACTTTGTTGTAATCCGCCATCTTAAGCGCACGAAATATAAGGTCATACGGCGGAAACACCGTATGCTTTCGATACTCCTCGTCCACCTTTTCGAACAACTGCTCGAAATACGGAGCTTCGAACTCTTTTTTGAGGACCTCGTCCCACGAATTTCCTATTTTAATCATTTTCAACGTCTCCGCCATAATTGTAACACAGACGCAAAAAAAAATCAAGTTATTGTTTACTTGACAAAAACCCGACTATGCTATATTATCATAGTGTATTATGAATTTTGCAAACAACTTAAAAAATTTGCGTACCGAGCGAGAGATGACTCAAGCGGATTTGGCGCAAGCATTAAGCACAACCGAGAAAACGATTTCTCATTGGGAAACAGGCTATAGCGAACCCTCGATATCTCAACTCGTAACTATCGCGGACTATTTCGACGTATCTTTAGACGAACTGGTCGGCAGAGATTTTAATTAAATTTATCAACTATTATGTAGTACCGTGCCTTTCCGTCGGCAAAAGGGCAACCCGAGCGGAAAGGCATTTATCTTTGGTACAAGTTTAATTTGCGCAGTAGGTTAAAAAATTATTCGCGCTTAAGAAACAAAATTTACGGCTTTCAGCATTATATCCAAAAGCACGCCGTCGCGCAGAGAATAGAAAGATATCTTTCCTTGGCGGCGCACTTTTACCGCGCCTATGGTTTTTAAGTTACGGAGTTGGTGCGAAACGGTGGTTTGATTTATGCCGAGACTCATGCTCAAATCGGTTACGCACATTTCCGATATGCTCAAAGCCGAAATGAGTTTCAACCTCGTTTCGTCGCCGAGCGCGGAAAAAAATTCGCTCATCGCGCTCAGCGCGTCCTCTTTGGGCACGTAACTGCGCACAAGCTCGAGCGTTTTGTTGTCTATAAGCAATCTTTCTTCTCTAAGCATAATCGCCGCCTCCTATGAATATATTTTAATACAAACATACGTATCGGGCAAGCGTAAACACAATACCGTTTTTGTCGCCGTCCCGCGACTTTTGGAGAAAAACAGTGAACCAAGACGATATCTACAATTTGCTTTTGCTTATTCTTCTTATGAGCAACGAACGCGAAAACGACGTCGAACAAACCAACCGTTCGACGCGCGGTTCTCTCAACGAACTTATAATTGCATCTATGCTAATAAGCAGTTGCAACAATCCCTCTGCGGACGCCGCAAACGCTCTCTCGGGCAATTCGTCTTGCCGTTGCCGCAACAATAATAATAATACAAATACTACGTTTTAACGTTAACGTAATTTCTCTCGGCTGAGATTGCCGCGCGGCTACGCCGCTCGCAATGACAGGTTTTTGGGGTGCGTGTCATTGCAAGGGAGTGAAACGAGCGTGGCAATCCCCTACATGGAACATGTAAAGTCACTGCACATTTCTCTCGGCTGAGATTGCCGCGCGGCTACGCCGCTCGCAATGACATGGGAGAACGGAACAGATTGCCGCTCACAATGACGGTTTAACAGCGCGGCGGGCGTAGATGCGCCGCTATACGCCCGCCTGATTTACATTTTTTCGGGAGCTTTAATGAGCAACAAATTCAAACCGTTCTTAAGCGTGGACTTTACGCAGGCAGTCAAAAGCAACCGAGCGTCGGTTGTTTTTTTGTCTTGGGTAACAACCCTGTGCCCAATATAAAAGCGGTTGAAAGTTTGCGCCAAATCCAAAAGATAGCGGGCAATAAGGCAAGGTTCGTACTTTTCGGCGGCTTCGGATACCACCGCTTCGAAGCGAGCGAGTTGAGTTATAACGTCTATGCTTTCGTCGTCGCAAAGAGCCGTGAAATCCACCTCTTTGCCGCCCGAATACGAATACTCCGCCTTTTTCAAAATCGACGAACAACGCGCGTGCGTGTACTGCAAATAAGGCGCGGTTTCGCCCTCGAAGGAAAGCGATTTATCGTAGGAAAAAACCATATCTTTTATGCGCGAGGTGGACAACGCCGAAAACACTATCGCTCCTACGCCCACAGCTTCCGCCACGGCGGACTTATCGGCAAGGTCGGGGTTCTTTTCGGCTATTATCTTTTCGGCTTTGGCAACCGCCGTGGAGAGCACGTCTTTGAGCAAAACCACGTTGCCCTTGCGCGTGGAAAGAGCTTCCCCGCCCTCCAAACTCACCATGCCGAACGGCACGTGAACGCAGTTATGTGCCCACGGTTTTCCGAGCTTTTCGAGCACCTTGAAAACCTGTTTGAAATGCAAATTTTGCTGATACGCAACAACGTACAAGCACTTGTAAAAATCGTAAGTATCGTGCCTGTATACGGCGGCGGCGAGGTCGCGCGTGGCATACAAAGTCGCGCCGTCTTTTTTAAGAATAAGACAGGGCGGCATGCCCTCGGCTTCGAGGTCCACCACCTTTGCGCCCTCGCTCTCGGTAAGCAGTCCCTTTTGCTCGAGCTCGTCTATAACGGGCTGCATTTTGTCGTTATAAAAACTTTCGCCCGCGTAGGAGTCGAACGTAATGCCGAGTCGGTCGTATATCTTTTGCACCTCTATTAGAGTAAGCTCTTTGAAACGCTCGAATATGCCCACGGCTTCGGCGTCGCCGTCCTCTATCTTTTTGAAATAATATCTGCCCTCGTCGTCAAGCTCGGGATTGTGTTCGGCTTCGGCGTGGAAACGCACGTAAAGCTCCATAAGTGCGGTAACTCCGCGCTTTTGTATATCCTCGTCGTTACCCCAACGCTTATATGCCGAAACGAGCTTGCCGAACTGCGTGCCCCAATCGCCCAAATGATTTATGCCCACGGTTTTGTAGCCGAGGTAATCGAAGATGCGGTAAAGCGAGCCGCCTATGGCTGTGGTGAGCAAGTGCCCTATGTGGAAGGGCTTCGCTATGTTTATAGACGAATAATCTATGCAAACGGTTTTTCCGAGCGGCGCGTGCGGCGCAAAAGTTTCGCCCTTTGCGGCAATCTCGTTGAGAGTGCCCGCCGCCAAAAACGCGCGGTTGAGCTTAAAATTGAGATAGCCCGCAACCGACTCCGCCGACTCTATTTCGGGCGGCAGTTTTATTTCGGCTTTGAGTTTATCCGCAATGGCGTTTGGCGACGTGCGCAACGCTTTGGAAAATCGGAAGCACGGCAAGCAATACTCGCCGTTTTCGCGTCTGGGCGGAACGGAAATCGCGGCGTAAATTTCTTCTTCCGACACTCCGTCTATTTTCACTGTTTGAGATATTATTTTTCTGTAATCCATTTTTCAGTTCCTCATGTATGAGATTGCTTCGCTCGTTTCACTCGCTCGCAATGACGTGTAAGTGTAAAGGCGGGCGGAGAGCGGTGCAGATACGCACAAGCACGCAGTGCGTAGATGTGCCGCTATACGCCTGCCGTTCTATACGTTGAAACGGAACAACACCACATCCCCGTCCCGCATAACGTATTCCTTGCCTTCGCTGCGCACTTTGCCTTTCTCTTTGGCTTGATTGAAGCCGCCTAAAGCAACAAGGTCTTCGTAAGAAACAATTTCGGCGCGTATAAAGCCTTTTTCGAAATCGGTGTGTATCTTGCCCGCCGCCTGCGGCGCTTTGGTGCCCTGCTCTATGGTCCAAGCGCGCACCTCTTTTTCACCCGCGGTTAAATAGCTTATCAGTCCGAGCAACGAGTAGCCCGCTTTTATCACCCTGTCGAGTCCCGACTCGGTAAGTCCGAGGTCGCGGCTGAGTTCTTCGCGGTCGGCGTCGTCGAGCGTTGAGAGGTCCTCTTCGGCTTTGGCGCAAATTTCCACCGTTTGCGCTCCCTCGCCCGCGGCAAACTCGCGAACTTTATCAACGTAGGCGTTGGGCTTTCCTATTTCCGACTCGCTAATGTTGGCGCAGTATATAACGGGTTTTGCGGTAAGCAAAAAGAAATCGCGAGTCATTTCTTTTTCTTCGTCGGTTAGCTTAAGCGTGCGAGCGGTTTTGCCTTCTTCGAGAACGCTCTTTATTTTCTTGAGCAACGCGGCTTCTTCGGCGTATTTCTTCTCGCCGGTTTTAACGTATTTCTCGGCTTTGTCGAGTCGCTTACTCACCGTTTCGAGGTCGCTGAGCACAAGCTCGAGATTTATTGTTTCTATATCGCGCAACGGGTCTACGCTCCCGTCTACGTGTATAACGCCCGTGCCGCCGAAACAGCGCACCACATGCACTATGGCGTCCACCTCGCGAATATGCGAAAGAAACTTGTTTCCGAGCCCCTCGCCCTTAGACGCGCCTTTTACAAGCCCCGCTATGTCTACAAACTCGAGCACCGCCGGCGTAACCTTTTTGGTGTTGTACATCTTTGCAAGCACCGCAAGCCTGCTATCCGGCACGGCAACCACGCCCACGTTGGGTTCTATGGTGCAAAACGGATAGTTCGCGCATTCCGCGCCCGCTTTTGTAATCGCGTTGAACAGCGTGCTTTTTCCTACGTTCGGAAGTCCCACTACTCCTAATTTCATTTGCTTTGTCCCTTTGAAATTTTTCTACACACAAGTATACAACAATTCGGGCGCAAACGCAACTCTTTTCTCATGCTTGCAATATGTATGGCAACCGCCGCTTTCTCATGTTTGAGATTGCTTCGGGCACAAGCGCCCTCGCAATGACGTTTTTCCACACGTCATTGCGAGCGAGCACCGCGAGCGCGGCAATCTCCTACATGAAGCATATACGGTATACAAAAAGAAGCGTTTGCAAAAACGCTTCTTTCTCCTAAACCTGCCGTTATTCGTTAACGTAGTTGTTTTCGGTAACCCATGCGGCTATTATCTTCTTTAGTTCTTTGTTGTATTTCTCGCTGAGCGCGTAGTATTCGTTCCACTTGGAACTCATTGCGCTTTGAGCTTTATCGAGCGCGGCTTTGAGCTCGAACATGTGCTTGAAGCGTTCGTCGAGCGCGGCTTTGAGCTCGTTGTATCTTTCGTCGGCAGTCTTTTGTTCGCCCTCTATGAGATAGTTGCCGTCTACGCGTTCCGCCTTTTGCGGCATAACCTTAACCACGAGGGAGTCGAGCTGTGCAAGAGGGGGCTTTTCCGCTTTCTTTACGGGTGCGGGCACGAGAGCCGCCACAGCCATTACGGCAGTTGCAAGAGTTTTTACCATAAAAAATACCGTCCTTTAATTTTTATTGTAACCTTAGTATTTTTCGCCATTGGTAAAATTATACAATGATTTGAAAAAAAATTTTTTTCAGTCGCAAAGCTCGAAAGAAACCCTGTCGCCCGTTACCTTGGAAACTACTATATTCAACTCGTCGCCCAGCTTAAAAGTGTGCATGGGGCTGTCAAGTCTGAAAAGGTCGGGATTGAACACGTAACCCTCGCCCGGCAGGTTCTCGGTACGCACGAGCCCCTCCACAGTGTTCTCGAGCTCCACGAATATGCCCCATTCGGTAACGCCCGAAATCACTCCCGAGTACCGCTCGCCCACTTTGCCGCGCATATAGTCGGCTTTTTTGAGGTCGTCAACCTTGCGCTCGGCGGTTTCGGCGAGCTTTTCGCGGTCGCTCGAATGTTTGCTCACCTCGGCAACCGTATCGGCGTACTTTTTGAAAACCTTATCCCCGCCGCGCAAAAAGTCTTTTATTATGCGGTGTATCATGAGGTCGGGATATCGGCGTATGGGCGACGTGAAATGACAGTAATACGGTGCGGCGAGTCCGAAATGCCCTATGTTGTTGGGTTCGTACGTGGCTTTGCTCATACTGCGCAGAGCAACGCGGTTAACAACGCCCGCAACTTTATCGTCGAGCGAGGAGAGAAAGCGGGCGAAATCTATGCTTTGCGGCGCGTTTACGTTGCCGCGGAAAGTAAGTCCCAACGCCGAGGCGAACCCTATGAGAGTTTGCACCTTTTCGGCGGGCGGCACTGCGTGCGCCCTAAACACAAACGGCGCTTTCTCCTTAACGAACCGTTCGGCAACCGTTTCGTTGCACGCAAGCATGAATTCTTCTATAATCTTGTGCGACACGAGCTGAGTATAACGCGCAACGTCGGTAACGCGCCCCTCTTCGTCAAGCACTATTTTGCACTCGGGAATATCGAATTCGATGTTGCCGCGAGCCGTGCGCTTGTTTCTCAAAAGCTCGGCGAGCGTTTTCATCTCACTAAGCATGGGAACGAGAAAGGCGTACTTTTCGCAAAGTTCTTCGTTGCCGTCGAGTATCTGCGCCACGTTTGAATAGGTCATGCGTGCGGCGGAGCGTATCACGCCCTCGCTAATCTTGTGCCGCACCACGTTGCCCAAATTGTCTATATACATTATCACCGACAGCGTGAGCCTGTCCTCGCCCTCGTTGAGCGAACATATTCCGTTAGACAGTTTTTCGGGCAACATGGGCAAAACCCTGTCGGGAAAGTAAACGCTCGTGCCGCGCGAATAGGCTTCACGGTCGAGCTTGCTTCCCGCCCGAACGTATTCGGCTACGTCGGCTATGTGCACGCCCAAACGCCACTGCCCGTTATCGAGCTTTCGCACCGTCACGGCGTCGTCGAAATCGCGCGAGTCGTCGCCGTCTATGGTGATGATAAGCTCGTCGCGAAAGTCCTTTCTGCCCTCGAGCATTTCGTGAAGCACGCTGTCGGGCACTGCCGCCGCCTCCTCTGTAACGGCGTGCGGAAACTCCTCGCGCAAGTCGTACGAGCGTATTATGCTCAGTACGTCCACGCCCGACTCGTCGGGATAGCCGAGCACCTCGATTACCTCGCCGTCGGGTCGGCGCAAAGGCGGATAACTCAATATTTTCACCACCACTTTCTCGCCGTCGCGCGCGCAGCCGCTACGCTCGGCTTTAACGAATATATCCGTTCCCAAGCGGGGATTGTCGGCAACCACCACGCCGAAATTGCCTTCCGCGTGAAACGTGCCCACAATGCTTTCGTTGGCGCGTTCGATTATCTCTATAACTCGCGCCTCGCCGCCGCCACGGCTGTTGCCCGTGCGCTCGCATATAACGCGGTCGCCTCCGAGCGCGGTGTTCATGTCGCGGGCGGGTATAAACACGTCTTCGCCGCCGTCGTCGCGTATCAAAAAGCCGAAGCCCTTGCCGCTCGCGTCTATCCTGCCCTGTATGAGTTCGCGTGCGGGCTTGCCTTTGGCCGCAAGCGGTTTCTTTCTGTCGGTAGGTTTTTTAGTTGCGTTTCTTTCGGTTGCGGCGGGCTTGCGTTTTCCGCCCGCGAAACCTTTCTTTTTCTTTGCAGTCATTTTATTTCTCCGATATAAAAACGAAGAGCGGGTTATTGCTCGCCCGCTCTCCTCACGATTAGTTTGTTTTGCCTATTATGCGCCCACGTAAACGATTACCGTTACGAAGAACAACAGCGACACCACAAAAAGGCTTACGGCCAAAATTATGGTAAGACGCTTCATAATGCCTTCGAGCGAACGCCCTTTGTTTTTGCTGTAGAACGTGTCCGATACCTGACCGGATATCGCGCCCATGCCGTCGCCGCTCGCGGGTTGGAAAAGCACCACGAGTATCATTGCAACCGCAAGCACCACCATGAGAATGAGAAGCACCAAACGTATTACGGGGAACGACGCCGAAACCCAATCGGGCACGGTAGACGCCATAAGTAAGAATTCGTTGTTCATTACACACCTCTTAAAACTGTTACCGAATAATTATACCATATCGCAAGCGTGCACGCAAGCGTTTTAACGCATGTTTTTTATTTGCCGAACAGCTTGTCGGCAAGCGAAAGCGCGTTTTCTATCACCGCGTCCATGTTGTAGTAGCGATAGTCGGCGAGTCTGCCGCCGAGAATATAGCCTTTTTCTTGCGCGAGCTTTTTGTACTTTTCGGCAAGCATATCGTTTTTGGGGTCGTTAATCGCGTAATACGGTTCGTCGCCCTCCCGCCACGGCGCGGGATACTCGCGCGTTATCACAGTTTTGGGCTGAGTGCCGAACTCGAAATGTTTGTGCTCTATAATGCGGGTATACGGCACGTCGCCCCGAGTGTAGTTCACAACCGCGTTGCCCTGATAGTTTTCCGAGTCGAGCGTTTCGGTTTCGAACCGCAAAGAGCGATACTCGAGTTTTCCAAGCGAGTAGCCGAACAGCCTGTCTATAGGTCCGGTATACACCACCTTTTCGGCAAGCGCGTCGAGCTCGTCTTTGCGCTCTGAATAGTCGCAATCGAGCATAACCTCGCTGCCCGAAAGCAGTTTTTCGGCAATTTGAGTGTAGCCGCCTACGGGTATGCCCTGATAGGGGTCGTCGAAATAATTATTGTCGTACACGAAGCGCACGGGCAAACGCTTGATTATAAAGGGCGGAAGCTCGGCGCACGGTCTGCCCCATTGCTTTTCGGTGTAGTCTTTTACGAGTTTTTCGTAAACGTCCTTGCCCACCATGCTTATAGCCTGTTCTTCGAGGTTTTTGGGCTCGGTTATGCCCGCCGCCGCAACCTGCCGCTCTATTTCCGCTTTGGCTTCCGCGGGAGTTTTCACGCCCCACATGCGCGAAAACGTGTTCATGTTGAAAGGCAGATTGTAAACCTCGTCGCCGTATACGGCAACGGGCGAGTTGGTGTAGCGGTTAAACTCGGCGAACGAATTTACAAAATCCCACACCCGCCTGTTGCGAGTATGGAATATATGCGCTCCGTAAGTATGTACGGTTATGCCCTCGCGGCTTTCGGTGTATACGTTGCCGCCCACGTGATTGCGCTTTTCCACCACAAGGCACTTTTTGCCCGCCGCAGTCGCACGGTGCGCGAAAGTCGCGCCGAAAAGTCCCGCGCCCACCACAAGATAATCGTATTTTTTCATTTTATCCCAATTTGATTTTTTTGCACAGTATATCGTAGCCTACGCCCATCACCCACGCCCGCATCTTCCAGGGCATGTAATTTACGGCGGTGGTGTACGAACGTCGCCTGAGTTTTCGATACAGCTTTATATCCCTGCGCTTGATGTGAAGCCACAGCTCGCGCAACGCGTCGCGCCGTTCGGGGGCGTCCGCCGCGCAGGTGAAGAATATGGTGTTCATCATTATCACCACGAGCGAATGCCACATGTATCTTTTGAGCCCTTTGGGGAGCTTTTTCAGCTCGTCCCACGAGTAAGCGTCTATCATGCGGCGCATAACGCGAATTTGTTGGTCGTAACGCTTTACGAAATTGTCGCGGTTTATGGACTGGTCCGCTCTTCCTATGAAATAGCGGTATAAGTCAACGTCGAGATAATATATGCTCTTCATGTACGGCAACGGCTTGTATGCAAACAGATTATCCACGTAAAAGGTATGCTCGGGAAGCCAAGTATCCGACTCGAGCAGTTTTTCGCGTTTGTATGTAAGCGCGTGCATCAACAGCATGTGCGAGAGCCGAAACCGTTTAACGCGTTTCCAATCCGCAAAGACGCGCACGGGAAATTTCTTTTCGTAAGACGAAACATACCTCGTGTTGTCTATCGTGTGCTCGTAAACAAAGTTGGTGATGTACAAATCGGGAAGTTTGCCTTTCGCCGAATGTTCTTTAATCACGGCGATAAGCTCGGCGAGAGCGTTCTCGTCGAGCCAGTCGTCGGAATCCACAACTTTATAGTATAAGCCCGTTGCGGCTTGCAAGCCGGCGTTCACGCCCGAGCCGTGCCCGCCGTTTTGCTTGTCTATAACCTTTACCGTGCCGGGATACTCGCGCTCGTACTCCCTTGCTATATCAAGCGTTTTATCGCGCGAGCCGTCGTTGACTATGATTATTTCAACGTCGTCGCCGCCCGTGAGCAAGCTGTCTATGCACTTGCGCATGTAGTCCTGCGAATTGTAACACGGCACGGCAAAACTAATCAGTTTCATTACCGTTTCCTTTTTTCCGTATTATACTCTTTTTCGTAAGAATTTCGCAAGTTAAAAATTCTGCATGCTCTTGCCTACGAAACGGGCAACGGTATCCATGAGCACGTTTTCCGATTCGGTAGGCTGTTCGTCGGCAAACATTACGAGCGCGCCGAACACGCCGGTATCGCCGTACGCGGGATAAAACGCCGCGTATTTCTTTTTGCAGCTTATGCCGGCTTCCGCGCAAGTCACAACCGTATTCTTCTGCGCCGCAACTATGTTCTTAGCCGCTTCGCCGAGTTCCGTTCCGTCGGCAAGTCCGCTCACCGCCGCGGAAAACATAAGCCATTCCTCGGGGGTGCAAACGCCCACGGTATTGTGGGTATGCGGAGCGAGCGACGAAAGCGCGATTGCGCCTATGCTTCTCAGCTGCGCCGACAAATCAACCTTACGCACGAGAATATCACCGTTGGCGAGGGCGCGTATCTCGAGAGGGTCGCCCACCTCTATGCGGTTGAGTTTGCGGAATTCGCGAGGTATAACCACTCTGCCGAGAGCGTCGAGCCTGCGCACTATTCCCATCTGTTCCATAATTATATCTCCTTTGTAGTTAATTTCGGTTAGCATTCCGATATAGCGCATAAAATATGTAAAACCGTTTAATAATTGTGTTTTAATTGACTAATCTTCTCATTTACTGTATAATCGTAAATATGAAGACTGCCGCACGCTTGCAGATAGTTACCCACCGCAACACTCGCGAAACGATTGAAACCGACGGCTTCATCGAGCGCAACGGCTCTACCGAGTTCGGGTGGGACGGCGACGGGTACTCAATGCGCGTTAACCTCTGCGACGGTTGCGCAACGGTTACGCGACTCGGTGCGGACGGATACGTTATGCGACTTACCGAAGGAACTTTTACCGAGTTTGAAGCAGCCGGACTGCGCACCGAAGTTTACACCGTAAAGTTGCTCGCAAAGGTAACCGCAAACCGCACGGACTTTTGCGCAACCTACTATATCGGTTCGCCCGAAAATACCGCTAAGATTATTATAAAAGTTTTTCACCCCGTAAGACAAGCAAATTTAAGCTAAATTTCAAAAAAAACGTAAATAAATTTATTTCGGAGGCTTTTCATGAAAATCCAGTGGCTTGGACACTCGGCATTCCGCCTTACAGAGAGCACGGGCGCAAGCGTTATCACCGACCCTTTCGACCCTTCCGCCGTAGGGTACGGCATGGCGTATCTCCCCTGCGACGCTATAACGAGCAGTCACGGACACAGCGACCACAACAACTTCAAGGGAGTTAAAGGCAATCCCGTAATCATAAACCAGACGGGCACGTTCGACGTAAACGGCATAAAAATTCACAGCGTTATGTCGAGCCACGACGACCAAGACGGCAACGCCCGCGGCAAAAACATAATATATCACTTCAGGCTCGACGGAGTAACCGTGTGCCATATGGGCGATATAGGCGAAATATGCACGCCCGAGCTTATAGAACAGCTTATTCCCGTGAATATTCTTCTCATTCCCGTGGGCGGCAACTACACCGTAGACGCCGAACAAGCCAAAGAATACGTTGACCGCATGATGCCCGACGTTGTAATACCCATGCACTACAAAACCAAGCACACCGATTACGATATAGACAAGGTGGAAAACTTTTTGCGCCTGTTCGACGACGACTCCGTTATAATGGAAAACGGCGACACTCTCGAATTCGACCGCTACGATTTCGACGGCGACTCCACCCGCATTATAGTCCCCAAACGCTTCAAGGGCTGAAAACCGCATAATTATAAACAAACGAGTGCGAATAATTTAAATTATTCGCACTCGTTTTGTTTAAAGTTGTAAATCAGGTATTTGATTATATATGTTTTCTCTATGATATTTCAAATAAATAGAACATTCTTTAGGTATACGGCATTGATTTCCATCAACTAAATTGAGTCGCTGTTTGTTCATATTTGATAAAAACGGAGAAACCAACAATGCTCCATTATCTTTAAACGATATAAACCCATAATCAAATAATCGATGATATGTTGGTGTCATAATTAATCCATTGTGAACATCATATGTTTCATCATTTGTTGATGCATTATGTGGCTTTATGTGACACGCTTCCAAAATCCTATCTTCGGTTACTCTAGTTATGACACAAGCAGGCATCAAATCCAACAATTTTCTTCTCCAACGCAATTGTCCTTTTCTTCTATTTTCAACAGTAGACTTATTTCCGGCAATCAAATTTTCAATTATAATTTTTTCTTCTCTCTCTTTTTCATCTATAAAAAACATAGGTTTTATGTATATATATAGTTTATTGTTACATATATTTTTAACTTTAACGAAATTCAATTTTGTAACTCGAGGCAATGCAATATTTCTTAAATAGTCCCAATTATTAGAGGAGAAATTATCTCTCCCAAAGTTTAAATAATAACGATGCTGACTATCATATTTTTTTGTGAAATGAATTTCAATCTTGTCAAATGGTATTAAATTAGTTGCAATTACATTTGACTCATAGTATTCACTTATATTTTCTTTATACTCTTGTACAGGATAATAATACTCGTCTTTTGCATCAATAAGATATTTTTGCAAATCTTTCTTAAGCATTATGAAGCTTTCAATATTATTCAAATCAAAAAATTCATCAAGTGCTTTCTCATCATGTCCCGCGTATATTCTTTTTTCACCAACGCCAGTTGTCCGCAATAACTTAAATTTTCTTGCAACCGAGCATTCTTCCAAATTCATTTCAAAAGCATCTATTCTTTTAACCTTCATACATCATTTCCTCATACATCAAATACATTTGTTTTAATTAAATTTTTCATTATAGCAATCATTACATCAACCACTATAGAATTTCCTGCTTGCCTAAAAATTTGCGCTGAAGATACGACTATTTTGAATGAGTCAGGGAACCCCATCAATCTAAGTGCTTCTCTATCGGTTAAAGACCTAATTATTTTTTGACCTTTTTTATCATATCCTACTGTAATATAGTTATCAACTCCTGCTCTATGATGTTGAGTCATGGTTTTTAACAAAGTACGAGCTATTTTCATATCCGTTTCTATAGAAGTTTTAAATTTTTTTGTTCCTGATTTCAAAACATAATCGCGTACTTTCGGCGTTAAAATATATTTTTTATTAGGCTTTCCGGGATTGGGTTTTATTTTAATATAACCATTATTATCAAAATAGTAATTAAAGTCATTGGGATTATATGCACAATTATCTTCAAGCAAATCTTGCATAAAAAATGGCAATGCTTCCACACCTTTTCCCTCAGGATATTCAAATGTCTTAACATCTAAATCTTCTCTAATTCCAATTACAAACAATCTTCTTCTAGTTTGAGGAATTCCAAAATCAGAGGCATTTAAAACTTTAGGTTCCGCAATTTTGTAATGCAATGTATTCATAAAAATATCTTTTATTTTATCCCATGTTTTGCCTCCGTCATGCGTTGTTAACCCTCTGACATTTTCATAAATAAAAACTTTGGGATTAACCTCTTTAATTATCCTAGCATAGTCATAAAACAAAGTTCCTCTTGCATCTTCCAATCCCCCCTGAAACCCTACTGAAGAAAATGATTGACATGGACTTCCGCCCACAAGTAAATCCACTTCTCCTTCATAATCTCTTCCATCTAAAAGCCTCACATCCAAATGAAAATCATTCACATTTATTGGATAATTTGCCATATAACTTTCTTTTACATAATTCTTTTTTTTTGATAAAGAAGCATATAAATTGTCAACATATGTTTTTTTCTCAATTTTGTTTTTCTTCTTTATAATTTCTTCTTTTTCGTTTTCAACATCAAATTTAATATCTATTTCGCCATTATCACACGCAAAAACAATCTCATAATCAATATGCATACGTATTAGCGCCTGTTCAATTGCGCCTATCCCGCTAAACAATGTTGCTAATTTAATCAATATCCCATACTCCAGTTCTTATTATTGCATCGACTAGGCACATTAACACATTTACTACTATAGAATTACCTGCCTGTCGATACATAACCTCATCTTTATGTATAATCTTAAAAGTATCTTTGAACCCCATGAGCCTTAAACACTCTCTTGGTGTAAATTTTCTACATACTCCCCTTTTATTATTCCATTCACCCACATAAGCTCTTTTTAATATATCTATTCTATCCTTTATTTGTTCAAATGGTTCAAATATGAAATCTCCATTCCAATTAAATTGTTGATTTGCTTTTTGACACCCCATAATTTCCGCACCTACTCTTGCTCTTGACGGATGCGTCGTTACAAATTCAAATCCCTTTTTCCCCAAGTAATATTTTGCCTCAACATTACGCTCCAAATAATCAAATACTGTTGATTTCAATTGAATAGGCTTTGGAAATTCAAAACAATTTATTTTCAAGTCTTTCCTAAATCCCACAATAAAAATACGTTCTCTATTTTGGGGTATTCCATAATCTTTAGCATTAAGAATTGGCAAATTAAAAGTATTATTGTCTTCAATGTTAATGTCATAATCTAAAGCAAGCATACTTTTTTTAATCGTTTGCCAAGTTTCCCCATTATTGTGAACAAGCATTCCTCTAACATTTTCGTAAATAAAGACTTTAGGTTTTATCTCATTAATCAATCGAATAAATTCATAAAACAATGTACCTCTAATATCCGAAAAACCAGCACGTTTCCCATTAAGAGAAAATGATTGACATGGGCTTCCTCCAACAAATAAATCCACTATATTTTTATAAGGCAAACCATTTATAAATCTTATATCTTCATACCACTGATACTGCCCTATATCATAATTTGCAAAATATGTCTCTTTAACTAAATTTGCTTTCCCTGTTTTTCTATATAATTCCTCAATAATAATCTTTTTTTCGTCATCACTTTTATCAATAAGCATTTTATCAATTTCAGCATTTGAAATATTAATATTGCGTTCGCCGTTATCACACGCAAAAATTATCTTTGGGTTTATATTCATATAATCCAAAGCTGATTCAATTGCACCTATACCACTAAATACTGTCGCTAATTTTAACATGTATACTTAAATTTCATGTAACTGCTAAATAATTTACCATTACCTAATACTTTTATTTTTCGCATGCTCGCGCAAACGAGCATATAACGTCCGCAGTGCCCTCTATGCCGAGCGCGTCGGAGTTTATGCACAAATCGTAGTTTTGCGCATCGCCCCAATTTTTGGAGGTGTAAAAATTGTAATAGTTGGCGCGTTTTTTATCCGTCTTTTTTATGAGCGTAGCCGCCGCCTTTTCGTTCAAGTCGTACAGCTTTTTTATGCGCTCTATGCGGCTTTTGATATCCGCGTAAACGTACACGCGCAAAATAGGCTTATCTTGCAGTATATCGTCGGCGCAACGCCCCACTATTATGCACGGCTCGCCGGCAATGCGCTTTATGGCGTCGGCGGTGTGGATAAAAAGTTTGTCGTCGGTTATTATATCGCCGAGCTGAATGGGCGCGGTGCTTCCGCCGTAGTGCGCCGCGGCGAGCGAATACAAAAAGCTGTTGGTGCGGCGTTCGTCCGCGTTTTCGAAATGTTCCTTTGCTATGCCGCTGCTCGCCGCCGCTTCGGCGATTATGGCTTTGTCGGCGTACTTTATGCCCAATTTTTCGCTCACCGCTTTAGCTATCTCGCCGCCGCCGCTTCCGAACTGTCTGCTAAGCGTTATAACTCTCATATTACCTGCCTCCTAAATTATATTTACGTTCTTTATTCGTTTCTCTGTTTTGGCTATTTGCGAGCCGCTGATAGGCTCGGGCAAACACATTTTCGCAAGCTCTCGCGCGGACACGGCGTTTTGCCTGTTCATCTGCGCGGATACGAGCAGTCCGAGCACGGCGGCTTCGTATATCACGTTCCTATTCGGGTTATGCGCCCCGTCGCCCGTGCCTACGAACACCCGCACTCCTCGCTCCGTCGCCGCGCATATCGGCGCGACTCCGTGCCCGTAGCCCGCGTCGTGGCTGGGGAGCACAACGAGCGGCACACGCTCCTGCGCCATGAGCGCAAGGTCGTCTTTATCGAGGAACACGCCGCTTATAACCGCGGTGCGCTCGAGCAGTCCGAACTCGTACAAAAGCATTACGGGACTGCGGGCAAACCTCGCGTCTATCCTGCCCGCGCTCTCGAGCGTTTGCGAGCATGTTACGGCAAGTCGCGCGCCTGACGAAAGAACGTAGTCTATCAATCCGTCTATCTGCTTATCGGGCATATCGAGCGACGGCACGTACAGCCTTTTCGCGCCCGCCGAAACCGACTTATCGCAAAACGGAGCGTAGTCCTCTCCGAGGCACGTGCAGCCCTTTTCGGAGAGCGTGAAGGAGTCCGCCGTCATGCCTTTGCAAGCTTCTTGAGATACGCCGCGAGTTTACCGCCGTATTCTTTGCTACGCAAGCCGTATTCGAGCGTTGCCTGTATCGCGCCGAATTTGTCGCCCATATCGTAACGCCTTCCCTCGAAGTCGTAGGCGCACACTTCGCCTTTGCCGCAAAGAGCGTTGAGCGCGTCGGTAAACTGTATCTCGCCGCCTTTTACAGGCTTTAGGCAGGCTATTTCGTCGTACACGTCGGGATTGAGCACGTATCTGCCGAGAGCCGCCAAACGGCTGGGGAGTTTATCGAGCGGCGGCTTTTCCACTATAGCCGTGCACTCGTAAGTTCTGCCGTTACCGTTGCCCACCGCCGCAACTCCGTATTTTACTATATCGTCGGTGTTCACGGTCTGAACGCCGAGTATGCTCTTGCCCGTTTGGGCGTGCGCCGCAATAAGCTGACTCATCACGGGTTTTTCGGAATAAATGAGGTCGTCGCCCCAGGCGAGCGCGAAAGACTCGTTGCCCGTAAACTCCTTGGCTTTCATCACGGCGTCACCGCTTCCGAGCGGCTTTTCCTGATAGGCGAAAACTATGTTCGCGCGGGAATAAGTTTTGCGCACGATTTCGGCAAACTCGAGCTTACCCGCCTGCTCGAGAGTTTTCTCGAGCTCGGGCGAGGGGCTGAAATACTGCTTTATTGCCTCTTTGCCGCGTCCGAGCACTATCATTATATCGGTAATGCCGCTGTCTATCGCTTCGTTAACTATGTAGGCGAGCACGGGCGTGTCTATCACGGGAAGTATTTCTTTTGGCACCGCTTTGGTTATGGGCAAAAAGCGCGTTCCCATGCCGCCGCACGGAATTACGGCTTTCGTAATATTTTTCATCTCAATCTCCTGTTTTATGATTGCGCGTTATGCTGAATAAAGTATACCGATAGTATATAATATATTCGGAAAGAAAACAAGCGTTTTCCGAAATTTTCGTAAAAACAATGCGTATTTGCTTTCGTTTTTTGCGCGTTTGTGCTAAAATATTCAAAATACGACTACGGAGTACGCTATTATGAACTTATTGAGCGACTTTCTGAAAACCACCGAATTCGACACCTACGAGCAGATGACAAAGGAGTTTGCTCCGTCGGTTAAAGACGATTTCAACTTTGCGTTCGACGTTGTGGACAAATACGCGAGCATAGAGCCCAATAAACTCGCGCTCATTTGGTGCAACGACGGCGGCGAAGAAAAATTCATTACCTTTGCCGACGTTGCGCGTGAGAGCAACCGCATTGCCAACATGCTGTACGCCAAAGGCATTCGCAAGGGCGACCACGTGCTCATTATGCTTATGTCGCGATACGAATACTGGTACACCGTTGTTGCGTGCCACAAGCTCGGCGCGATAGCGATACCAGCAACAAGTCAACTCACGGCAAAAGACGTGAAATACCGTTGCAACTACGCTTGCGTAAAGTGCATAATCTCGGTAAACACGCAGTCGGTTACCGGCTACATACGCGAAGCGCTGCCCGACTGCCCCACCGTGAAACACGTTTTCGCCGTGGGCGGCGCGTACGGGTTCGACGATTTCGACGTAGAATACGCCGAATTCCCCGCCGACAAGCTCTCGTTCGAGCACAAGAACAAAGCGAGCGAGCCTATGATAGCATATTTCACGTCGGGCACGACGGGCATGCCCAAAATGGTTACGCACAACTACGCGTACCCTGCGGCGCACATAGCCACGGCGTACCTATGGCACCGTTGCACCGACGGCGGAATACATTTCACCGCAGCCGACACCGGCTGGGCAAAGGCGAGTTGGGGCAAGATATACGGGCAATGGATATGCGGCTCGGCTATATTCGCATACGACTACTACGGCAGGTACACTCCGCTCGACCTCTTGCCGCTATTGCAAAAGTACAAAGTAACCACCTTTTGCGCTCCGCCCACCATGTACCGCTTTTTGATTAAAGAGGACCTCACCAAATACGATTTGAGCGCGATTGAGCACTACTGCACCGCGGGCGAGCCGCTCAACCCCATAGTATACGAAACGATAAAGTGCAAAATAGGCAAATCCATTTTCGAGGGCTACGGTCAGACCGAAACGGTGCTTGCGCTCGGCACGTTTGCCGACGTTACGCCTCGCCCGGGGAGCATGGGCAAGCCCTGCCCTCTTTACAAAATAGAACTGCTCGACGACAACGGCAAACCCGTGCCCGACGGAGTGGAGGGCGAAATTTGCATTAAATACAATCCCAAGCAGATAGGCTTATTCATGGGCTACAACGCATTCGAGCCGGTGCGGAGCGTTTGGAGCGACGGATACTATCACACGGGTGACGTAGCCACGCGCGACGCCGACGGCTACTACTGGTTCGTAGGGCGCGACGACGATATTATAAAGAGCAGCGGCTATCGCATAGGACCTTTCGAGGTGGAAAGTGCGCTACTCGAACACCCCTCTGTAATGGAGTGCGCCATAACCGCTGTGCCCGACGACGTGCGCGGGCAGATAATAAAGGCAACGATTGTGCTCGCGCGCAACTATTTCCCCAGCGACGAACTGAAAAAGGAGCTTCAAGACCACGTAAAACACACCACAGCGCCGTACAAATACCCGCGTGTTATAGAATTCGTGGACAGGCTTCCCAAAACCATATCCGAGAAGATACGCCGCGTGGAGATACGCGAAAACGACAACTCCAACAAATAGTTTTCAGCGTTTTACCGCGCCCATAATACATAATATTTATGCGGATAAACGAAAACGGTTGCCTGTAAGGCAACCGTTTAACGAGTAATTACTTATTCAAATAGATGAGTCTGCGGCAGGTTTCGCAACGGCAATTACCTTTTTCGAGCAACTCGCTTTGCGTTTTCTGCGACAGTTCCAATCCGCAGAAACAGCGGTAATGGTTGCGCTCCGCTTCACGCGCCTGCACAAAGGCGGGATATTTGCGCTCGGCGGTTATTTTATCGTAAATTTCCATGATATCGGCGGGAATTGCGGGGCGGATAGCGTCGAGCTTTGCTTTGAGTTCGTTTATTTTCGGCTCTTTTTCCTGTCTGAACTTATTAAGTCGGTCTTTTATGTTATTATACACCGAGCGCATTTTCTTGCCGCGCTCCTGTCCGTCGAGATAGGCAAGGATAACTTTATCGGTGCGGTCGTTGCGTTCGCCCAGGCGTTTTTCTATTTCCGCGGTTTTGGCGGAAAGTTTTTCGAGCTCTTCGGCGAGAGCGCGTTGTTCCTCGAGGTCCTCGGTACTCTCCATTTTCGCGGCGATTTCCTCTATTCTTTTGTCGCTTTCCGTCATGAACGCGAGCGCGTTGTTATAAAAGCTCACTATGCTTTCCGCCGCCTTTTCGGTTTCGGTCACCGTGTTTTTGGCATTATTGAACTCGGTTTTGGCTTGTTCGAGCTTTTTGCCGTCGTCGCTGCGCTCCACCTCGTCGAGCACCTTTCTAAGCTCTATATCTATTTTTTGATATTCCAACAATTTATCCAAATTTTCCATTTCTTTTACCTCTCGGATGTTTTTTAGTGTTCTGTTCCGGCGTTACTCCTCGAGCAACTTTTACCTCTCGGATGATTTTATTTCTCGGATATTTTATCCTCTTTCTGTTCCGGCTCTAATCCTCGAGCAACTTTCCCGATTTAGTAGCGCGGGTTGTGCTCGGCTTGAGATTGCAATATTTCCACGCCCGATTTGCGAGCCTTTGCTTCTATCTTGAGATACTGCACAAGGCGGGCTATGTAGCAGTGTTCCATTGTAAAGTGTTGCGGCTCTATAAGCGTAATGCCGCTCTCGAGCGCATACACCGCAACGTGGTGCTTAACGTCGGCTGTTACAAGACAGTCCGCGCCCGCTTTAATCGCCATATCCACGTATTTGGTGTCGCCGCCGCTGCCGCCGTTTATAACCGCAACGCGCTTAACCTGCGCGTAAGGCTCGCCCACCGTGCGCACGTAAGCGTCGTGCAACACCGTTTCCACCTCGCCCTTGAACACCGAGCTGAAAACCTTGTTGCTCAAGTCGCCCACTCTGCCGTAGCCCGTTTCTCCGTCTATGTACGGCTCGAGGCTGGTCACGTTGTGAAGCCCGAGTATTTGCGCAACGTAGTCGTTTATGCCGTCGCGCACAAAGTCGAGGTTGGTGTGCGCCGCGTAAATCGCTATGCCGTGCTCGGCGGCTTTTAACAGCTTTCTGCCCACAACCGTGTCCGCGCTTATGTTCTTTATGGGATAAAATATCATGGGGTGATGAGATATTATAAGCTCCGCGCCCAAATTTATCGCTTCGTCTATAACGCTCATGGTTACGTCCAAACAGCAAAGTATGCGCTTAACCTCTTTGCTTTCGTCGCCTATGGTAAGCCCTATGTTGTCGTACTCTTGTTTGTAGCCGTATTCTTCGGGCGCGAAATCCCGCAATACGTCTAACGCTTGTCCTACAGTGATTGCCACTTAAGCACCTCCTCTATCTCGCGAACTTTAGCCGCGTTCTTTTCGGTCGGGGGATACGCAAGCAACGCCGCGTACGTTTTTTGCAGTCGCTCGAGCATAACCCCGTTACGCTCGCGAACGAATATGCCGTATTCGAGCATGAGCCCGTCCGTGCGCTCGAGCCGCTTTTTGCCGCCGCCGCGCACCGCCTTTATTATATCGTAATATTTGCGTCCGTCTTTTAGCGTTTTATCGCAGATTATATCGTAATCCCTCGTAAGCAACGATATTCGCACCTCGCGAACGTGCGACTGCGGCGAAAGTATATAGGTTTGCGGCTCGCAGTTTTGAGTTATATGCACTATCTCGCGCCCGCCCATGCCGGCTATAAACACAGTGTCGTAGCCCTTTGCGGCTTGTGCGCCGTCGGCGCACACGAACTCCGCGCCCGAGTGCTCTCCGAGCAGTTTCTTCGCCTTATCGAGCGACGGCTCGGAGATATCGCAAGCGGCAATCACGGGAGAAAGCGCGTTTTCGAGCACGTACTTAACTACGTATCCGTGGTCGCACCCCACGTCTATAAAACTCGGCGTGCGGTCTATGAGTTCGCACAGCGCGGCAAGTCTGTCCGTCAATCCGTATAATCCTTTAATCTATATAATCTTTAAGTTTTTTACTGCGCGACGGATGGCGCAATTTTCTCAGAGCCTTAGCTTCTATTTGGCGAATGCGTTCGCGCGTTACGCCGAACTCCTTGCCCACCTCTTCGAGCGTGCGGCTGTGCCCGTCGTCTATGCCGTAGCGCAGTCTTAGCACCATTTCTTCGCGCGGGGTGAGCGTGTCGAGTATGCCCAAAAGCTGTTCTTTCAAGAGCGTGAACGCCGCCACGTCTTGCGGAGCGGTTGCATGGTCGTCCTCTATAAAGTCGCCGAGGTGACTGTCCTCTTCCTCGCCTATGGGCGTTTCGAGCGACACGGGGTCAAGCGCTATACGCTGAATTTCGCGCACGCGTTCTTCCGATATTCCCATCTCCTTGCTTATCTCCTCGGGGGTGGGGTCGCGCCCCAGTTCCTGCACGAGCACGCGGGTTGTGCGTATGAGTTTGTTTATGGTTTCCACCATGTGCACGGGTATGCGTATCGTTCTCGCTTGGTCGGCAATCGCGCGGGTTATGGCTTGGCGTATCCACCAGGTTGCGTATGTGGAGAACCTGAAGCCCTTGGTATAGTCGAACTTATCCACAGCCTTCATAAGCCCGAGATTGCCTTCCTGTATCAAATCGAGAAACAGCATGCCGCGCCCCACGTAACGCTTGGCAATGCTCACAACAAGCCTTAAGTTGGCTTCGCTGAGTCGCGTTTTGGCGTATTCGTCGCCTTTCATCATGCGCTGAGCAAGTTCCACCTCTTCTTCCATGGAAAGCAAAGGAACGCGCCCGATATCTTTGAGATACACCTTTACGGGGTCGTCTATGTTTACCTCGCCCGCTATGAGTTGCTCTATCGAGTCGTCGTTTTTAAGGTCTATTTGAGTGTTGATTACTTCTATGTTGTTTTGCGCGAGTATGCGGAAAACCTCTTCCACCTGTTCGGCGTTGGCTTCGCACTCCACCGCGAGTTTTTCGCCCACCTCGTCGTAAGTGAGATGCCCGCGCCTTTTGCCCGCCTCTATAAGTCGCTTAACTTCGCGATTTATCTTTTCGCTTAGTTGCACGGGCGCAATGGATTTCACCACCTCCACGTGGTGTTCCGCCAAATATTTGAGAGCTTCTTCCATTTGCTCCGCGCCCGCCTTGAGCGCGGCGAGCTTTTCGCCCACCTCGTCGTAGGTGAGTTTGCCGCCTCTTCCGAGTCCGGTTTCGAGCAGTTTGGTAAGCGTATCTTTCATTTGTTCCGTGATTTGAACTTCGGACATTTTATTCTCCTTAAATTGCCTTCGGGTGTGTGTCAATAATCTGTTTCGCCCTTTTTGAGTCGCTCTATTTCCGAGTCTATCTTTTTGATTTCCTGCGCGTAGCTGAGCAGCAGCGACAGTTCCGCCGTTTCTTTGGACTTTTCGGCAAGCGCGCTCTTTTGAGCGGTAAGACTGTTTATGGCAAGCGATTTTACGCACGCGGCGTATTTGTCCGCGCCGTCGCCGTCCAAAAACGGATAGTTTGCAATTTCGCCGAGCAACTCTTTGTCTTGCTCGGGAGTTTGTTCGTAAAATTCGGCGAGCCCTTCGCTTTTGCCCGACTTGAACCGCTCGAGTCCGCGCTCGTATATCCTCCGCCCGAGTTCGCTCTCGAGATAAGGAAACACGTTCAACGTATAGTCGCAATACGGCTTTTCGTTGAGCACCGACGCGAGCACGAATTTGAGCGACGGGTCTATAACTGCGGCGGGCTTTTGTTCCTTTTGCGTAGAGGGCTTTTCCGTAAACTCCGGAGGCGCGGACATTTCGGTTTGCTTGTAAAGCGTATTCATGGTGTAGCCCGTCATCTCGTGCAACAGCTTTAAGTATTCTTCGCGTTCCACGGGATTTTCGAGCGACTTGATTACCTTTGCCGCCTCCACCGCGAATTTCGCCTTTTCATCGGGACGCTTGAGGTCGTATTTTTTGCCAAGCGTTTCTATCTTGAACTTAGTGAGCGTAACCGCGTCTTCTATGAGCTTTGCGTAGAATTCCGCTCCCTTCTTTTTTATCACGTCGTCGGGGTCGAGCCCGTCGGGCAGTTTTATTACCTTTACGTTGAGTCCCGCTTCCGCAAGTATGTCGAGTCCGCGCAGAGTGGCTTTTTGCCCCGCCCCGTCTCCGTCATAGCTTATGTATATGCGGTCGCAATAATTCTTGATAAGTTTTGCCTGCGTTTGCGTGAGCGACGTGCCCATGCTCGCAACCGCCGTATCGAAGCCCGCCTTATGAAGCGATATCACGTCCATGTAGCCTTCGGTCATGATTACGTACTCGAGCCCTTTGGTCTGCTTGCGCTTTTTAAGTAGGTTCACGGCGTAAATATTGCGCGATTTGTCGAATATAAAAGTTTGGCTTCCGTTGCGATATTTGGCAAAGTCGGGGTTTTGAACGAGCACACGCCCGCCGAACGACACCACCTCGCCCAAGTTGTTTATAATGGGAAAAATCAGTCTGCCGTAAAACACGTCGTAGTATTCGTCGGCTTTCTGCGCCGCAACGCCCGCCTCTTTCATTTCGGATTTGGTGTAGCCCTGCTTTTCGAGATACTGTATCATTTCCGTTCCCGATACGCTGTACCCCAGCCCGAACCTGCGAACCAAGCTCTCTCCCACCTCGCGTTTAGCCAAATATTCCCGCGCGGAGCTTGCCGCGGGAAGCGACAAATTCTCGTGATAATGCCGAGCCGCCGCCCGCATGAGTTTATACAGCCGCTCCCGCTTTTGAGCGTCGCGAGCGTAGTTGCGGTCGCCCTGCTTGAATTGCGGCACTTCGAGGTTGGCTTCTTTGGCGAGTATTCTTATCGCCTCGCCGCGGTCTACCGACTCTATTTCGCTTATAAAGTTTATCGCGTTGCCGCCCGCCTTGCAACCGAAACAGTGATACAGTCCTTTATCCGCCGAAACGGTAAACGAAGCGGTCTTTTCGTGATGAAACGGACAGCACCCCCAATACGTGCCGCCCTTTTTAGTAAGGTGCGTGTAGCGCGATACTATTCTCACAATGTCGCTGCGCTTAAGCAGTTCGCCGATAAATTCTCCGTATTCCATTCTCTGTTACTTGTTCCAATTTTTGGGCACGGTAATATCCGTAAAGCATTTCACCGCGTAGTTGTCGCTCATCATGGAAATGTAATCCACCGCCTTTTGCTCGGCGGAACCGTCCATGCGGCGAAACTCTTCGGGTATAAGCTCGGGATACTTTGTAAAGTGCTTGTATAAAAACTTTATCATATCCACGGCTTTGTATTCTTCCGCCTTAGCAACGGGCGACGAGTACACGTTATCGAACATATACTGCCGCAAATTCATTATCTCGCGCTCGAAAGTTTCGCTCGGAGCTACTCGCGGATTGTTTTCGCTGCTGGTTATTATATCCATAATCATACTGTTTAACCGCGCGGCGTGCCGTTCGCCGAACAACCTGCGAAAATGCGCGGGTATATCGGTTTCGGATATCACTCCCGCCCGCACAGCGTCGTCTATATCGTGATTTATGTATGCGATACGGTCACTCCATGCCACAATTTGCCCCTCGAGAGTGGCGGGTTTTCCTTTGCTCGTGTGGTTCAGTATGCCGTCGCGCACCTCGAAGCACAGGTTCATGCCCTCGCCGTTGTATTCGAGCACGTCTACCATTCTAAGCGACTGCTCGTTGTGCGCAAAATGAGTGAATTCGTTGAGCGCCTTTTCTCCCGCGTGCCCGTACGGCGTGTGCCCGAGGTCGTGCCCGAGCGCAATCGCCTCGGTAAGGTCCTCGTTGAGCCGCAAAGCTCTCGCAATGGTGCGGGCTATCTGACTCACCTCGAGCGTGTGCGTAAGCCGCGTGCGGTAGTGGTCGCCCTCGGGAGAAAGAAAAACCTGCGTTTTGTGCTTAAGCCTGCGAAACGCCTTGCAATGCAGTATCCTGTCGCGGTCGCGCTGAAAATCGGTGCGCAATCCGTCTTCGGCGAGAGGACGCTCGCGCCCCTTGGAGTCCGCCGCCTTTGCGGCGTATTCGCTCAAGTATTCGGCTTCTATTTGGTGCGTTATATCCGAATAACGCGTTACGTTTTTACCTATTGCAGTACCCTCGCAGTGTTAAAAAACAACGATACGAAAAAACCACGTTAAGGACGGCGCATTTTTCGCACCGTCCTTATCGGGATTTGAATATTAGCTGAAATTTGCTCTCAAAAGCCTATTACTTTCTCGGGTTTTTGATGTTAGCCTGAGCCGCGGCAAGACGCGCGATGGGCACGCGGAACGGCGAGCAGGAAACGTAGGAAAGCCCGATATTGTGGCAGAACTCAACGCTGGACGGGTCGCCGCCGTGTTCGCCGCAAATGCCGCAGTGCATATCGGGGCGAGTCTTTCTGCCGAGCGTAACGGCGGTTTTCATGAGAGAGCCCACGCCCTTTTGGTCAAGACGGGCAAACGGGTCGCTCTCGTAAATCTTGTTCTGATAGTACGAGCCGAGGAACTTGCCCGCGTCGTCGCGGCTGAAGCCGAACGTCATCTGGGTAAGGTCGTTGGTGCCGAAGCAGAAGAACTCGGCTTCGGTGGCAATCTCGTCGGCGGTGATAGCCGCTCTGGGTATCTCTATCATGGTGCCCACCTCGTATTTGAGGTTAGCTCCCGCGGCTTTGATTTCCGCGTCGGCGGTTTTAACCACTATATCCTTAACGAATTTCATTTCTTTAACTTCGCCGGTAAGCGGTATCATGATTTCGGGCACGAGCTTCCAATCTTTGTGCTTCTTCTGCACCTTTATGGCGGCTTTTATGATTGCTTTGGTCTGCATTACCGCAATCTCGGGATAAGTTACGGTAAGACGGCAACCGCGGTGTCCCATCATGGGGTTGAACTCGTGGAGCGAGTCTATAATCTCTTTAATGCGGGTAACGGTCTTGCCCTGAGCTTTGGCGAGAGCCGCTATATCCGCCTCGTCGGTGGGAACGAATTCGTGCAAAGGCGGGTCGAGGAAACGAATGGTTACGGGATATCCGCCCAGAGCTTCGAACAAGCCCTCGAAATCCGCCTGTTGCATGGGCTCGATTTTGGCGAGAGCGGCTTCGCGCTCTTCCACGGTGTCCGAGCAAATCATTTCGCGGAACGCGCCGATACGGTCGGGGTCGAAGAACATGTGCTCGGTACGGCAAAGACCTATGCCCTGCGCTCCGAACGCCACAGCCTGCTTTGCGTCGGCGGGGGTGTCGGCGTTGGTGCGAACCCCTACAGCCTTGTATTTATCGGCAAGAGCCATAATTCTGCCGAAATAACCCGAGTTGGGGTCGGCGGGAACGGTCTTTATTGCGCAGTCGTAAATGTTACCTGTAGAGCCGTCGAGACTGAGAGAGTCGCCCTCGCGGAAAGTCTTGCCCGCAAGTTCGAAATACTTTTCTTCTTCGTGCATCTTGATATCGCCGCAACCCGACACGCAGCAAGTTCCCATGCCGCGAGCAACAACGGCGGCGTGCGAGGTCTGACCGCCGCGAACGGTGAGTATGCCCTGCGCGTATTTCATGCCCTCGATATCTTCGGGCGAGGTTTCGAGACGAACGAGGATAACTTTTTTGCCCTTCTTGCCCTCTTCAACGGCGTCTTCGGCGGTGAACACGATAGTGCCCGTAGCCGCGCCGGGCGAAGCCGCGATACCCTTGCCCACTACGTTGTTCTTGTCGGCGTTCTTAAGAGCCGCAACGTCGAACGTGGGGTGCAAAAGCATGTCGAGCGATTTCGCGTCTATCTGCATGATGGCTTCCTTTTCGGAAATCATCTTTTCGTCTATAAGGTCGCACGCGATTTTGATAGCGGCGGCGGCGGTGCGCTTGCCGTTACGGGTCTGCAACATATAGAGTTTCTTGTTCTCTATGGTAAACTCCATATCCTGCATATCGCGGTAGTGATTTTCGAGGGTTTTGCAAACCTGCTCGAACTGCGCGAACGCCTCGGGGAATACGTCTTTCATCTGCGCGATAGGCATGGGGGTGCGAACGCCCGCAACAACGTCTTCGCCCTGAGCGTTCACAAGGAACTCGCCCATAAGACCCTTTTCGCCTGTTGCGGGATTGCGGGTGAACGCAACGCCGGTACCCGAATCGTTGCCCATGTTGCCGAACGCCATCATCTGCACGTTAACGGCAGTGCCCCAGCTGTACGGAATATCGTGGTCCATGCGGTAGATGTTCGCACGGGGGTTGTCCCACGAACGGAACACCGCTTTGATTGCGCCGAAAAGCTGCTCTTTGGGGTCGGCGGGGAAATCCTTGCCGATTTTGTTCTTGTATTCGGCTTTGAACTGCGAAGCGAGTTCTTTGAGGTCGTCGGCGGTGAGCTCAACGTCCTGCGTAACGCCCTTCTTCTCTTTCATTTTGTCGATAAGCTGTTCGAAATATTTCTTGCCTACCTCCATTACCACGTCGGAATACATCTGTATGAAACGGCGATAGCAGTCCCAAGCCCAGCGGGGGTTGCCCGACTTTTCGGCTATAACCTCAACCACCTCTTCGTTAAGACCGAGGTTGAGAATGGTGTCCATCATGCCGGGCATGCTTGCGCGTGCGCCCGAGCGAACCGAAACCAAAAGCGGGTTTTTCTTATCGCCGAATTTTTTGCCGACAAGTTTCTCGAGCTTGTCTATGTTTTCCATGATTTCGGCTTGTATATCTTTATTGATTTGCTTGCCGTCCTCGTAATACTGGGTGCAAGCCTCGGTTGAAATCGTAAAGCCCTGAGGAACGGGAAGCCCGAGATTGGTCATCTCGGCAAGGTTCGCGCCTTTGCCGCCGAGCAATTCGCGCATCTTTCCGTTGCCCTCTTTGAACATATAAACGAACTTTTTGGACATAATGGTTTGTATACTCCTTGTAAATGTATTTTTTACCAAAAGTTATTATATCACAACGAGGCGTCATAAAGCAACTGTTTTAACGAATATTTCGAAATACGCGCGGAATGAGCGGCATTACTCGCACATATATATTTAACATGACTGTACTCGAAGCTGTAATTCTCGGAATAGTGCAAGGACTTACGGAGTTTTTACCCGTATCGAGCAGCGGACACCTCTTGCTCGCCGCAAACTTTTTGGGCGTGGGACAACTCGGGCTGGGGTTCGAGCTCGTTTGTCATCTCGGAACGCTCGCCGCCATAATTATAGTTATGCGGCGCGAAGTGTGGGATATCGCGCGAAAGCCGCTCGCAAAACCCATGCGACTCATTGTAACGGCTTCCGTGCCCACGGCGATTATAGCGGGCTTGATTTCGGTGCTGTTTCGCGACGCGCTTTACGGCAACATGCTCGTTTACTGCTTTATAATCACGGGCATATTACTGCTGTGTTGCGGCTTTGCGGCGAACAAGACCGCGCCAAAGCCGCTCACCTACCCTCACGCGGCGATTATAGGCGCGGCGCAGGGCATAGCCGCGCTGCCGGGTTTGAGCCGAAGCGGCGCAACCATTGCCGCCGCAACCATACTCGGATACCCGCGCAAACAGGCGGCTCGCTTTTCGTTCCTCATTTCCATACCCGTTATAGTCGGCTCGAGCATAGTGGAAATAGCGTTCAACGGCATAGGCGGCGGCATAGACGCGCCCGCGCTGATTGCCGCGCTCATTTCGTCTTTTATAAGCGGACTCGTTGCCGTGAAATTCATGCTCAAACTGCTCGAAAAACACAGCCTGGACGGCTTTGCGATATACCTCATGCTTCTCTCCGTATTCATGCTTTTGAATGACTACGTACTGCATATTTTCTAAACGCGGATAATTGAGCCGCTCCGTGCGCAAACTATGTTTGAATACGGAGGTATATACGAATAAAATGGCACAAACCGCACATTTGAAAAAGAGAACGAGCATACCCGTGTTTGTCACGGCTACGCTCGGCACAATGTTTCTCGGATTTTTGTCGGGACTGTTCTCGGGCAGTAAAGCAGGCTACGGCATGCTCGTTCTGCCGCCCGCAACCCCGCCCGACAAAGTGTTTCCCATAGTTTGGGGCGTACTCTACGCAATGATAGGCGCGTCGCTGTTCTTCATAATGAACAAGCCCGCGGTTACCAAAACGCTGGAGCGCGACAAAAACGTAGCCGTGATTTTGTGGGCTATAGGTCTTGCGTTCAACCTTGCTTGGCCGTTCGCGTTCTTCACGCTCAAGTGGTACGCGTTCTCGTTTTTGTGGCTCGCCGCTTTGGTTGCGATAAATCTCGCGACTATCATATACGCGTTCAGAGTGTCGGCCGTGGCGGGTTCGCTTCTCATTCCCTACGAAGCATGGCTGATGTTCGCGCTGTATTTGAATTTGTTTATCGCGATTATGAATTAGGCGTTTCGAAGCAATCCCTTACATGAGAAAGTAACCATACATGTTTCATGCTTGAGATTGCCGCGGGCACAAGTGCCCTCGCAATGACGGGTATCCACACGTTTAATTGTCATTGCGAGCGTAGCGAAGCAATCCCATACATGAGAAAGCAACCATACATGTTTCATGCTTGAGATTGCCGCGGGCACAAGTGCCCTCGCAATGACGGTATACCCACACGTTTAATTGTCATTGCGAGCGTAGCGAAGCAATCCCCTACATGAGAAAGTAACTTACTTCCTTGCTTCCTCAATGATTTGCAGAGCAAGAACGGAGTCGGAAAGCGACGAGCCGCAGTATTCGACAGTGCTGTTAAGCACGTAGCGGCGCGCGAAATCTTCCACTTCCAAGGCGTACGGATTTACGTCATTGTAAACCGTGCGTCTTTTCTCTTGCCCGCAATCCACCGTAAGCTCGCGCAAACTCTTCTCGCCGAAAAATCCCCTCGCCTCTATCCTGCCGCAATCGCCGCATATAACGAGGTCGTTAAAGTCGGGGCTTGCCGACTGCGACGAACTCACCGTTACGCTCAATCCGTTGTATGCCAAAAAGGCGGTTTCGCTGTCGAATACGGTATCGAAGCGAATATGCGCACTGTTTCCCGCAACCTTTTGCGGCTTGCCGAACAAAGCTATCGCCATATCGAGAGCGTGCACGCCGTTGTCCGACAGAGTGCCTCCGCCGCCGAGCACGGGGTCGAGTTTCCAAAGCGCGTTTTTTGCGTTTTCGTTCATGCGAAAACCCCACCTAAAGCACGCGCTTTCGGCTTTGCCTATCTCGCCCGAGCGCAAAATTTCTTTTATATCGGCAAACGCCTTTTGGTGTCGCAAATGGTGCGCCACGGCAAACCCGCCGCCGTAATCTTCAAGCAGTTCGGCGCACGCCACAGCTTCCGCGGCATTTTGCGCGAGCGGCTTTTCGCACAGTATCGGCTTGCCCGTTTTAACGGCGCGGGCTATGCTCTCGCGGTGCATAAACGGCGGGTTTGCTATAAGTACCATGTCATAGTCGGCACGCGCGAGCATTTGTTCCTCGCTCGTATAGCTCTCCCCTATGCCGAAACGCTCGCACGCTTTTGCGAGCAGTTCGGCGTTTCGCGCCTGAGCCGCCACAGCGCGGCAAATATCCGAATTTTCGAGCGCGGGCAACGTGCGCTTATACGCCGAACCCGTTGCGCCTATAACCGCAATTTTAACTTTCACGTTTCTTTCCTCGAGGTTATGCAAAAGGCTTCGCAAAAAGCGAAACCCGTTGCACATATAGTTAATTTATCACTCTATGCTGTAAAGAGCGCACAGCACCGCCTGTTCGGCAACGCCCACTTGATGTATTACCCACGAGGCGTTTTGCTCCCACGTAAACTTTTTGGTCGCCTGATAGGGGAACAATTTGGTTACGGGGTCGCGGTTGAGATAAGCCGCCGTTGCGTTTTTATTGAAAGACTCCATGTATTTCCTTGCCTCTTCGGGCTTGTAGAGCCTAAGCTCGTAGTAGGCTTCGTTCAATATGCACGCAAACCACGGGTCGCCCGTGTAGTAAAATTTGCTTGCGCCGGGGTCGAGCAGGTTAAACGTTTTCTTCGCCGCCGCCGAAGTTCCCACAGCGTCGTCCATATACTCCGCCTTTTTGGTTTGGTCGGTTTCCAAATCGTACATGAGTAAGTCCGCCAAAATCATACTGCCCGAATTGTAGGCGTAGTGCACGCGGTTTACGCCGCCGTTCTTGCGCACGCCGTTTTCGATAACGGTGTGTATGCCGTTCCAGTAATCGTAACTTTCGGGCTTGTTCTGCATGATTTTGCAAAAGTCGTAGAACTTTTCCGCCCACTCGAAATAATACGCTTTTTCCTCCGCGTTTTCGGCAAGCTCGCTGAGCATTGCGTTAACCATTATGCCGCAAGCGTTCGCGCTCAGTCCGCGCTCGAGGTGCTGTTCGGTCGCGCCGTCGGTAAGCCCAACCTCGCTCCAAACTATGCCTTTGAGGTCGTCGTTCCAGCCCCAAAGCACCCAGTTGTTTACCCGCTTGGCTTCTTCGAGATACCACTCGTCGCCGAACAGTTCGTAAGCCCTGAGAAAGTTGCGGGCAACCCAAATGTTGTCGTCGAAGAAACAATCGCCGTGCCCGCCGTTTACCTCGCTTCCTCTGCCCGAATGGTATTTCACCGAGTCCGCCGCAGAGTTAGCCGCAGGATTGCTTTGGCGAAAATACTTGAAATTGTTTATCATTTTGCGGAAAGTTTCTTTCTGCTCGTTATCTTCGGGATAGAGCTTGCACATGTAATACTGCATGCCCGCCGCGCTGAAGTTAGACCACAAAAATCCGGATTGCGTTGTGTTGTGATATTCTTTTACGTTTATATACTCGTTTTCGCCGCTTCCGCCGCTCACCGCGTAGTTATCGAAAATAGCTTTTACCATGGCTTTGGCGCGGGTTTCCTCCTCGGTGGGCCGTTCCACCGTAACGAGAGGCGGCTCTTTTTCGCCCTCGGGCGGCTTATCCGCCTTGCACCCTCCGAGCACTCCCGCGCTCAGTACGAGCGCGGCGAGCAATACTATAGCTTTTTTCCAAATTTTCATATCCGCGTTATCTATCCTCCTTGCGCTTTTTTGCAAGAACGATAGCCGCAGCCGCGCCGAGCGTTACAACCGCCGCAACGCCGCCGAACAACGCGCCGTCTGCGGTAAGGTCGCCGCCGCAACCGCAACCCGCTTCAACCTCGTTGTCGTCGGGTTTTTCGTCGGGTTTTTCGTCGCCGGGATATTCCACGCCGGGTATGCGGCTGCCGTCGAGGTTAACCGCGCCCTTAAGTTCGAAATCCCAGTTACGGTCGGCGGTCATACTCGCACTGCCGCCCATTACCGTTAAATATCCGAGTTGGAAGTTCTGAATTTCCACCTCGTATTCTTCGCCGTCTACAGTGAGTACTGCTTTGGTGAGGTCGCCGCGGGGCGCGCCGTACACGCTGTAGTAATTCGCCATGTTGCTTATTACGGCGTCTTTAAGGATATATACTTTGCCGTCTTCGGGACTGTACGCGAGCATTGCAGTTACGCCGTAGTAGCAAATAGCGTTACTGTCGGTCATGTGCAAGCCGAGCTTAATCATGCCCTGTCCGTCTTTGAATTCGCCCGTTTCAACGTCTATGCCGCCCTCTACCGACGACCATGCGCCGATACCCTCTTTGTTGGGCATGCCGAGCGCAACGCCTTTTTGAACGTACTCTTTGTATGCCGCTTGGAATTTTTCGAGCAGGTCGGCGGCTCCCACGTTGCCGTAGCTGTTGGGAATAAACACGTCGTCTTCTATTACTATTTTAGCCGACAAATCGAGCACGGTGCGAGTTCCGTCAGCTTTGTAATTCACGCCGGGAAACACCGCGTCGTCTTCGTCTGCGGTAAGCTCGATAGCTCCGTACAAAAAGTTTTGATAAGTTTTCTCGCCTACTGCAAAAGCGTCGGTAATTGCGGGTCCGAGTATCATTTCACCCGTTACGTCGTACTTTTTGTTGCCCTCGTTAAAGCGAGTGGGCTTTTCGTAAAGCTCGTAAGTTTCCGCACTTAAGAGCACCGCGGTAAGCGTTTGCGCGCTTACGTCGAGGGAAATTTCAGAAGTCCCCCCCCCGTTTGATACGAACCGCTGAACGAGTATATTCGTTCCTTCCGCAAATTCCATGAGAGCGGCGGGCACGCCCATAGCGTTATCGTATTTTGCTTGCACCGCGGCTTTCACGGCTTCGGCGGTAACGCCCTGCGGCAACTTTGAAATCAGTTCGTCGGCAATTGCGCCTACGCTGTCCGCGCCTATTACCGATACGATTTCGCCGTTTTCGTCAACTTTCATAGCCGCATGGAAAACTATTTCGGTGGTTTCGTCCTCTTTCTCGGTGAGCACGGCAACGCCGTTTGCGAACTGCTGGCTCACAACATCTTTTTGAGTGGTTGCGTTTGTAACCGTTCTTTCCTCGGCTACGGGCGCACCCCATTTTGCCGAATTACCGTAATAATCGTTGAGAAACGTATTCGTTACGGCAAACATTTTTCTGCGAATTTCGTTAAATATAACTTCGCCCGTTTTCTGGTTTTCGGATACAATATCCTGACGCCACACAATATCGCGCGGTTTACCGCCATCCGTCTTAAAATTAACTCTTATAGGATTTACGTTAACGTCTTTATCCGCATAATATTCTTTGTAAGCGTTCGCGTAATCCGAAATAGTAAGTTTTTTGAATACCTCTATAGGAAACGCAGTGTCGTACCAAATAGGGATATACATACTCTCGGCAATATCATCTGCCGTTAGTTCTTCTTCCACTCCTGCATCAGTCACGTTTTTACCGTAAACCGTTTGACCGTTTTTCGTATAGCCGAGCGAGAAATTTTGATAGGTTGTTTCCTCGATAGTAAAATCGTTGCCTTTAGGCAATCCCAAATGTACAATTTGGTCTTTCCAACCGTTAGAAGCATTGGCGTAAGCATTAACGCTTTTACCTTTAACCGTGTATGCTTTTTTATCATACGGATTAAATACCATAAATGCGTAATCGCTTGCCCACAGCCCCGCACCCTGTGCATAGTTGCCGAGGTTCAAATGTGCTGCCAAAAAGCCACCGAACGCTTCCCAACCATTCATGAGCGGAGCATGACTGCCGCTCGTGTCAAGAGCAACTCCCGCTTGCGCCATATCCGCTTTAAGCCTTGCGCCTTCTTCTTCAAATGCGTTTTCAATATCGGCACGAGTAATGCCGCCGATAAACGTACGCCCTTCCAATCCGCCGTATTCAAATACTTTATCCGCCGCGTAGGCGCGTACCGTGCCGAGCAGTACCCCGCACGACACCACCGCGAAACAAAGCGTTACCGCAAGCGCGATTATCGCCCGTTTCATTTTGCCAACTGTCTTCATACAAAATCCTCCGTTATTTGATTTTTTATAATACCGGTTTGAGTATAGTTTTCCGGAATTATACAAAGTTTATGAATTTATCAGCCTTTGAGTCCGCCTATAGCCACGCCGCTGATAAAGTATTTTTGCATGGCTATGAACACCGCTATAACGGGTATGCTCATGAGCACGCTCATCGCCATCATAGGTCCGTACTGGAACTTGGTTTCGAGCGAGAAATTGCGCAGCGCCATTGTGAGCACGCTCATCTCCTCGTGACCTTGCAGTATCAGGTTGGGCCACATATACGAGTTCCAAACGCCCTGAAAGCAGAATATTCCGAGGGTGAGGAGCGCGGGCACGAGCATGGGCAGATAAATCTTAAAGAATATGCGCAATTCGCCCGCGCCGTCTATACGCGCCGACTCGGCGTATTCACTGCTTACGGGGATTAGGAACTGCCGCATAAAGAATATGCCGTATACGCCCACCGTACCCGGCAGTATCACGCCCAAGAACGTGCCTATAAATCCCGAGCCGCCGTTGCCGAATATATCGTTGCCGCCCACGAGCGGAAAGGAACGAAGAAGCAAAAACGTGGGCACGGTGGTTGCAATTCCCGGCAACATCATGGAGAGCATCATAATGCGGAAAATGAGTTTGCCGCCGCGGAAACGCAGTTTCTCGAAGCCGTATGCCGCCATGGAAGCAAACAGCAGGTTGGTGAAAATATTCACCGCCGTAAGCCCTATCGTGTTGAAGAAATAGCGAACCACAGCCACGTTTTCGAACACGTTTTTGTAGTGCTCGAGCGTTACCGAAACGGGCAGCCACGAACGCGTTGCGTATATTTCGCTCTGCGGACGGAACGAAATGAGAATAGACCAGTAGTACGGCGCAAGCGCGATAAACGCGAGCGCGAGCATTACTATAAACAGCGTTGTTTTTTCAATTCGATTTTTGGTTTTGGGTGTAAGTTTAGTCATCTCGCAACCCCCTTTAATACGCGCGGTCTTTCACGAACCGCTGTGTAACAGTGGATATAACCGCAATGAGCGCGAACAGTATTACCGCCTGCGCCGAAGCGTAACCCATACTCGTATTAGTGCCGAACGCTCGGTTATATATCACGAACACGGGCGTTACGGTGGAGTTTGCGGGTCCGCCGTCGGTCATGGTGAGCACTTGGTCGTAAAGCTGAAACGCGCCTATTATGCTCATTGTGATTATAAAGAAAGTCGTGGGCAAAAGAAGCGGCAACGTAATCTTAAAGAACATATACGGCTTTGTCGCGCCGTCTATTTTACCCGCTTCGTAAATCTCGGGCGAAATGCCTTTCATTGCCGCGGCGTAGATTATCATGTTGCCGCCTATTCCCTGCCACATTGCGAGTATAACTATGGTAATCATAGCCGTGCTCGACGACTCCAACCACTGCGGACCTTCGATTGCGAAAATGCGCAAAAAGGAGTTCACAATGCCTATATCGGGATTGAACACAAGGCGGAAAACGGTTGCCGCCGCCACCGCGCTCGTAAGCCCCGGCAGGTAGTATATGGCGCGAAACACTTTGCCGCCCGCCACTTTGGAGTTAATCAAGAGCGCGTACACAAGCGGAAGCACCACCGAAAGCGGGATTGCAAACAACGCGTACCAAGCCACGTTCGCAAACGATTTGAGATAAACGGTATCGAGGGTGAAAATGTTTACAAAGTTGTCAAACCCCACAAACTCCATTTCGCCCAAGCCGTCGTACCGCGTAAACGCGAGCGTTACTGCCATTATTATGGGCACGAGCACAAAGAGCAAAAAGAACAGGAGCGAGGGCAACACGAACAAAAAGCCTTTCACCTCGAGCCGAGATTGCAAAGTTCTCTTTTTCTTTACAGTAGCCGTCATTTCCGATTTCTCCGTTACATCACAAACTCGAGTTTGAACATTTCGTCGCCGTTCTTTTTAATCTGTTTGAGCGCGGTTTCCGCGTCTTTTATGCTTCCTTTACCCTCGCGGATATACTCGCGCAACGAGTCTATGGTTGCGAATATCCAAGCGATTTCCACGTTGGAATACCCTTTCACTATGGGTCGAACGTCACACGTGGGAAGAAGCTCTTTCATTGTGGATAAAGTGGAATTTTGCGAAACGAATTCGCTTTCCTGCAAAGCGGTTTTTGCGGGCAAAAAGCCGTAAAGCTCGCAGTACTTTGAAAGGTTTTCGTCTTTGAGCCACCACTCTATAACCTTAAAGCTCTTATCCAAATTTTTGGATTTGGGAACGGCGAGCGAGTAGCCGCCGAGCATACCCGCCGAGTTTCCCTCGGTTTCGCTGAACGCGGGATAGCCCACAAAGCGCAAATTCATTTCCTTTCCGAGAAGGGTTTTAACGGTGCTCGCGTAGTTGCTCGGTCCGAATTTCATGGCAACTTTGCCCTCTATAAACTTATCGTCGGTATGATAATCGGTGGGGCAACCCGTAATTTCCATAAGCTCTATAAACAGGTTCATCACGTTTTCGGCGTCGCGGTAAGATTTGGAGTTTTTGTCGGAAACGTCTATGTTTATCGTGGGAAACATTCCGCTCGTATCCACAAGTTGCGCGTTGTCGAGCGTGAGCATAAAGCTGTAGAACTGACCGCGCAGGTTGTAAGCGTCAAGCCCCACGATTTTGTCCGTGCCCTCGCCGCTCGTAAGCGTGCGGGTAGACTCTTTGAGTTGAGCCCAGGTTGCGGGTATCTGCTCCTCGGTCATGAGGTCCATGTTGCACCACAATCCCCAAGCGTCGAGGTCGGTGGAAACGCCGTAAGTTTTGCCTTTCACCGTAAGTTCGCGTTGCGCCGCTTCGTTGTAGTCGCTGAGGTTTATAACATCGCTCTCCTCTATCTTTTGAGTGAGGTCGTGCACGAGCTTGTTTTTGCTCACAGTTTCCCAGCGCGGCCAAACGGCGATATCGGGCGCACTGCCGCCCATGGAAGCCGTGGAAATAGATGCGGTTACGCTGTCTTGCATTTTGTAGGTCATTGTGTAGCCGAATTCGTTGTTATCGTTGAAATACTTTACGAACTCGTCCATAACCTGTTTGTCCGAGCCCGTCGCTTCGCACCACACCACAATCGTGTTCGCGTTGTTTGCGCCGCACCCCGCGAAACCGAGCGCGAGGCATACGCACAACACGGCAGTTAAAGCACACGAAACCAACTTTTTCATATCATAGTCCTCCTTTGGAGATTGTTTATTTTACTTGTTAAACGATTTTCAGCCGCGCACCGTGGCTTTTATTATTGTTACTTCGCCGTCGAGCGGGCGCACCGTATAGTCTCCCGCGCTCGCAGGAATTATAAACGTTTCGGCATAGTGCACCTCGTAAGGCTCGAACGCGCCCGTCGGGCTTTCTATTATGGCGCCCTTGCCGTCTACCACGTTGGCTTCGGTTACGCTGTCTTCCGCCTTTACCGTAGCTTTGCCCGTTATCTTCATGCGGCGCGTTTCTATAAACTCGCGCTCGTGCAGTCCCGTGCGCTCTTCCGTAAAGCCCTCTTCTTTGTTGATTAGCTCGAAGCGGTTTACGAGATTTTTCTTTACCCACTCGGTGTCTCTGTCCCACTGAATTACGTGTTTGCCGTGGTTTATGTGCACGGGGCGCGGCAAGCCGTCAAGCCCCAATCTCGACCAGTCCCACAGCTTGAACGTGAATATATACGGCGTTGCGCTTATCTCGAGCACCATTGTGTCCGAACCCGAGCAGTGCACCGTGCCCGCGGGGATTAAGAAATGGTCGTGCTTTTTCACGGGGAATTTGTTTACGTACTTTTCGGCGGGAAACTCGCACTCTCCGCGTTGCGCTTTCTCGAGGTCGGCAAGCATTTGTTCTTTGTTCACGTTTTCTTTGAGCCCGAGATACACGTGCGTATTGTCTTCGCAGTCCAAAATGTAGTAGCTCTCGTCCTGCGTGTAGTGCATGCCGAAAGTGTGCTGAATGTACTCGGTGAGCGGGTGTACCTGCAACGACAGGTTCTGCCCTCCCATGGTGTCGAGGAAATCGAAACGTATGGGGTACTCGTCGCCGAAGCGGGCGTGCACCTTGTTGCCGAGCAGTTGCGCGGGGCGATAAAACACAACGTCTATAGAGGGCACTTCCACGCGCACGTTGCCGAAACGCATGAATATGCTGTTCTCCTCGGGTACGCCGTCGAACGCCCAAGCGTAGTTCTTTTCGCTCTTATCAAGTCCGCAAACCTCTTTCATCCACTGTCCGCCCCACACCTCGGGCGCAAAGTACGGCACGAGTCTGAACGGGCGACTCGCAAAAGTTTCGAGTCCCTTGCGCCAGCCCTCGCCGCTCACGAGCTTAGGCTCGGCGGTGTCGTTGGTATCGAGCAAATAGTCGGCGGTTTTCATTACGTTGCGCTTGTGACGGTCCGCCATGCGCCACTCCACGAAAAATCCCTGTTTGAATTTGGCGAGCTTGTTTGCCTGCGCGTTGTCGGTGTTCCAGTTGGTTGCGCCGCATGCGAACCTGCGCTGAATTTCCCAACGCGCAAGGTCGAGATACACGGTTAAGTCGCCGCTCGCAACGAGCGAGGCGCAAACGCCCATAACGCATATCACGCCCTTTGCCGCGCCTATTTCGGCGCGTAGTTTTTCCGCTTTGTCCTCTTCAATAAAGTCGGTAAACTTAAGCGCGTTCATCACGCCGAACACTCTGTCGTTCGTAACAAAGGGCGCAATGCGGGCGTTGTACTCCTTTTTCTCGGTCATTGCCGCATCGGTGAAAAACCAAGTTGCGCCGAGCGAGGCAAGCCCCTCGCGCACCTTTTGCTGTTCCACCTGCGTGTAGCAGTCCATAACTATCACGAAGCGTTCTTTGCCCTTTGCGAGCAAAGCGAACTTTTTCGCAATGCTATCGTAGCCCTGCCGAGCCTCGAACCCTTTAATCTCGAGCTCGGGGTACTTGTCGTAATTTCCGTAACCTTTCATAATAACGTTGCTCCTACTATGCCCGCGGCGTTGCCGAGTTGAGCCGACACAATCTTTACGGGCGCATATTTTTCTCCGTACAATTCTTTTTCCGTCTTTTTACGCACTATCGGCAAAAACATTTCCGCCGAAGCCGCCATGCCGCCGCCTATCACGAAACACTCGGGGCGCAGTATGTTGGCAAGATTTACTATCGCCACGGCGAGATATCCCGCAAAGTCGTCCACTATCTTTTTTGCCACCCTGTTCCTTTCGAGCGCGAGCCTGAAAACCTCTTTCGCGGTTATCTGTCGCCCGAACACCGACTGCGCTCGCTCGGACACCGCCGTTGCCGAACAGTAACTTTCAAGGCAACCTTTTCTGCCGCAGTTGCACTCCCTGCCGCCCGGAACGAGAGTCATATGCCCGAATATTCCCGACGCGTCGGCGTGTATGTTGCCGCCCTCTATCTTGCCGTTTACCGCAAATCCGCCGCCCACTCCCGTGCCGAGCGTGAGCATAGCCACGCGCGAATAGCTCTTGCCCGCACCCACAACAGCCTCGCCGAGCGCGGCGCACTTCGCGTCGTTGGCGATTGCCGCGGGCACGCCGAGAGCTTTGGATATATCGTCGCGAAGAGGGTAGTCGCTCCAGCGAATGTTGTTGGAGTAACACACTTTGCCGCTCGACGAGTTTATGAGTCCGGGCGAGCCTATCCCCGCCTTTTCTATCTCGTGCCCGTCGCACAGCTTTTTAGCCGCCGCCACTATATCGCCCACAATTCCCTCGTAGTCGCTGTTTTTGCGGGTGGGCACCGAAGCCGAACTTATTACCGCGCCGTCTTGCACTATTCCGAGTTTAACGCTCGTGCCGCCCAAATCTATGCCGAGAGCTTTCATTTCTTATCGCCCTCGAAGGCGTAAAACGTGAGTATGCCTTCGTTGATTGCTTCCATTTCGCGGAACGCCGTTTCGGCGTCGGTCGCGTCGCTTAACTGCAAGCCGTATCCGAACTGATAAAATCCGCCCAAGCTCGCCTTAAAGTTGGTTTCCCAAAAGTTGTTCATAACCCAGCCGTAAAGTTCGTCGTTGTTGGGGAGCCCGTCGCCCATGAGCTTTACGGCGTGCGCCTCGAGCGTGCCCATTGCCATGAGCGGCGCGTCGGGCGAGGTTATGAGCACCGAACCGTTTTTACCTACGTGCGCCGCACCGTTTTGGAGCGCGTAGAAATCCACGCACGTGCCCGGCAGTTGGTCTATTCTCGGGCGGAACACCGCGCCCGCTTTATCCATGTAAAGCTCGCCGTCCTCATTTGCAAACGGCAACTCTATATACACGTTCTCGGGTTCCCACACGCTGTTTTTGTGCATGCGCAGGTCGGCGGTAAGGCGCGGCATATCTTTGTATGCGGTAATAATCACGCTGCAACGGCTCGTTCCTTTGAGCGAATACACGAGTTCCGCTCGCGAGTATAACCGCCCGTTTTCAAGCACCTTAATATCGGTAAGTTCGCCGTAATCGCGCTCGGTGCGCACCGCCTTGCGGTTTCTGCCCATGTTGCGGCGCACCCACAGGTAATCTTCGGTATCGCCGCGCGGCGTAACCTCGTATACGGGGCGGAACGCCGTGCCTCCCCTCGCAATGAGTTCGCGTTTGCGTTTTTTGTCGAAAATGCTCGTAATTCCGCGAGGGCGCGAATACTCTATGCGCATGTGCGCGTTCTCTATCGCGTTCGTGTAGGCGTAGTTTTCGGAGTCCGCGCTTATCACGCGGTAAATATCCGATATCCCCTCTATTCCCCTTTGCGCGCACAGTCCCGCGCTTTCAACTTCGGGCTTCTCTTTTTCGCGCAGTATAAACGTTTTAACCTCTTTTGGCGCAAGCGACGCGAGTATGCACATTTCCGGTCCGCGCGAATAACTGCTAATCTGAAAGGGCACGCTTCCGCCGCTCTTTTCGTCTATCACGTCGAAATGGGTGTGACCGTAAAAATGTTCGAGGTCTTGCACGAGCACTTCGCGCACCGCAAAGTCGTGCGGGTTCACCGCTCTGAACTTGAGTTCGCGGTGAAGCGATATGGGCGTTTCGCCGTAGCGCCTGCGTATGCGCTCGCACGCTATCGTTGCCGACTCGCACGCCTTGAGCGCGTAAAGCCGTTTCCACTGGTCGAGGTTGTTCACTTGCGGATGGTACGGCTCGGTTATTGAAGACGAATATCCCCAAGTGTGCTCGGCGTATATCATCAAATTATCGAGCGCGGAAGCGTAGTTTTCCGCCCCGCCTATCTCTCCGCTTTCGTCGAGCTTGCGGGCAACCGAGTAGGCGCGTTGAGCCGCGCGAAACTGCATCGTGTCGGCGGGCGTAGACCCCACGCCGTCTGCCCACCAGTCAGTCCAATCGCCCGAATACTCGGGTATGTTTTTCAGTTTCGCCACCGCCGCGAAAAATTCGTCGAGCGTGGCGAGCTTAAGTTCTGTATCTTTGTGTTCGGAGTTGTAGCGGTCTATGAATTCCAATACTTTGAGAGAAGCGGGCGAGTTGTCGGTCATGTTGCCGCTCACCGACGCGGTTATGAAATCGTACTCGTAGCCCTGCTTGCGAGCCGTATCTATAAACGCTTTTATGCGCACGCATGATTTCTCGTACGCGCTCATGCCCGCAAAGGTAAGACCGTCTTGCAACGTGTACTCGAATTCCGACGCCTGCGCAATGCCGAGCTCGTTTCCGAACAAGTAGTGTTCGCCGTTCCACACGAGCAATTTGTTGCCTTTGGGAGTAATCCAATAAAAGGGCGTTTGCTTGCGGAACAGCGGATGATAGCCGTGATGCGTGTGTATAGATGATAACAGCGCGCGCACGCCGTGGCTGTAAAGCACGTCGGAAAATCCCCAACCGTAGCCGTTTATATCGGCGGTCATGGCGCACTTGCACTGCAACCCGAGCGCAGAAAGTTCTTTAACGCACTTGTCCGCCGTTTCGTTGAGCACGCGTTCGCTCGCAAGGTCGGTTAAATTGAGATAACTGCCCGAAAGCCCTATGTTGCCCGACTTAACCGCCGCAACAAACGCTTTCTTTTCCTCGTTCGACGCGTCCGCCAAAAAACAGCGCACCGCCCAATAGCTCTCGCAATTCCACTTAAAACGCGGTTCTTTCTTTACAAGCCCCAACACCTCGCGTATAAACCCTATGTGGTGGGCTTTCATTTTTTCCTGAGTATCGGTATACCCTACGTCGGTATGACTGTGGTGGATTACGTAAACCGTCATTTTAGACATATTCATTCTCCTCACGCTTCTATTTTTTGCAACTTTACCATAATTTACCGTCAAAATGAAAGCGATTTTTCATTTATTTGGCATTTGTCCTGACAATTATACCACCAAAATATATACATGTCAATAAAAATATAGCATTTTCACGGCATATTTTTATTTTTTAAGTGTGTTTATGAAAATTTGCTGTCATTTTTGAGGTGTAAAAAGTTTATAACTCTTGACACAAAAGCGAAAATATGATAAAATTTAAGTACTCAAACCAAATTTAAGGCGAAATTTTATGGCGGAAAATGTTTTTGACAGGATAGAACTGATAAAACAGCATGCAACCAAGCAAGACAACGCTATTATAAAATGCTTGGCTTCGAACAACATAAGCAACTTGAGTTATCTATCGATTACCGAGTTCGCGGCTTTTTGCAACGTTGCCGAGTCCACTCTTTTGCGCTTTTGCCGTAAGTTGGGTCTGAGAGGATACTCGGAGTTCAGAATGTTGCTTGCGCAGAGCAACACCGAATACACGGGCGACTCTGGCGATTTCGCGTTTAATATAATGAACAACATGACTACCGCCCTGCACTCCACTTACGAACTCATAAACCGCGAAAACCTCGAAAAGGCGGTTTCCATTTTGCTCGGAGCTAAGCGCATATACTGCATGGGCAGCGGCAACTCGGGCGTTGCGGCGGAAGAAATGCGCAACAAATTCCTGCGCTTCGGCATACACGCCTTCCACCTAACCGACAGTCACTTTCAAACAATCGCAACCTCCACCCTCACCGCCGACGACGTGCTCGTGCTGTTTTCGGTGAGCGGAAGCACCAAAGACATAATAGGCGTGGCGCAAACGGCAAAGCAAATCGGCGCGAAACTCATTATAATCACCAACTACTTAAAGTCGCCGCTAAGCATGTACGCCGACGTCCCCCTCCACGTAGTGACAAAAAGCGCACCGCTCGACAGCGGCTCGCTCGTAGCTAAAATAAGCCAACTTTACGTAATAGACGTGCTTGCGGCGGCGGTATTCAAACGTACCGAAGACCTATCGCAAAAAAATCTCGAGCGCACGGCAATCGCGGTGCTCGATAAAGAACTGTAACACGCAAAGAAACCGCTCGGATATACCCGAACGGTTTCTTTATTTTCCTATATTTTTTACGCCTCTTTTATTTCCGCCTCGGCGTTTACGTCGGCGGAATAATCCACGTCTGCGAACTTAAAGCCGAACATCTTGTAAAAGTCGTCCCAATAGCCGGCGATATCGGCGTATTCGTCAAGGTTTTGAGTGTTCACGGCTTTCCACGCCTCGGAAACCTCTTTTTGTATCTTCTCGTCCATTTCGAGGTCGTCGAGCCTTATGTAGCCCTCGGAGTCGTAAACGCCGAGTTTTTGGGAGAACAGCCTGCACATCTGCTCTATGCACCCCTCGTGCGTGCCCGCCTTTTTCATAGCCTTATACAAGAGCGAAATATAAAGCGGCACAACGGGTATAGCCGAGCTCGACTGCGTTACGAGAGCCTTGTTTACCGAAACGCGGGCGTTAACGCCGTACTTTTTGGATATGGCTTTTGCGGTGTAGTACAAATCGCGTTTAGCCATGCCGATACTGCCGTTCATGTATATGGGGTGCGTTACTTTGGGTCCTATGTAGGAATACGCGAGCGTGAGCGCGCCCTCTTCGAGCGCTCCCGCAGCCGTAAGCGCGGCAATCCAGTCCGCCCAATCTTCGCCGCCCATTACCTTTACGGTGGCGTCTATCTCCTCGGGAGTTGCGGGAGTAACGGTTATTTCGCCCACCTCGCCCGTGCGCAAATCAATAGTTTTATTCGTAAAGTTTTCGCCCACCGTTTTAAGCACCGAATTGCAAACCGAGCCGTCGGGCATGGTGCGGCGCGGCGCGGCAAGCGAGTACACAACCGCGTCCACTTTTCCCAAGTCGCGCTTGATTATTTCTATTACGCGCTCTTTTATCTCTTTAGAAAACGCGTCGCCGTTCACGCTCTTTGCGTAAAGTCCTTTTTTCTCCGCCGCCTGCTCGAAAGCCGCAGTGTTGTACCAGCCCGCGGTTGCCGTTCTCACGCCCGCCGCCGCGCGTTCGAACATCACGTTAAGCGTAGCCGCGCCGCCGCCGAACGCAAGCGCAATGCGCGAAGCCAATCCGTAGCCGGTGCTTCCGCCTATCACGAGCGCACGCTTGCCCGCGTTTATCTTGCCCGCGTACTTTTCGGCTACCGCTATCTGCGAATTTACCGCCGCTTTGCAACCCTCGGGGTGAGCCGTGGTGCATATAAATCCTCTTACTTTGGGTTCTATTATCATATACAAATCTCCTTATCTTATCCGATTATATAACATAGCGGAAAATTTGTCAATTAAACCGAAGCACGGCAAAACCCGCAAAAAAGGTTGCGCAAGAGCGAAACAAGTGATATAATATATGAAACGGTAAACTAAAGGAGTGTAATTCAATGCAGATACGTGCGGAAAACCGCGAAAAAGTCAAGATAATAGTAGTTGCGGCGTGCGCCGCTTTCGCCGTGCTAATGCTTATATCGCTTATAGTGGGTCTTGTAAGTTTGGCTTCCGCCACCTCGCGCAAAGAGCGGCTGGAGCGGCAGCTCGCCGACCTCAACGCGCGACTCGAGCTCGGCGCGTCCAACCTCGAATACTACAAGAGCGACGAATACATAGAAATGATAGCTCGCGAATACCTCAACATGAAAGGCAAAGACGAAATATCGTTCGTAGGAAAATAACAATGAAAAGCACCGCGATAATAGACGTTGGCAGCAATTCGGTACGGTACGCCGTACTCGACGAAAGCACTACCGTTGCGGCAAAAAAGATAAACAGCACCGTCCTCGCCGACGGGCTGTTTTTTTCGGGCGAGTTAAAGCACGAAGCAATCGAACGTACCGTAGTTGCAATAGAGCAATTTTGCAGAGAAGCGAAGCGCGACGGCGCGGACGAAACGGCGATATTCGCCACCGAAGCGGTACGCGCCGCCAAAAACGGCAGCGAATTTACGGCGGAGGTATTAAGGCGCACCGGAATTGCCGTAGACGTGCTGAGCGGCGAAACCGAAGCCGAAATCGGGTATGCGGGCGCGGCTTCCTACTCGCACGAAATCGCCGCGGTATTCGATATAGGCGGCGCGAGTTGCGAAATAGTTTGCGGCAAGAACAACGCCATAACGTATAAAAAGAGCAACCCCGTAGGTTGCGTGCGCCTGCGCGACGGCGCGGCGTTTTCGCGAGAGAAAGCGGAAAAACTCATATCCGCCGCTTTGAACGCGCCCCTGCCGCCCGCCGAAAAACTGATAGGAATAGGCGGCACGGCAACCGCGCTCGGCGGCATGCTCGCATGCCCCGAAAAATACGATATGAACAAAGTGCACGGCTCTACGGTAACGCGCGAATTTTTGGAGAGCGTTGCAACCCGATTTTTCGAAGGCGCGGACTTACTCGCGGAATACCCCTCGCTCACGCCCAACCGCGCCCGCGTAATAGGCTACGGCGCACTCGTTTCGCTCCGCGTTCTTAATAAGTTCGGATTTTCGCAATACACGGTATCGGAACGCGACAACATAGAAGGCTACTATTTGTTACGTTGCAAGTAATACGTTGTCATATATAGTTTGTTTTCTCATGCAGGGGATTGCTTCGCTACGCTCGCAATGACGGGTAAACATTGTCCTTAGCCGAGCGCACTGTCATTGCGAGGGTGCTTGCACCCGCGGCAATCTCATACTAAATCATAAAACACAAAAAAAGAGGACTGTCGCGGTTAACAGACAGTCCTCTTTACTTAAGCACACTTACGAAATAGATTTCTTGCTAATCGAATTAACACTCGGTTGGGCTTAAACAACTTTATCTTTCCCCAACCTCTCTTCTTGAAGTATACTCGCTCTATTTGCGAGTTCCTTAAAAGGAGGTGATCCAGCCGCACCTTCCGATACGGCTACCTTGTTACGACTTCACCCCAGTCATCG